>JAUXSD010000006.1 GCA_030681525.1 Solirubrobacteraceae bacterium
TATGAGCTGCTGCGCTACAACGGCGCGCAGCCACGGCGCGCCGACGCCTACGGGCTGCTCGCCGTCGCCAACGCCGGCAACAACATCCTGCCCGCCCGCGCCGGCGACGCGCTGCGCGTCGTGATGATCGTGCCGCGCGCGAAGACCGACGCGCGCACGGCGATCGGCACGATCGTCGCCGAACGGGTGCTCGACGTCGTCGTCCTCGTCGGGCTGTTCGTCGTGCTCGCCTACGGCGTGCTCGGCGGCATCGAGATGCCCTCGGCCGGCCGCCTGCTGTCCGCCGCGCTGCTCGTCGCCGGGCTGCTGGCGGCCACGGTCGTCGCGGCGTGGGTGCTGCACCGCCGCGGGCACCTCGGGCGGGTGCTGGCGTGGCTGGCGCCGATGGCCGAGGCGACGCGGCGCTTGCGCTCCAACCACGGCATGCGGCTGCTGGGGCTGACGTTCGCCGTGTGGGCGCTCGAGTGGGTCGCCTGGTGGCTGACCGCGCGCGCCGCCGGCCTGGACCTGGCGCTGCTGGAGGTGGGCTACCTCATGGGCCTGGCGTCGGTCTTTGCGCTCGTGCCCAGCGGCCCGGCCTACGTCGGCACGTTCGACGCGGCGATCGCCTTCGGGGTGCGGGCGATCGGGCACACCGGCGCCCAGGCGCTGTCCTACCTGCTGCTGCTGCGCTTCGTCGTCACGATCCCGATCACGCTGATCGGGCTCGCCGTCCTCCTCGCGCGCTACGGCGGCGTCGGCCGGATGCGGGCGCTGGTGCGGGCGTGAGGGTCGCGGTGCTGGGCGCGGGCGTGGCCGGCCTCGTCTGCGCGTACCGCCTCACGCAGGAGGGACACGTCTGCGACGTCTACGAGCGCTGGCCCGGGCTCGGCGGCCAGGCCGCCACGCTCGACGTCGGCGGCGGCGACCTGCTCGAGCGCTACTACCACCACCTCTTCACGAGCGATCGCCACATCGTCGCGCTCTACGACGAGCTCGGGATGGGCGACGAGCTCGAGTGGAAGCCGTCGTCGATGGCGTTCTTCCTCGAGGGCCGCCAGTGGGCGTTCAACGGACCGCTGGACCTCCTGCGCTTCGGCCCGCTGTCACCGCCCGCGCGGCTGCGGATGGGGCTCGCCGTGCTGCTGCTGCAGAAGCGCGCCAAGGACGTCGCGCCGTTTGAATCGATCACCGCACGAGAGTGGATCGAGAAGCGGATGGGGCGCGGGCCCTGGCGCAAGGTCTGGGGGCCGCTGCTGCGCGGCAAGTTCGGCGCGCGCGCCGAGGACATCTCGATGGCCTGGCTGTGGAGCAAGCTCACGCTGCGCCGCCAGCTCGAGGGCGACGAGGCCAGGCAGGAGCTGCTCGGCTACCCCGCGCACTCGTGGGAGCGGCTGTTCGACGCGCTGCGCGACGCGATCGTCGCCGGCGGCGGGCGCGTGCTGATCGACCGCCCGGCGGCGGCGCTGCGCCGAGGCGACGCGGGCGACGGCTTCGTCGTGACGGCGGGCGCGAGCGGCTCGTTTCGCGCGGGCCATGATCCGCACGGCTTCGCCCACGCGAGCGAGGAGTCCTACGACGCGGTCGCCGCCACCGTCCCCAGCGACGTGTTCGCCGGGCTGCTCGACGACGACCTGCGCACCGCGATCGGGGGCGACTACCTCGGCCGGCTGGCGGCGACCGAGTACCACACCGCGCTGTGTCTGCTGCTCGAGCTCGACCGGCCGTTCTCGCCGTTTTACTGGACGAACATCGCCGACCCCGAGGTGCCGTTCGTCGGCCTCGTCGAGCACACGAACTTCATCTCCCCCGAACGCTACGGCGGGCGGCGCTTTCTCTACGTCGCCAACTACCTCGAGCCCGGCCACCCCCTGCTGGCGCTCGGGGAGCCCGAGCTGCTGGCGGCCTACATGCCCGGCCTGCGCCGCGTGCAGCCCGAGTTCTCCGAAGACTGGATCGTCGCGCGCTGGCTGCACCGCGAGCCCGCCGCCCAGCCGATCGTCACGGTCGGCTACCACCGCCGGATCCCGCCGCTGCAGACCGGCGTGCCGGGCCTCGTGCTGGCGAACACGACGCAGATCTATCCCGAGGACCGCGGGACGAACTACAGCGTAAGGCTGGGCACAGCGGCGGCTAAAGCCCTCCTCAAGACGTAGCACCCGACACGCCAGGATCTGGACCATCCGTCCAAACGGCGCTCGGCCGAGGTCTGACGCATGGCAGAATTGGCGATAACGGGGGGAACCACCCAACGACAACAGGACATTCGCCTATGGATGCCTTTGCAATACCGCTGGTCTTCTTCACCGCAGGCATGGTCTGGCTGCTGGTGGAGATCATCCGGGGGTCCTTCGAGGATCCCTATCCTCTCCGCGCCGGGATCACCTGGGCCGTCACGTGCCCGATCGCCGGGCTGTGCTTCGGCATCGGCCTCGGCCCCGCCGCGCTCGTCTTCGGAACCGTCAGCCTGCTCGCGCTCGGCTCGCTGGGCTACTGGTTCCTGGTCACCGAGACCGACGACTCCGACGGCGACGTCGAGGAGGAGCCCGTCGAGCCCGATTCCGGTCCCGACAACGAGATCGAGATCCCCGATTGGGCCAAGCGCGTCGACGATCCCGACTGGGCGAAGCCCAAGTCCGACGTCGACTGGGACGCGTTCGATCGCGCCCGTACCGAGTGGGAGCGGGAGTTCACGCCGAAGCCCGTCACGCCGGAGCCCGAGCGGGCTCCCCAGCGTGAGCTAGTTCCCGCCGGCGTCTGAGTAGACCCGCCACGTCGCCCGCGCCGCATCGGCCCAAGTCCAGGCCGGCGGCGCGGGCGCCGGGCGTTCTGCGGCCGCTGCGGCCGCCAGCAGGCCCTCGAGGTCGGCGCTGTCCACGAACGTGGCGCGGTCGCCCAGGACCTCGCGCAGGACCGGGATGTCCGACACCACGACAGGCGTGCCACAGGCCAGCGCCTCGACCGTCGGCAGCCCGAAGCCCTCGTCGTCGGAGGGGAACACGAGCGCTCGCGCGCCGGAGTAGATCGCCGCGAGGTCCTCGTCCGGGACCCGCCCGGTGAGCGTGACGTCGGGCAGCTCGTGCGCCCACGGCTTCGTGGCGCCGACGAGGACGAGCGGCAGCTCGCGCGGCGTCCGCGCCAGCGCGGCGATGCGCTTGCGCGGGTCCGGTGTCTCCAGCCCGCCCACCCACAGCAGGTACTCCGGGGGCAGGCCGTAGCGCTCGCGCGCGGCGGCGACGTCCTCGGGCCCGCGCTGCGTGAGGGCCGGCGCGGGCGCCTCGTGGATGACGGCGATCCGCTCGCGGTCGATGCCCAGATGCTCGACGACCTCGCCGGCGACGACCGCCGTCGGCACGATCAGGCGGGCCGAGCGCTCGACCGCGAGGTAGCGCATCCGGAAGCGGATGCCCGTGCGCAGGTACTCGCTGCGGCGCTTGAGCGGCACGACGTCGTGCAGCGTCACGACCTGCGGGCAGGGCGGGCGCAGCAGCGCGCCGTCGATCCAGGGGGCGTGGTAGATGTCGCCGCGGCGCGGGCGGTGGCCCTGGACGATCACGTCGTCGGCCCCGGCGGTCTCGTAGAGCGCGGACAGCAGGCTGCTCGCGTAGCGCCCGATCCCGCGCGGGTCGAGCGCCGGGCGGCTGTCGAAGACGAACCTCACCGCGGCGCCCCCACCGCGTCGAGCAGGATCGCCTCGACGCGATCGGCGTAGGCGTCGGCGCCGAACTGCTGCGCGTGCGCGCGCGCGGCGGCGCCCATCCGCTCGCGGTCGGCGAGCACCGCGAGCACCGCGGCGGCGAGCTCGGCGGGATCGCCGGGCGTCACGAGCCGGCCGGTGACGCCGTCGGCGACGACCTCGGCCAAGCCGCCGACGCGCGTCGCGACGACCGGCGTGCCGGCCGCCATCGCCTCGGCCAGGACCGTGCCGAACGGCTCCTGGCGCGAGGGCGCCACGAGCACGTCGAGGTGGCGCATGACCGCCGCGCCGTCGGGCACCCACGGGATGTGCTCGACGTCCTGCGCGGCGCGCACCTGGGCCGCATAGGCCGGCGCGCTGTCGTAGGGGTCGTCGCCGACGAGGACGATCCGCACGTCGGGCCGCGCGGCGCGGATCGCGGGCGCGGCCCGGACGAGGTCCAGCGGGCCCTTGCGCGGCTCGATGCGTCCGACGAAGCCGACGACCGGCCGCGCGGCGCCGCCCCCGTCCGGCGGCCACGGCGCCGGCGCGTCGGGCACGTCGAGCTCGACGGGGCAGTACACGACGTGCGCCTGCAGGCCCGGCAGGCGCTCGGCGACCGCGCCGGAGTCGGCGAGCACGGCGTCGGCGCACGACCAGAAGCGCGGCACGCGGTCGACGATGTCGTGGACGTGCAGGACCGTGCGCCGGCCGGCCAGGCCGGGCAGCAGCCGGCCGCTGACCGTGCCGTTGAGGTAGACGAGGTCGTGCGCCGCCGCCAGCCGGCGCGCCCGCGGGAAGCTCGCCGCCGCGCGCGCGCCGGCGCCGCGGTCCAGGCCGCCCAGCGCGAGCCGCACGACCGGCAGGCCCGCGTCGTCGAGCGGGCCGGCGGCGGGCGTGGCGAGCGTCAGCGCGTGGCCGCGGGCGAGCAGCCGCCGGGCCAGCCGCAGCAGCCCGATCTCGGCGCCGCCGGGGTGGGCGACGGCACAGACGGCGAGGATCCTCACCCATCGATCCTTGCAGGGAGCGGCCCGCTGCGAGACTTGGCCGATGCCCCACGCCATCGCCGACGCGATCTGGGAGGCGCTGCCCGCCGACGCGGAGCCGGAGCGGTTCGCCGCGCGCCGCGCCTTTCTGCTCGCGCACGTGCGGGCCGGCGAGCGCGTGCTGGACCTCGGCTGCGGCGCGGGCGAGTTCAGCGTGGCGCTGGCGCAGGCGGGCGCGCAGCCGGTCGGCGTCGACGTGGCCGCGGAGGCGCTGCGCCGCGCGGCCGCGCGGGCGCCCGGGCTGGATCTGCGCCTGTGGGACGACGGCGCGCCGCTGCCGGCGGGCGACGCCAGCGTCGACGTCGTCTGGGCGGGCGAGGTGATCGAGCACGTCGCTGACGTCGCGCCGTGGCTGTCGGAGGTGCGCCGGGTCCTGCGCCCGCGCGGCACGCTGCTGCTCACCACGCCGCACCACGGGCCGGTGACGCTGCTGCGCCTGGCCCTCAGCCCGCGCCGCTTCGCCGAGCACTTCGAGCCGCGCTCGGACCACCTGCGCTTCTTCTCCCCGCGGACCCTGCGCGGGCTGCTGCACGATCTCGGCTTCGAGGTCGCGCAGCTGCGCGTGCGCCACGCGAAGATCCTCGTGCGCGCGGTGCGGGCGTGATGCGCGTCCTGCTCGACACGACGTACGCGCTGCGGGGCGCGAGCGGGACCGGCGTGTACCTCGAGCGCCTCGCCGCCGCGCTGCGCGCCGAGGGCGTCGACGTCGTCGAGGCGGCCGACAGCGGCCGCCCGCCGCCGGCCGGCGGCGGACTGGGCAGCGTGCGAAACCTGGCCCGCGACCGCTGGTGGACGCAGGTCGCGCTGCCGCGCCGCGCGCAGGCGGCCGGCGCCGACGTCCTGCACCACCCGCTGCCGGCGCACGCGCGAGACGCCCCGTGCGCGCAGGTCGTGACGCTGCACGACCTCGCCTTCGAGCGCCTGCCGGAGTGCTTCGACCCCGCCTTCCGGCGCTGGGCGTCGCTGACCCATCGCCGCGCCGCGCGCGCGGCGGACGCCGTCGTCTGCGTCTCGCAGACGACCCGTCGCGACGCGATGGCGCGCTGGGGACTGGACGGCGCGCGGATCGTCGTCGCGCCGCACGGGCCCGGCCAGGCGACCGCGCCGCCCGCGCCCGCGCCCGACGCGCCGAGCCACTTCCTGTACATCGGCGACGACGAGCCGCGCAAGAACCTCGGACTGCTGCTCGCCGCCCACGCCCGCTACCGCGCCGCGGTCGGCGACGGCGCGCTGGAGCTCGTCCTGGCCGGCCGGGCGCAGCCTCCGCCCGCGCCGGGCGTGCGCAGCGTGCCCGACCCCGACCTGCCGGCGCTGCTGGGACAGGCGGCCGCGCTCGTGCACCCGGCCCTGCACGAGGGCTTCGGCCTGACCGCGCTGGAGGCCATGCAGGCCGGCGTGCCGGTCATCGCCGCGCGGTCGCCCGGGCTGGCGGAGACCTGCGGCGAGGCGCCGCTGTACGTCGATTCGCACGACGCCGACGGCCTCGCCCATGCGCTGGCCCGGGTCGCCGCCGACCCCGCGCTGCGGTCGGTGCTCGCCGCGGCCGGGCGCGAGCGCGCGGCGGGGTTCTCCTGGCGGACGTCGGCGCGTGCCCACATCGAGGCTTATAGCCTGAGCCTGAGCATGGACGCCCGCGCCACACCCTCCCGCACCGGTGGCGCGCCGTGAGGGTCGCGATCCTCGGCACCCGCGGCATCCCCGCGTCCTACAGCGGCTTCGAGACGGCCGCCGAGCAGCTCGCCAGCCGCCTGACCCAGCGCGGCCACGAGGTCATCGTCTACTGCCGCCCGCACGTCGTCGACCGGCGCCTGAAGGAGCACAAGGGCGCGCGCCTCGTGCACATCCCGGCGGTCCGCAACAAGTACCTCGACACGTTCACCCACACGTTTCTGTCCTCGCTGCACGCGGCGCGGCGGCTGCGGCCCGACGTAGCGCTGTTCTTCATCGCCGGCAACAGCCCGATGTGCCTCATGACGCGCGGCGCGGGCATCCCGACGGTCATCAACGTCGACGGCCTGGACTCCGACCGCTCGAAGTGGCCCGCGTTCGCGAAGGCCTACCTGCGCTTCGCCGAGCGCAACGCGCCGCGCTGGGCGGACACGGCGATCACCGACTCGCACGCGGTCGCCGAGATCTTCGA
>JAUXSD010000030.1 GCA_030681525.1 Solirubrobacteraceae bacterium
CGGGGTCTACGCGGTGGGTCATCCGGGGGAGACGCTGTGCGCCACGTTCATGGCGGCCGTCCTGGCCGGCGGCGACGACGCCTTTCTCAGCCGCTGGGCCTGCTGTGCCCTCGCAGGACTCGTGCGCTGGGACGACCGCAACGTCGACGTGACGATTCGGGGCGTCAGCCACCGCAACCGCCCCGGCATCCGCTTTCACCGCGCCCGCTCGCTGCACCCACACGACACGACGAGGCTGCACGGCATCCCCTGCACCACCCCGGCCCGCGCGATCCTCGAGGTGGCGCCGCAGCTCTCCGACCAGCGCCTCAAGCGCCTGATCCGCAAGGCCCAGGCCGAGAAGAAGGCCAAAGCTCGCCAGATCGCCGCCGTGCTGCGCCGTGCCCGCGGCCACCGCGCCACGGAGCGGATCGCCGACATCATCGCCGGCGGCCCCGCGCCGACCGCGAGCACGGACGAGGACGTCGTGCTCGACCTGATCCTCGAAGCCGGCCTCGAGCATCCGGTCGCCAATCCGCGCCTCGTGGTCGGCGGGCTGCCGTACTACCCCGACCTGCGCTGGCCCGCGCAGCGCCTCAGCCTCGAGATCGACAGCAGCCCCTGGCACGACGGGGCGCTCGCCCAGCAGCTCGACGCCGAGCGCCAGGCCATCCTCGAGGCCGCCGGGGAGCGCATCCTGCGAACGACGCGCGAGCAGGCGATCCGTGCCCCGCAGCAACTCGTCGCACGGCTGACCGCCGCCGGCGCGCCGCGCGCTCGCCGACCTCTCCATAACGGCGTCCTACACTGACGCCCAGCCATGATCAGCACCAACCAACTGAAGAACGGCAACCACATCGAGGTCGATGGGACGATCTTCAAGGTCCTCGACTTCCAGCACGTCAAGCCGGGCAAGGGCGGCGCGTTCGTGCGCACGAAGCTGCGCCGCGCCAGCGACGGCAACGTGATCGACAAGACCTTCCGCGCCGGCGAGAAGTTCCGCTCCGTCCACACCGAGGCGCGCAAGATGCAGTTCCTCTACGCCGACGGCACCGACGCGCACTTCATGGACGCCGAGACCTACGAGCAGATCGCCGTGCCGCAGGCGTCGGTGGCCGAGGCGCTGCGCTGGACGAAGGCCAACGACGTCGTCGACGTGCTGTTCATCGACGACGTCCCCGGCGACCTGCAGCTGCCCTCGTCCGTCGAGCTCGAGGTCACCGAGACCGAGCCGGGCCTGCGTGGCGACACCGCCTCGGGCGGCGGCGACAAGCCCGCCACGCTGGAGACCGGGGCCACGATCCGGGTCCCGCTGTTCGTCAACATCGGCGACCGCGTCAAGGTCCAGACGGCCAGCGGCGACTACATGTCGCGCGTCTAGCCGCCCCGCGGCGGGGTGGGCGGGGGCCAAGATCGCATGTCACGCCGGACCGATCAGCGCAAGGCCGCCGTCTTCGCGCTCTACCAGGCCGACGTCACCCAGCGCGAGCTCGACGACGTCTTCGAGAGCAACGCCAGCCTCTTCACCCGCGCGCTCGCCTACGCCACCGAGGACCGCGCGGAGGAGCTCGACGCGCTCCTCGCACGCCACGCCAAGGGCTGGACGATCGACCGCATCGCGCCGCTGGAGAAGGCCATCATGCGGGTGGCGCTGCTGGAGATGCTGCACCCCGACGCCGCGCCCGCCGACACCCCGATCCCGCCGGAGGGCGCGATCGACGAGGCGGTAGAGCTCGCCAAGACCTACTCCGGCGCCGACGCGCCGAAGTTCGTCAACGGCATCCTCGCCGCCGTCCACCGCGAGATGGGCGACAATCCCGCCACGACGTCATGAGCGACCCGGACGCCACCACCCTCGACGACCTCGTCGGCCAGCTCGAGCGGGCCGCCGAGCAGCTGCGCTCCGGCGACCTGAGCGCCGACGCTGCGGCGACCGTGGTCGAGGACTGCGCGGCGCTCGCCTCGCAGGCCTCGGCCGAGCTCGACCGCCGCGCCCGCGAGGCCGAGCGCGACCCGCTGCCGGGCCAGGACTCGCTGCTCTGATCCGCCCGGGCTGAGGGAGGAGCGCCGCCGTGCCCTATCCCGAGGAGCTGCAGCGGCTCGTCGAGCGCGAGCTCGACGGCCTGGAGTTCTCGCCCGAGCCCGCCACTGCCCGGCTCGTCGAGGCGATGCGCTACAGCCTGCTGGCCGGCGGCAAGCGCATCCGCCCGGTGCTCGCCCTCGCGACCGCCCGCGCCATCGGTCGGAACGAAAGGGACATGCTGCCGCTGGCCGCCGGCATCGAGCTCATCCACACGTACTCGCTCATCCACGACGACCTCCCCGCGATGGACGACGACGACATGCGCCGCGGCCGCCCGACCGCCCACAAGGCCTACGGCGAGGACGTCGCGATCCTCGCCGGCGACGGCCTCTACGCCGAGGCCTTCCGCCACATCCTCACTCATCAGCAAGGCGAGCCGCGGGCGATCCTGGACGCCATGCGCGAGCTGGCCACCGCGACGGGCGTCGACGGCATGGTGGGCGGCCAGTACATGGACGTCGCCGGCGAGCAGGCGGACGCCGAGGACCTGCGCCGCTTGCACGAGCTGAAGACCGGGAGGCTGATCGGGGCGTCGGTAGAGTGCGTATTGCTTATCAACGGCATGACCCGATCCGATACATCAGACTTCTGCGAGTTCGCGGCCGAGCTCGGTGTCCTGTTTCAGATCGTCGACGACATCCTCGACGTGACTGGTACCGACGCGGCATTGGGTAAGCCGCAGGGCAGCGACGAGCGTCACGGCAAGCGCACGTACGTCAGCGAGTTCGGACTCGACGGCGCACGCGAGCTGGCCGAGCGGTCGCACCGCCAGGCCCGCGCGTCGCTGCTCGCCGCGGTGCCGAACGGGGCGCCCGAGCTCGAGCAGATCACGGACTTCATCGCCACCCGCAGCTCGTAGCGCCTCAGAGATGACCGACACCCTGCTTCAGCGCATCAACCGCCCCCAGGACCTGCACGCCCTCAGCGAGGACGAGCTGTCGCGCGTCGCCCAGGAGGTGCGCGAGCACATCATCGCCACGGTCGGCGAGATCGGCGGGCACTTCGGCGCGAACCTCGGCACCTGCGAGCTGGCGGTGGCGCTGCACTCGCTGCTGGACTCGCCACGCGACAAGATCCTGTGGGACGTCGGCCACCAGGCCTACCCGCACAAGGTCCTCACCGGCCGCCGCGACGAGCTCGCGACGATCCGTCAGTACGAGGGCCTCGCGCCGTTCTGCGCGATCGGCGAGTCCGAGCACGACATCATGGGCGCCGGCCACGCCTCGACGTCGATCGGCATCGCGGTCGGCATCAAGGAGGCGATGAAGGCCCTCAGAGAGCCCGATCCCGGTCACGTCGTGGCGGTCATCGGCGACGGCGCGATGACGGGCGGCGTGGCGTTCGAGGCGCTGCATCAGGCCGGCGGCGCGGGTACCCCGATGGTCGTGGTGCTCAACGACAACGGCATGTCGATCGCGCCGAACGTCGGGGCCCTCTCGCGCTACTTCACCCGCGTGCGCCTGCACCCCAAGCTCTGGCACACGCGCGAGAACATGGAGACCCGCCTCAGCGAGCTGCCCGGCGTCGGGCGCAAGTTCGAGCGCTACGGCGAGCAGATGAAGGAGTCGATCAAGGCCTTCTGGGCGCCCGGCCTGCTGTGGGAGGAGCTCGGCTGGGCCTACACCGGCGTCATCGACGGCCACGACATCCACGCCCTGCGCCTCGCGCTGCGCAGCGCGCTCGCCGCCGAGCGCCCGGTCCTCGTGCATGTCGCCACCGTCAAGGGCAAGGGCTTCGCGCCCGCCGAGGAGGGCGGCCAGGAGGGCATGGAGAAGTGGCACGCCGCCAAGCCGAAGTCGATCGCCAACGGCGTCGTCGCCGCGCCCGCGATGCCGAAGCTGCCCACGCCGCCGCCGCAGTACACGTCGGTCTTCGGCGAGGCGCTCGTCGCGGAGTGCCGCCGCGACCGCCGCGTCGTCGGGATCACCGCCGCGATGAACACGGGCACCGGCCTGAACATCCTCCAGAAGGAGATGCCCGACCGCTACTTCGACGTCGGCATCGCCGAGCAGCAGGCGATCCTCTTCGCCTCGGGCCTCGCGCTCGAGGGCGCCAAGCCGGTCGCGGCGATCTACTCGACGTTCCTGCAACGCGCCTACGACCAGATCGTCCACGACGTCTGCCTGCAGAAGCTCAACGTCGTCTTTGCCCTGGACCGCGCCGGCCTCGTCGGCGACGACGGCCCGACCCACCATGGCGTCTTCGACATCGCCTACATGCGCCCGCTGCCGAACATCGTGCTCATGGCGCCGCGCGACGAGGCCATGCTCGTCCACATGCTGCGCACCGCGCTGCTCTACGACGACGGGCCGATCGCGCTGCGCTACCCGCGCGGCGAGGCGCTCGGCGTGCCGCTGCCCACGCGCGCGGACCCGATCGAGATCGGTCGCGGCGAGATCCTGCGCGAGGGCGACGGCAAGGTGGCGATCGTCGGCTACGGCACGGGCGTCGCGAAGGGCCTGGAGGCGGCCGACCGGCTCAGCCGCGGCGGCCTCGACGCGACCGTCGTCGACGCGCGCTTCGCCAAGCCGATCGACGCGACGCTCATGGCCCAGCTCGCCACGGAGCACGAGCTGCTCGTCACGATCGAGGAGGGCATCCTCGCCGGCGGCTTCGGCAGCGCCGTCTGGGAGTCGCTCAACGAGGACGGCATCGATGCCGCGCGGATCCTGCGCGTCGGCCTGCCCGACCGTTACGTGACGCACGGCACCCCGGCGATCCTGCACGCCGAGGTCGGCTTCACCGGCAGGCGGATCGCCGAGCGCATCGAGGCTGCGGTGGCCCATCGCGCCGTTGCCGGCACATAGCGCCGGACGATCCCGCAGCATGTCCGCATGTCCTTCCGGCTCACCGCGCTCGTCGCTGTCGCGCTGACGGCCGGCGCCGGGCTGGCCGGCTGCGGCGGGGCCGGTGCGGGCGCGAGCGGGATCGAGCAGGTTCGCGTCCTGCGCCTGAACCCCGGCGCGCTCGTCACGAAGCAGCCGCGCGGCGCGACGACCGTGCGCGCGGCGCTGACGACGACCGCGGCGGGCGCGCCGCGGCTGCCGCCCGCGATGGCGGTCCCGCAGGTGGGCTCGCTGGCGATCGGCCGGCCCAACCGCGGCCGGCTCGTCAACGGGCTGCAGCTGCCGGGCACCGGGCCGGACTGGGTCACCTACGACCCGGTCCTGCACCAGGTCCCCAACCGGCCCGACCGGCGCTGGGGGACCGACCGCCTGCTCGCGTTCCTGCTCTTCGTGCTGCGCGACTACCGGCTCGCCAACCCGGGCGCCCCGCCCGTCCTCATCGGCGACCTGAGCCTGCCCTACGGCGGCCCGTTCGGCAGCGACCTCGGCGGGCTCGGCCACGCCTCGCACCAGAACGGGCTGGACGTCGACGTGGTGTACCCGCGCCGCGACGGGCAGCTGCGGCCGCCCGACCGCGTCGCCGACGTCGATCGCGCGCTGGCCCAGGATCTCGTGAGCCGCTTCGTCGGCGCGGGAGCGCAGTTCGCGTTCGTCGGGACGCGCGTCGGCCTCGGCGGGCCGCCGGAGGTCGTGCAGGTGATCCCGCACCACAACGACCACGTCCACGTGCGCATCGCCAACTGGCGCCGCTGACCGGCGCGCACCACGACGCGAAACGGCCCGCCGGGGGAGGCGGGCCGCTTCGGGGAGGAGAGACACTGCTATGTGGTTGTCGGGTCCAGCTGGGCGGCGGCGGGTGTGTCGGGCAGGTATCGGGAGGAGCCTGCGAGCTCACCACCCGCACACAGTGTCCGGGTTGACGGGCCGGCCGTGAGTGAGTGAGGTCACACAACCCCAGCGGGTACCGTTCTGCGCCGTGGCCCGCGTCCGGCTTGACACCCTCCTGGCCGAGCGCGGCATGTTCGAGTCGCGCACCCGTGCCGCCGCGTCGGTGATGGCGGGGGAGGTGCGCCTCGGCGCAGACGGCGCGCGCGCCCAGAAGCCGGGGCAGCTCGTGGCGCCCGACGTCGTGGTCGCCGTCGACGAGGCGCCGCGCTTCGTCTCGCGCGGCGGCATCAAGCTCGCCAACGCGCTCGAGCACTTCGCGATCGACGTCACCGGCCGCCGCTGCCTCGACGTCGGCGCCTCGACCGGCGGCTTCACGGACTGCCTGCTGCAGCACGGCGCGCGGCACGTCGTCGCGCTCGACGTGGCCTACGGCGAGCTGGACTGGGGGCTGCGCAACGACGAGCGGGTGACCGTCCTCGAGCGCACGAACGCCCGCGCGATCACGCCGGATGGCCTGCCGTACGCGCCGGATCTCGTCGTGGTCGACGTGTCGTTCATCTCGCTGACGAAGGTGCTGCCGGCGGTGCTGGGCTGCGCGGCGCCCGAGCATGACGTCCTCGCGATGGTCAAGCCGCAGTTCGAGGCCGGGCGCGGCAACGTCGGCAAGGGCGGCGTCGTGCGCGATCCCGACCAGCGGCGCGCGCTGCTCGTGGCGGTCGCCGAGTGCGCGCGCGGGCTCGGCGCGGCGGTGCTCGGCTTCGCGTCCTCCGGTCTGCCCGGGCCGAAGGGCAACCGCGAGAGCTTCGTCCGGCTCGCCGAGGCCGGGCGCCCCGGCGACCGCGGCGACGATCTCGAGGCCGCCGCGCGCGAGGTCGAGCCGTGAGCGCGCGGCGCATCGTCACCGTCCTGACGCACACCCGCCCGCAGCAGGTCGATCCCTCTCTGCGACGGCTCGTCGCGGCCGCCCGCGCCCACGACGTGACGCTGCGCTTCGACGCCGCGGAGACGCGCAAGCTCGGCGTGCAGGCCGAGGCGGGCGTGATCGACTGCGACGCGGAGTGGATCGCCGACGTGACGCTGTGCGTCGTGCTCGGCGGCGACGGGACGATCCTCCAGGGGCTGCGCCAGTACGCCGGCACCGACGTGCCCGTCTTCGCCGTCAACTACGGCGAGATCGGCTTCCTGGCCACGCTCGAGCCCGAGGACCTCGACGAGTTCGGCTTCGAGCGTGCGTTCGCGCACGAGTTCGACGTCCTGCCGCTGCCGGCGATCGTCTTCGAGGCCGGGGGCGGGAACGTGCACCGGGCGATCAACGACATCTCCTTTCACCGCAAGGTCGGCGGCCGAGTCGCGCAGCTCGCCTACGGGGTGGAGGGCGAGGAGGTCGGATCGGTGCGCTGCGACGGCCTCGCGGTCTGCACGCCGGCCGGCTCGACGGGCTACAACCTCGCCAACGGCGGCCCGGTGCTGGCGTGGGGCGTGGAGGGCTTCGGGGTCTCATTCATCGCGCCCCACTCGCTGACGGCACGGGCGCTCGTCGTCGCGCCGGACGACACGCTGACGGTCTCCAACCGCGGGCGTGAGGCCGTCGACATCTCCGTCGACGGCCGCCCGGTCTGCGAGATCGCGCCCGGCGAGGACATCAACGCCCGCTTCGAGCACGCCGCCGCCTCGCTCGCCCAGCTGCCCGGCTCGTCGTTCTACAAGCGGCTGCGGGCGAAGTTCGGGCGCCTGAGCTCTTGACCTGAAACAAAACACCCGCAAAGGCGCGATCCGTCGGGCGCCGCTGCTACACCGTGGCGATGCTCTGCGAGTTGCGCGTCGAGAACCTCCTGCTCATCGAGCGGGCCGAACTGCGGCTCGCGCGCGGCCTGAACGTCCTCACGGGGGAGACCGGCGCCGGCAAGACCGTGCTGGCCCACGCGCTGGACCTGTTGCTCGGCGGGCGCGCGAAGCCGGGGATCGTGCGCCCCGGCGCGGCCGAGGCCTACGTCGAGGGCGTCTTCGAGCTGCCCGACACGCTGCGCGGCGAGCTCGGCGAGCGCCTGCCCGCCGATGCCGACGAGGTCGTGCTGGCCCGCCGCATCGGCGCCGACGGACGCACGCGCGCGCTGGTCAACGGCCGCTCGGCGACGGTCACCGACCTGCGCGAGCTGGCCGAGCCGCTCATCACCTTCTACGGCCAGCACGAGCACCGCAAGCTCACGCTGGCCGGCGCCCAGCTCGACATCCTCGACGGCTTCTGCGGCGACGCGCAGCTCGCCCGGCGGACGAAGGTCGCGGCCGCGCACGCCGTGGCCCGTGAGGCCGAGACGGCGCTCGCCAACCTCCGGGAGCTCGCGGGCGCCCGCGAGCGCGAGCTGGACCTGCTGGACTTCGAGCTCGCGGAGATCGAGGCCGCCGAGCCCAGCGAGGAGGAGGCGGCCGCACTGCGCGCCGAGCGCGAGCGCCTGCGCCACGTCGAGGCGCTGCGCGCCGCGTCGCTGGGTGCCGCCGAGGCGGCGGGCGCCGACGAGGTCGGGATCACCAGCCTGCTGGCGACCGCCGGCCGCGGGCTGGCCGGTGCGCACGGGATCGATCCGGCGCTCGATGCGCTTGCGGAGCGCTGGCAGGCGCTGCTCTACGAGGTCGACGACGTCGCCGCTGAGCTGCGCGCCTACGCCGAGGGGCTCGACGGTGAGCCGGGGCGGCTGGACGCCGTCGAGGAGCGCCTGGCGGTGCTCGACCGGCTGGAGCGCAAGCACGGCGGGACGATCGCCGCGGTGCTGGCCCACGCGGAGTCCTGCCGCGCGCGCCGGGCGGAGCTGGCCGGCGCGGAGGAGGCGATCGAGGTGGCCACGAGCCGCCTGGAGCAGGCCCGCGTGCAGCTCGCCACGGGAGCCCAGGCGCTGCACAAGGCGCGTGCCGCCGCCGGCCCGAAGCTCGCGGCCGCCGTGCGCCGGCGCCTGGACGAGCTGGCGATGATGGGTGCCGCGTTCGACGTGGCGCTCGCCGAGCGCGAGCCGGGGCCGACGGGCGCCGACGTCGTCGAGTTCCTCATCGCGCCCAACCCCGGCGTGCCGGCCGGCCCGCTGCGCGAGACGGCGTCCGGCGGCGAGCTGTCGCGGATCATGCTCGCGCTCATGGGCGTGGCGGCCGCGGGGCCGGGCGGCGCCCGCACGCTGGTCTTCGACGAGGTCGACGCGGGTATCGGCGGACAGACCGCGCGCGCCGTGGGCGATGGGTTGCGCGAGCTCGCCGCCGAGCGCCAGGTCATCTGCATCACGCACCTGCCGCAGGTCGCCTCGCTGGCGGCGCGGCACTTCTCGATCTCCAAGGACACGTCGCGCACGCCCGCGCAGACGACGGTCAGCGAGCTGGGCGAGGACGCGGTGGTCTCAGAGCTCGTGCGGATGATGGGCGCCGACGGCGACGCCGACGAGGCCGCCCGGCGCCACGCCGAGGAGCTGCTGCGCGCAGCGTGAGGCGGCGCCCCGCTCGCTTTCGGGCCGCGGCGGGACTCAGGCGCCCTCGAGCGCCTCGCGAATCGCCGCGACCGACTGCGCGACCAGCTCGCTGTCCTGCGCACGGTCACCGCGAAGGCGTTGCACGGCCGCCTCCAGCGGCTCGATCGCGGTCTGTCGCAGGAGGGCGGCGAGGCGCGTGCGCTCGAGCCGGGCGGCGTCGTCGGCAACGGCGAGCACCAGTCCCATGTCCATGGCGCGGCGGCGAAGCTCGTCGCCCAGGCGGCGCTCGTCCTCCACGTCGGTGGTGGTGACCAGCCAGACGGCGGGCCGGCCCGAATCCCCCAGCACGGGGCGTGCGCGCACCATCGCGCGACGAAACTCGCCGTCGTGGCGGCACAGCGTGAACTCGGCGTCCCAGGCGCGCGTCTCGCTCCCGGGCCGCGGCCAATGCGTCGCGGCCCGTTCGCGCTCGCTCGGTACGACGACGTCGTACCAGCCGTCCTGCCGCAGACTGGCGTCTGGCCCGAAATACTCGCGCCCAACCCGGTTCATGTAGAGCAGCAGGCCGTCCGGCGTCAGCACACACGCGATGTCGGGCATCGCGTCGAGCACGAGCCGGAAGTCGGCGAGCGGCTCGATGCTCACGGCACCGGCAGCGCCAGGCGAACGCTCGCGCCGCGGCCACCCGCGGAGGCCCGCAGCTCGGCACGGCCGCCCAGCGCCTCCACCCGCTCGACGAGCGAGGCCAGGCCGATATGTCCGCCCGCGACCGCGTCGCACAGCGCCTCGTGGTCAAAACCGCCGCCGTCGTCGGAGACCTCGACGACGAGCTCGGTCTCGGCTGCGCTGACGTTCACCTGGACGGTCGCCGCCCCCGCATGCTTCACTGCGTTGTTGAGCAGTTCACGGACGGCGGTGACCACCAGCTGGTCGTGCGGCGTAGGGCCGTTTTCGGTCACGCGTACGGTGACGTCGAAGCCACCACGCTCGGCGTACTCCTGCGCCAATGTCTGGATGGTGGGGCCCAGCCCGACGTGTGCGAGCGTCACCGGATGGATCTCGCTGACGGCGTCGCGGAGAAGCCGCGTCGCGTCGTCCAGGCTCTGCCGCAGGCGCGTCACGGCCGGCTCGCTCTCGGTGCCTGCCAGCGCCGCGCACTCCTGGCGCGCGAACAGCAGGTGCTGCAGGACCTCGTCGTGGAGCACGTCGGCCAAGCGCTGGCGCTCCCGCTCGCCGGATTCGAGCGCCTCGCGAGCGAGCCGGCGGCGCTGGAGGGCCAGTAGGCGCAGCTCGGTGTGTGCCGCCTGGCGCGCGATCGCCGCACCCAGGACGTTCGCGATCGTACGGAGCACGTACACCTCCGGGGCGGCGAACCTCCGCAGCCGGGCGGTGTGCACCGAAAGCACGCCCCACGACACCGATCCGGCGCGAATCGGCACGCTGACCCCGCTGCGGATCCCCAGGTCGAGGAGCAGCGCCGGCGGGCTGAAGCGCGTCTCGGCCGGCAGGTCCTCGACGACGACCGGTCCGTCGACGGAGAGTGTGTAGCCCCCCTGCGACGCCGCGCCCACCGGGAAGATCACGTTGGACTCGCGCATCCGGCGCGTGCCGACGGTCGCTCGCAACAACAGCCCGACGCCCCCCGGGAGAAGCTCGAGTACCCCCGCCACCTCGACCTCGAGTTCGCGCGCAAGCAGCGCGACGGCCTCGTCGAAGAGCACGTCCAGGTCCTCGGTCAACACCGCCGCGCGGCTGAAGTCCGCCAGCGCGGCGTGCCGTGAGGCAGAGGCCTTCGCCTCCCTGAGCGCCGTCTCACGCTCGGTGGCATCTCGGGTGGTGACGGCGAGCGCCGGCCGTCCGGACACGTCCAGCGCCACGTAGCTGATCTCCCACGACCGCCCGTCGCGTTCGAATCTGGCGCCGCGCAACGGCATGCCCGTCCGCACGATCTCGATCACCTCGCGCAGCACCATGTCGTGGTTGCCCTCGGGGCCCGGCACACGCCGCTCGAGGCCGGCGCCGTCGGGCAGCACGCCAAGCCGCGTGAACGCGGCGTTGACGTACAGGTATCGGCCCTCCTCGTCGATGACCGCGAGACCGGCGCCCAACTGGTCGACCAGCCGCTCCGGCCAGGAGACACCCATCTCGCGCTGCAGGTCGTGCCTCATTCGAGCAGACCCTGTCGCATCGCGGTCGCGACCGCGGCCGCCCGATCACTGACCTCGAGCTTCTCGTAGAGCCCCTGTAGGTGACTCTTCACCGTGGCCGTGCTGAGGGTGAGACGTCGGGCGATCTCGGGCGCCGACATGCCGTCGGCGATCATCCCGAGCACCTCGGTCTCCCGAGTCGTCAACCGCGGTGACTGAGCGCCGGCACGCAGCTGGACCTGGCGGATAAGGTGGCCCTGGAGATCATGCGACAGCCGCACCTCACCGCGCGCCGCCGCGGCCACGGCGTCGCAGATCGCGTCACGATCGGCTTGCTTGCTGAGGAACGCCCGCGCGCCGCCGGCGAGACACTCGTACACCGTCTCGGGCGTGGTGTGTGCCGACAGCAGGACGACCGCGGTAGGCAGCCCGTCGCGACGGACCGCATTGAGCACCTGCAGCCCGTCGAGCTCCGGCATCTTGACGTCGAGCAGCGCGACCGTGGGCGCAAGCGCGCGGATGCGCTCCAGCGCCATCGGCCCGTTGCTGGCCTCACCCACCAGTTCGAGATCGGGCCTGCGCCCGACCGCGCGTGTCAGACCCTCCCGATAGATCGGATGATCGTCGGCGATCAATACGGTGGGGCGTGTGAGGGCCATGGTGTCAATAGGAAGTGAACGGGCGCCTAAGTATCCGCCACGCCGACTGAACCACAACACCATCCCTCGCGTCCACCGATCGGTGGGTGCGACAGGTGAGACACCCGGCGATGATCGCGCTGCTTGGACACGGATGGCATGAGCGAGTCTTCGATTTCGGACGCCGAGGAGCGCCGGCTGCAGGATCTGCTGGCGTCAGGCGAGCAGCTGGCGCAGATCGGGACGTGGGAGTGGATCCCGCCCGCCCGGGAGCTGTACTGGTCGCAGAACCTGTACAGGATCTTCGGCTTCGAGCCGGGTGAGGTGCGGCCGACGTTGGACCTGGTGATGGGGATGGCGCATCCCGCCGACCGTGAGCGGCTCGCGCGCAACCTCCGCGACCTCGCCGATCGCGATGCTTCAAAAACGGTCGATTTCCGCATCATCCGAAGCAACGGAGAGCGGCGCTACCTGAAGGGAACGCGAACGATTCTGGAACTGCGCGAGGATGGGACCCCGCGCCTCGTCGGCGTGACGCAGGACCTCACCGACCGCCGGGACGCCGACCGGGAGATCTCGGCGCACGTCGCGCTGGCGGAAGCGCTCGTCGAGTGGACGACGTTCGAGGCTGGTGCCCGCGGGCTCCTCGCGCGGCTGGGTGCCGCCTTGGAGTGCACCGCCGGCATCTTCTGGGTGCCGGCGGGCGACGTCCTCGAGGCGCGCGTTCTCTGGCGTCTCGCCGCCGCGGAGCCGCCTACCGACACGACGGCGACGCCGGACCCGTTGAGGCGGGGCATGGGGCTCGCCGGCCGAGCGTGGGAGTCGGGCAGCCCGCTGGGCTTGACGCTCGCCGGAACACCCGCGGAGCCGGCCGACGTCGCACTGTCCGGCGAGGAGCCGGCCGCCGCGGTCGCGGTGCCGGCGCTGACGCGCGACGAGGTGCTCGCGGTCGTCGAGCTGCAGGCCGACAGCGAAATCCGCATCACCGACCGCATGATGCGATCGCTGACCGGGATCGCCCACGAGCTCGGCTATTTTCTCTCGCGGCGGGGCGGGGAGCTCGCTGGTGCCCTGCTGACCGCGCGGGAGATCGAGATGCTCCAGCTCGCGGCGCAGGGGCTGTCCGGCCGGGAGACCGCCGAACGGCTCACGATCAGCCCCGCCACCGTCAAGACCCACCTGGAGAACATCTATCGCAAGCTGGGCGTGTCGGACAAGCCCTCCGCGGTGGCGAACGCGCTGCGTCTCGGGATCATCGACTGACGCCGCCACCGGGTGGATGGAGCGATCGTGTTCTGACCGGTGTTTCATCGAGCCGGCCGGGGGCGAACCGCAGCGACGTGGTCAGCTCCCCGACGAGCCGCGCGGGCGGGTGAGATCAGC
>JAUXSD010000125.1 GCA_030681525.1 Solirubrobacteraceae bacterium
ACAGGGGGTGGTGGCCGGGCTGGAAAAATTTGTTGCGCTGGCCGAACACGAAACGGTGCTGCATCAGCCGCTGGCGCGCCTGCGCCAGGCTGCGATGCTGCTGGAGCAGAACAAAAAAAGAACACTGGCGGAATGGCTGGAAGCCTTGCGCGCAAGCCTGCGCGTGCTGGGCATCGATACCGGCCTGCAACAGGACGAGGCCGGCGCGCAGTTGCTGCGCGCGCTGGGAACCTGGCAACAGGAGCTGGCGGCCGATGCAGGACGTTACCGCTTTGCCGAGTGGCGGCGCTGGCTGGCACAGCAACTGGGCACGCAGACCTACCGTGACAGCGGTATCGACAGCCCGGTGCGCTTCACCCACCTCGCGGCGACGCGCTGGCGCGCCTTCGATGCGGTACTGCTGCTGGGGTGCGATGCCGGCCATCTGCCCAGCGTCGCGGACGGCGGGCGCTGGTTCAACGATGCGGTGCGCAGCGCGCTCAACCTGCCCACGCGCGGCACCCACACCCTACGGCAAAGCGACGATCTGCTGGCGCTGCTGGCGCTGAACGACTGCGTGCTGGTCACCTGGCAGAAGGATCGCAACGGCGAAAAAGGCTTGCTCAGCCCGTATCTGGAGATGCTGCGCGACCTGCATACACTGGCCCACGGAGACGATCTGGGCGAGAACGAATTGCATGCTTACCTCGCAGCAGAAGAGGCGCATCACGTGACGATGCCGCAGGCTGCACGGCCTGCGCCGAAAGTAACGGCAGAGGCCATGCCGGCAAGCGTCTCCATCAGCGCCTACAACTCGCTGGTCGCCTGCCCCTACCAGTTCTATGCGCGGCACATCCTGCGCCTGAACGAACTCGACGAGGTGCAGGAGGGCATCGAGAAGCGCGATTACGGCGAGCGCGTGCATGACATCCTGCGCCGCTTCCATGAACGCTACCCGCAGGTGAGCGGGCATCCTGCCGACGAACTGGAAGCAACCTTGCGTCGGATCAGCGAAGAAGTGTTCGCCGATCTGCTGCAGCAGGATTTCGCCGCGCGCGCCTGGCTGGCGCGCTGGTTTGCGGCGTTGCCCGCGTATCTCGAATGGCAGGCAGAGAACGAAGCACAGGGCTGGCGTTACGCCGAAGCGGAGAGCGCTTTCGATTGGCAGCTGGAAGGCGTGCGCCTGCGCGGTCGCATCGACCGGCTGGATGTCAGGGGAGAAGAGAAGCGCGTGCTGGACTACAAGACGCAGGGCGAGCAGGTGCTGCGCAACAAGCTGCGCGAGCCGGGCGAGGACGTGCAGCTCGCGTGCTACGCCTACGCGCATGAGGCGGCGGATGCGGCATTCGTCAGTATCGAGAATGGCAAAGTGAAGCTGGTTGAACCGAAACATGACGTTCCCCTGCTGGCGCAACTCAATGCCGAACGTCTGGTGCAGGCGATGGGCGACATACGCGGCGGTGCGGGTCTGCCCGCGAACGGTATCGATGCAGTGTGCGGTTATTGCGAGATGCGCGGCTTGT
>JAUXSD010000032.1 GCA_030681525.1 Solirubrobacteraceae bacterium
AGCGGCACGTCATGCCGTCGATCGCGGGGGCGGCGGCGCCGACCACGCACAGCTCCCACCGGATCTGCGGCACGAGCGCGGCAAGACGCTCGAGCACCGGGCTGAGCTCGGTGAGGTAGCGCGTCGTCGAGGCCGAGCCGATCCACCCGAGCGTCACGTGGTCCGATGGCGCGTGCCGGCGCAGCGCCACGCGCTCGGCCTCGACGAGCGACGGCACGACGGTCACGCGGTCGTTCGCGCTCGCCAGCCACTCGGCGAGGTACTCGTTGCCCGCGACGACGTGGTCGGCGCGCTCGGCGAGCCAGCGGATCTTGCCGGCGGTGCGCTTGAGGAACGCGAGCGGGTGGCCGCCGGCCTGCGCGGCGGCGTCGAACCACACCGCGTCGTCGACATCGAGCACGAGACGCCGCCCGTCGGCCGCGAGCCGCTCGAGGCTCCGCGTCGGCAGGATGTCGGCCTGGCGTTGGATGACCGTCGTCGCGCAGGCCTCGATCTCGTCCTGCAAACGACGTGCCAGGCCGCGGCGGGCCGCCACGAGCGCGCTTGCACGCCGCGCGGAGCTGCCGCTGTGAAACTCCTCGTCGAGCTGCGGGGAGAACAGCGGAAACGGCACGACGTCGAGGCCGAGGCGGCGCAGCTCGGGCGCTGGGATCTGGGTGCGCACCCGGAACGCCGGCGAGTCGAGGCCCTGCGCGCCGACCGCGGCCACCCGCGTGCGCGGCGGCGCGCTGATGGCCGGCGCATGGCGGCGCACGCCGTTGCGGGCGTGCGCGTGCAGGCCGCGCGGCGGCACGGCGATCTCTCGAGCTTCGGCGTCCACGGCCGCACAAGGTCGCACACGCCGGGGACCAGATACAACGCGGAGCCGCGCCACCCCGCCGCCGCGCTGTCGAGTGCCGTGCCCGGTTCTACGGCTGAAACGCTGATTTCTCAGGCAGTGCAGCGGCCCGCCGACCGGTCCCACGCCGCTCGGCATGCCGCGCGCGGATGATCCCGTCCAGGTCGGCGACGGTCCGCTCGAACGTGAAGCGCTGCAGCATGAGCTCGCGGCCCTGGCGCCCGAGGCGCGCGGCCAGGTCGGGGGCGGCGAGCAGACGCGCGATCGCAGCGGCGAGCTCGTCGGGCCGGTCGGGGGCGACGAGCAGGCCGGTCTCCTCGTGGCGCACGGCCTCGGGCATGCCGCCGACACGGCTGGCCACCGTCGGCGCCGCCATGAGCAGCGACTCGATCGTGCCGCCGAGGTTCTCCGCCAGCGACGGCTGCACCGACACGTCGAGCGCTCCGAGCAACTGTGGGACGTCGTCGCGCTCGTCGAGGAGGTCGACGGCGTGCGCCACCCCGAGCGCCTCCGCCAGCTGCCCGATCCGCTCGCGGTAGCGCTGCGCGGGGGCGCCGCGCGCGCCGCCGGCGCACACGAGCCGCGCGTCGGGTCGCTCGGCGAGCACCGCCGGCAGCGCGCGGAGCAGCACCTCGTGGCCCTTTACGCCGCGCCCGCGGGCGGCCGGCGGGGCGAAGCGGCCGCCGATCGGGGCGTAGAAGTGCGCGACATGGCCGATGAGCGGCGCGTACGCGGGCACCCCGAGCCGCGCGCGGGTCGCCGCACGGTCGGCGCCGCGGGGATCGAAGCGCTCGGCCGGCGCGCCGTAGTAGACGACCTCCAGCCGCGAGCGTGGAACGCCGATCGCCTCGTACAGCGAGCGGACGCGCTCCGATCCGGCGATCACGACGTGGTTGGCGCGCCAGGTCGCACGATCGAGCGCCCGCGTGACCGGCGCCTCGAGCGTGAACGGCGACGGCGCCATCGAGAGCCGCAGCGGCACGCCGGCGGCCGCCCCGGCCAGGCGCCCCAGCAGGGTGGCGTTGAAGTGGTGCGTCAGCACCACGTCGGGCCGCACCCGCCGCAGCACCCCCGTCACGCGCCCGGCGGCGCGGGCGAGGCGCGAGGCGTCGAGCGCCCCGCGCGCCGGCCCCCGCGCCGCGGCCAGCGGGCGGCTCAGGCTCAGATCGAGGCGATCGACCGGGATCCCGGCCTGCGCGAGCTGCGCGCCGATCGCGCCGGGGCGGGCGTCGATGATCGCGCGCACGTCGTGCCCGCGGGCGGCGAGCCCGGCGCACATCGGCGCAAACCAGTCGGCGCCCTCGGCCGCTCCCACGATGTTGACCAGCCGCACCGGCCCCGCGTCGGTCACGGCTCGCCGATCGTCCCCGCCGGCGCGGCGAGATAGGTCGCGACGGTCTCGCCGTACGGCCCGTCAGCCCGCAGCCGGCCGTGGTCGAGCCAGATCGCGCGGTGCGCGAACGCGACGAGCTCGACCGCGTGGGACACGACGACGACCGTGCAGTCTCCCTGCGCGAGCTCGTCGATGCGCGCCCGGCTGCGCTGCTGGAAGTCGTGATCGCCGACCGCGAGCACCTCGTCGACGAGCAGCACCTGCGGCGAGCCCGCGGTCGCGATCGCGAACGCCAGGCGAGCCATCATGCCGGTCGAGAACGAGGCGACCGGGACGTCGGCGAAGGCCTCCAGCCCCGCCCACCGCACGATGTCGTCGGCGCGGGAGCGCATCTCGCGCGGGCGCGCGCCGAGCAGCGCCCCGTACAGGACGACGTTCTCGATCGCGGTCGCCTCGTGATCCAGGCCGCTTCCGAGGTCGATGATCGGCGCGACGGCGCCGCGCACGACGACGCGGCCGTGCGTGGGGCGCACCGCGCGCGCCAGCAGCCGCAGCAGGGTCGACTTCCCCGCGCCGTTGGCGCCGACGATCGCCGCCACCTCGCCCCGTTCGATCGTCAGCGAGACGTCGCGCAGCGCCCACAGCCGCTCGTGCGTCCGGTGGCGGCGCAGGACGGCGGCGGGCAGCATCTTCAGGCTCCGCTGGCCCTGGCGCGGCAGCGGGTAGACCACCGAGACGGCGCTGCACTCGATCGCCGGCTGCATCTCAGACAAGCGACGGGATCATGCGCCGCACCCTTGCCAGCGCGAGCACGCCGGCGACGGCCGCCGCCGCGGCGATCACCACGCAGATCGCGACGTTCCCCGGGTCCGGCCAGCCGCCGCCGTAGGCCAGGTCGCGAACGAGCAGGAGGTACTGGTGGATCGGGTTGAGCTCGATCACGAACGCGAAGCGATCGGGCACGATCGAGAGCGGATAGAAGACCGGCGTCAAAAGGGCGGCCAGCGAGAGCGCGACGCGCGTCATCTCCAGCGCGTCGGTGAAGAGCACCGCCAGCGCGCCGACGAACGCCCCGGCACCCGCGGCGGCGATCGCCAGCAACGCGAAGGCGAATGGCAGCCCGAGCGCGCTGACCGGGATCCCGGTGTCCGTGGCGATCTGCACGGCGAGCAGCACGAGCGTCGTGATCGCCAGCGTGGCCATCGCCGCCAGCGCATGGGCGGCGACGAACACGCCGACCGGCACGTACGCCGGGCGGATGGCGACGGCGCTGGACGCGATCTCGCCGGCCGTGGCGATGACCGCGTGCATGACGAAGTTCAGGACGACGACGCCCGCCAGGACGTAGACGATGTACGGCAGCCCCGGCGTGACGAACGGGGCGACCTGCGAGAACACCGCCCACAGGGCGGCCGCGTAGGCGACCGGCGTGATGACCGTCCACGCCATGCCGAGCAGCGCGCGCCGGTACCGGGCCGTGACCTCGCGCCGGGCGAGCAGCCCGACGAGCTCGCGGTGGGCCGCGACCGAGCGCAGCAGCGCGCGCGGCCCGAGTCGCGCTGCGCTGTCGTACAGCGGCTCGGTGGAAGCGGCGGGGGCCCTCAAGACCCGTAGCATCGCAGCCGTGTTCGGCTTCGGGCAGCGCCGCGGGCGGCGCGAGGGGCAGCGTCCGCTGCGTGTCGCGCAGATCTGCGGCGCGACCGACGGGGCGGCATGGATGGTCGAGATCGCGGCCGGCCTGCGTGCCCGCGGCTTCGAGGTCGTCTGCGTGATCGGCAGCCCGCACGGCGAGACCGCGCGCCATCTGGCCGAGCGCGGCATCCCGTTCGTCGCGATGACGCAGCAGCTCGTCGGTCCCAGCAGCCGCTTCGCCGCGCGCTTGGGCGGCCTGCCGCTCATCGGCGCCGCGCGGTGGGGATTCGACCTCGTGGCGCTCCTGCGCACGGCGGGGCGGATGGCGCGGATCCTGCGTCGGGAGCGGATCGACATCGCCCACACGCACGTCATCTCCTCGATCCTCATCGGCCGGATCGCTGGGCTCATGGCGCGCGTGCCGCTCCGGGTGTCGATGGTGCCCGGGCCCTACCACCTCGAGTCGGACTACCTGCGCCGCGCCGACCTCGCGACGCAGTGGATGGACCACCGCCTGATCGCGGGCTCGCAGCGCACGGACGACCTCTATGCGCAGCACGGCATCCCGGCGGAGCGCCGGCGCGTCGTCTCCTACGGGGCGGATCGCGACGGGTTCGATCCCGCCGACGCCGACCCGGCCCGCATACGCCAGGAGCTCGGGCTCTCGCCCGACGCGCTGCTCGTCGGGCAGGTCGCGTACTTCTACCCGGTCGACGACGGGCCGTTCGCCCCGCCGGACGTCCGGGGGCGGGGCGTCAAGGGCCACGAGGACTTCGTCGACGCCGCGCGGATCGTGCTCGACCAGCGGCCCGACGCGCGCTTCTTGCTCGTCGGCGACGGGTGGGGCCCGGCCGGTGAGCAGCACCGCGACGGTATCCGCCGCCGCTGCCGCGAGCTGGGGATCGAGGACGAGGTGATCTTCATGGGACGGCGGCGCGACATCCGTGACGTGCTCGCCGCGCTCGACGTCTCGGTCCAGTGCTCGCTGAGCGAGAACTACGGCGGGACGCTGGAGTCGCTGCTCATGCGCGCTCCCACGATCGCCACGCGCGTCGGCGGGATGCCCGAGGCGGTGCGCCACGAGCAGACGGGGCTGCTCGTGCAGCCGCGCGACCCCGCGGGGCTGGCCGCGGCGATGCTGCGCCTCATCGAGGACCGCCCGCTCGCGCGCCGCCTCGGTGCCGCCGGACGCGAGCTCATGCTCGAGCGATTCACGTTTCAGACCACTGTGGCGGGCGTCGAGTCCGTCTATCGCGAGCTCGCGGCCGAGCGCGGGTTGTCCCGCCCGCCGCTCGCGCACCCTCCCGCGTGATGTCGTCGCGCGCAGACGGGCGCCAGTGGCTTCCGGCCGGTCGCACGGCCGCGGTCTGCCTGAGCGTCGACGACGTCCACCCGGGCCGGTCGAGCGATCACTACGAGGCCGGCGGGGACCTGGACGCCGGCGTGCTCGGCCGGCTCGCACGGCTGCTGGAGGGCCATCCTCAGCTGCGCGCGACCCTGTTCGTCACGCCCGAGTGGCGCGAGCGCTCGCCCGTGCCGACGCGCTCGCGGCTGGCGCGCGTCCCGGTCGTGCGCGACCACGCCCACCTCACGCCGCCGCTCCCGCGTGGGACGATGCGCCTCGATCGCCACCCCGCGTTCGTCGACTATCTGCGCCATGGGCCGTTCGAGATCGCCGTCCACGGGCTCAGCCACCTTGCGCGCGGGCCCCGGCCTCCGCACGAGTTCGCGCGCACGGGCCACGCCGGCGCGCG
The DNA here is from genome assembly GCA_030681525.1 of Solirubrobacteraceae bacterium. Taxonomy (GTDB): domain Bacteria; phylum Actinomycetota; class Thermoleophilia; order Solirubrobacterales; family Solirubrobacteraceae; genus CADCVQ01. The sequence goes on from JAUXSD010000032.1 coordinate 5,558, forward strand.
GCGGCGGCTGCGCCGGGCGCGTGAGCTCTTCGCCGCCTGCGACCTCGAGGCGAGTGCCGGGTTCTGCCCGCCGGGCTGGGAGCTGCCGGCAGGGCTGGAGCGTGCGCTGGTGCGCGAGGACTTTCGCTGGGTCTCGGCGGCGCGCGACATCCACACGCCGATCGCGCGTGATGCGCGCACCGCGATGTCCGGCCCGCGCGGGCTGTCGCTGCTGGCGCCGCAGACGATCGCCGGTGGCCGGCTCGTCCACCTGCCGGTGAACTTTCAGGCGACGTCCGACGACGCGCGCGCCGATGCGATCCTCGGCTGCGGCGGCCTGTTGTCGATCAAGGCCCACGCCGTCAAGGACGCGTGCGGGCACATCGCCCTCGACGGTCTGGACGACGCGTACCGCGACAGGCTGGACACGCTGTTCGAACGTCTGCGCGCGCGCCATGGCGAGGGGTTGTGGTGGACGACGATGGACGAGCTCGCGACGCACGTGGGCCAGCAGGCGAGTACGCCCGGCGATGGGTCGTAGGCGGGCGCTCAACCCACCCGGGGCAGAGCGCGCGTTCCTGCGCGGCCTGCAAGCGAGCTTCCCCGGCTGGGGCGGGCCAGAGGATCTGCGCTGGTGGTTTCGGCGCGAGGTGGGCGGGCCCGTCGCCGATCTGCTTCTGCTCCTGGACGGCGATCACGGGCCGGTGGCCGGGGCGGCCGTGTGCCATCGGCTGGTGAGGGGACTGGAGGACGCCGGCGCCGGCGCCGCGCGGGTGGCGATCCTGAGCGGGGCGTGGACCGACCCCCGCCACCGCCGGCAAGGCTGCTTCCGCGAGCTCATCGCGCACGGGCGGGAGGTCGCCGCCAGGCGGGGCGCCGGCGCGCTGCTGGCGTTCGCGGCGGCCGAGCGCGCGAGCACGCCGGCGCTGACGGCGGCTGCCGCGGGCGTCGTCGGCGGCTGGGGTCTGCGCACGGCGGGGAGCGCCGCGCCGGCGCGGCCGGCGGCCGCGTTGGCGTCGGGTCGCCAGCCGTCGGCGGCCGACCTGCACCGCTGGTTCGCCGCGCGTCCCGGCGCGGGCATGGTCTACGGCGACGCCGCCCAGTTCGCCGTGCAGGCGCGCCTGCGTCGGCGGGGCACGGTCGTCGTGCCGGCCGGTCCCGGGCACTGGGCGATCGTCGAGGGGCGCGGCGGCGTGGCGCGCGTGCACGCCGTGCTCAGCGAGGACGGACCGCTCACCGCCGCCGGCTGGGCGGACGCCTTCGCCGCGCTGGCGGCCAGCCCGCCCGTCTCCGCACCGCTGCTCGGCTACACCACGCGCAGCGATGTCGCCGGCGGTCCTGACGGGGATCTCGACGCCAGCGCTGCGAGCGTGTTCGTCCTGCCTGCCGGCGACACCGACCCGACCCCGTTCCTCGCAGCGTCGTGGTGGCTGCAGGGGCTCGATCGGGCATGATGGCCGCGGTGCCCGCACCACAGCCCATCTTTCTGTTCGGCGCGGGCGGCCACGGGCGCGCCGTCGCCGAGGTGATCCACCGCGCGGGATGCCACGAGATCGCCTGCGTGCTCGACGACGAGCGCAGCGGCAGCGCCTGCGACGCACCGATCGTCGGGGGCCGCGAGGCGCTCGCGGGGCTGGCGGCGCGCGGAATCCGGGCGGGCTTCGTCGCGGTCGGCAACAACGCCGACCGGGAGATCCTGACGGCGCTCGCCGAGGCCGGCGGGCTGACGCTCGTGACCGTGGTCGACCCCTCGGCCGTCGTCGCCAGCGACGCGACGCTCGGCGCCGGCACGATCCTCATGCCGATGAGCATGGCCGGCGCGGGTGCGGTGGTCGGCCGCGGCGTGATCCTCAACACGGCCGCCACGGTCGATCACGACTGCGCGATCGACGACTACGCGCACGTGTCGGTCGGCGCGCACCTCAGCGGCGGTTGCCGGGTCGGAACGCGCAGCACCGTCGGCATCGGCGCGTCCGTCGCGGGCGCCGTCACGATCGGCGCGCGGGCGATCATCGGCGCCGGCGCCGCCGTCGTGACCGACATCCCGGCCGGGGTCGTGGCGGCCGGGGTGCCGGCGCGGCAGCTGTCGCAGTCGCCGTAGACAAGACGCGCCGGCAGCAGCCCCGCCGGCGTGCGCACGCCGCAACGAGCGCGGCGCCGCCCTGGAGGTTGCCGCGGCAGATCTACTAGACTGGGACGCAGATTTCTTAGGCATCAAAGAAGGAGACCCAGCAAACCATGGGCAAGACCATCGGCATCGACCTCGGCACCACCAACTCCTGCATGGCCGTGCTGGAGGGTGGCGAGCCAACCGTCATCGAGAACTCCGAGGGTGGTCGTACCACCCCGTCCGTCGTGGCCTTCACGCAGTCCGGCGAGCGCCTCGTCGGCACCGTCGCCAAGCGCCAGGCGGTCACCAACCCACAGAACACGATCTCCTCGATCAAGCGCTTCATGGGCCGCAAGGAGGCCGAGGTGCGCGAGGAGGAGTCGATCGTCCCCTACAAGGTCGTCTCCGGCTCCAGCGGCGACGCGCGCATCGAGGCCTCCGGCAAGCAGTACAGCCCGCCGGAGATCAGCGCGATGATCCTGCAGAAGCTCAAGACCGACGCCGAGGCCTATCTCGGCGACACCGTCGACGGCGCCGTCATCACGGTCCCGGCGTACTTCAACGACGACCAGCGCCAGGCGACCAAGGACGCCGGCAAGGTCGCGGGCCTCGACGTCAAGCGCATCATCAACGAGCCGACGGCCGCCTCGCTGGCCTACGGCCTCGACAAGGAGACCGATCAGACGATCCTCGTCTTCGACCTCGGCGGCGGCACGTTCGACGTGTCCGTGCTCGAGATCGGCGACGGCGTCTTCGAGGTCAAGTCGACCGCCGGTGACAACCACCTCGGCGGCGACAACTTCGACAAGGCGCTCGTCGACTGGCTGGCCGGCGAGTTCAAGAAGTCCCAGGGCATCGACCTCAAGAACGACCCGATGGCCCTGCAGCGCCTCTACGAGGCGGCCGAGAAGGCGAAGATCGAGCTGTCGACCGCGCAGGAGTCGCAGATCAACCTGCCGTTCATCACGGCCGACCAGTCCGGCCCCAAGCACCTCGACGTGCGCCTCACGCGCGCCAAGCTCAACGAGCTGACCGCCGACCTGCTCAACCGCGTCGTCGCGCCGGTCCGCCAGGCGCTCGACGACGCCAAGGACAAGGGCGCGTCGAACATCGACCACGTCGTCCTCGTCGGCGGCATGACCCGCATGCCGGCCGTCCAGGAGAAGGTCAAGGAGCTCACGGGCAAGGAGCCGCACCGCGGCGTCAACCCCGACGAGGTCGTGGCGATCGGCGCCGCGATCCAGGCCGGCGTGCTGGCCGGCGACGTCAAGGACGTCCTGCTGCTCGACGTGACCCCGCTGACGCTGGGCATCGAGACCAAGGGCGGCGTGATGACGAAGCTCATCGAGCGCAACACGACGATCCCGACCCGCAAGGGCGAGACGTTCTCGACCGCCGAGGACAACCAGCCCTCGGTCGAGATCCACGTCCTGCAGGGCGAGCGCGAGATGGCGACCTACAACAAGTCGCTGGGCAAGTTCCAGCTCACCGGCATCCCGCCGGCGCCGCGCGGCATCCCGCAGATCGAGGTCGCGTTCGACATCGACGCCAACGGCATCCTCAACGTGTCCGCCAAGGACCTGGGCACCGGCAAGGAGCAGAAGATCGAGATCAAGTCGGGCTCGGGCCTGTCCGAGGACGAGATCAAGAAGATGGTCCAGGACGCCGAGTCGCACGCCGACGACGACAAGCGCCTGCGGGAGCTCGCGGAGGCGCGCAACAACGCCGAGAACGCCGCCTACCAGGCCGAGCGCCAGCTCAAGGACCTGGCGGAGAGCATCGACGAGTCCTCCAAGAGCGAGATCGAGGGCCTGATCAAGGACCTGCGCGACTCGCTGGAGTCCGACGACGCCGCCGAGCTCGCGGCGAAGACCGAGGCGCTGCAGACGGCGTTCCACAAGGTCTCCGAGGCGATGTACGAGAAGGCCCGCTCCGCGCAGGCCGACAGCGCGGCGTCGGAGAACGGCGACGCGCCGGACGCGTCCGGCGAGGACGAGGAGGACGTCGTCGACGCCGAGGTCGTCGAGGAAGGTCGCTAGGACCGTGGCGACCCACGACGAGAAGCTCGAGGAGCAGGCGGTGCCGGATCGTGCGAGCGATCCGCCACCGCCGCCGTCCCCCGACGGCGACGCGCCCACGGCGCCCGCCGTGGGGGCCGAGGACATGCCCGCCGACGGGCCCGAGGCGGGTCTCGAGCCGGAGACCGAGGCCGAGGTGGTCGACGCCGACCTGCGCGAGCGCGCGGAGAGGTCCGACCAGTACCTCGCGCTGGCCCAGCGCACGCAGGCCGACTTCGAGAACTACCGCAAGCGCACGACGCGCGACGTCCGCGCGGCCGAGGTGCGCGGCATGAGCCGCCTCGCCCGCGAGCTGCTGCCCGCGCTGGACAACCTCGACCGCGCCCTGGCGGCGGTCGAGAGCTCCGGCCAGGACGAGGAACACCACCTGACGCAGGGCATCCGCCTCGTGCAATCCGAGCTGACGGCCGCCCTCGCGCGGACCGGCATCGAGGGCTACGTGCCCAAGGGCGAGGCGTTCGACCCCGCATGGCACGAAGCCGTCGCCCAGCATCCGGTGGAGGGCACCGAGGCGGGCACGATCGTCGAGGTCCTGCAGTCCGGCTACCGGCTCAACGACGCGGTCCTGCGGCCGGCCCGGGTGATCGTCGCCGGCTGAGGTGAGCGAGACGATGGCGGCCCAAGATCACTACAAGGTGCTCGGCGTCGAGCGCAAGGCCTCGCAGGACGAGATCAAGAAGGCCTACCGCAAGCTGGCGCGCAGGTACCACCCCGACAAGAACCCGGGCGACGCGAAGGCCGAGGAGCGCTTCAAGCAGATCTCCCAGGCCAACGACATCCTCGGCGACCCCGACAAGCGCAAGGAGTACGACCGCGCGCTGACCAACCCGTTCTCGAACGTCGGGCGCGGCGGCGGCGGCCAGCCCGGGTTCGACGCCGGCGGCTTCGGCGACATCCTCTCCGACCTCTTCGGGCAGGCCGCCGGCCGGCGGGGCGGCGGCGGGGGCGGGCGGGCTTCGAATCCGCGCGCCGAGCGCGGCCGCGACCTCGAGGCCGAGGTCACGATCGGCTTCGACCAGGCGATCAAGGGCGCGCAGGTGCCGATCTCCGTGCCCACCTACGAGCGCTGCCCGACCTGTGCCGGCACGGGCGCCAAGCCCGGCACGTCGCCGATCGTCTGCCCGCGCTGCAACGGGCGCGGCGTGGAGATCGAGGGCCAGGGGCTGTTCTCGATCTCGACGCCGTGCTCGCGCTGCGGCGGCGCCGGGACGATCATCGAGGAGCCCTGCCAGACCTGTCACGGCGAGGGGCGCCGGCGCACGGTCAAGCGCTACCGCGTCAACGTACCCGCGGGCGTGCGCGAGGGCAGCCGGATCCGCCTGGCCGGCAAGGGCGAGCCGGGCCGCAACGGCGGCACGTCGGGCGATCTGTTCGTCGTCACGCACGTGCAGGAGTCGCCGGTCTTCGAGCGCAAGGGCGACAACGTCGAGGTCGTGGTCCCGCTCACGCTGCCCGAGGCGCTGCGCGGCGCCGAGATCGAGGTGCCGACGCTCGACGGGCGCAAGACGCTGCGCGTCCCGGCCGGCACGCGGCCCGGCAGCATCCAGCGCCTGCGCGGCGAGGGCCCGCCGCGATTGGGCAAGCCCGGCCGCGGCGACATCCGCTACCGCTTCGTGTTGGATATGCCCGACAAGCTGACGGCCGAACAGGAGGCTGCGGTGGACGATCTGGCGAAGGTGTTCAACGGCAACCCGCGCAAGGGGCTGTTTCAGACATGAGCTCGCGGCGGCGCACGACCACGACGACCACGCGGATCGAGGTGTCCTCCGACCGCGGCGTGTTCATGATCTCCGTCGCCGCCGAACTGGCCGACATGCACCCGCAGACGCTGCGCATGTACGAGCAGCGCGGGCTGATCGAGCCCAAGCGCTCCCCCAAGGGCACGCGCCTGTACTCCCACCAGGACGTCGAGCGCCTGCGCCGCATCCAGCAGATGACGGCCGAGCTGGGCCTCAACCTGGCCGGCGTCGAGAAGGTGCTCGAGCTCGAGCAGCAGCTCGAGCGCACCCGCCGCCGCGTGGCCGCCCTCGAGCGGCGCAGGACCGAGCTCGAGGCCGAGATCGCCGCGCTGGAGGGCAAGCGCGAGCAGGTCCGCGCCGACATCGTCCACTACGAGAAGGCCAAGGGCGCCGACCTCGTGCGCGTCAAGGACGTCCAGCCGTTCACGATCCCGATCGAACGCCGCCGCTGAGCCTGAGCGTTCCATGAGACCGGGGCGCGAACGCCCCAGGCGAGGACTAACGTCGCCCGCGGGTGATCCGCCGCCTCCTCCTCACCGTCTCGCTCATCCTCGCGCTGCCGGCCGCCGCCGCCGCTCAGACGAACCCCGTGCCGCCGCTGGTGACGACCGCCGCCGCGTCGAGCATCACCACGAACGCCGCCACGATCACGGGCACCGTCGACCCCAACGGCGCGGCCACGACCTACGAGATCCAGTACGGGACGAGTTCGGCGTACGGCCTGCGCTCGTCGCCTCGCAATGCCGGTAGCGGCGGCGACCCGGTCGCGATCAGCGTGCGGCTCACGGGCCTGACGCAGAACACGATCTACCACTACCGGCTCGTGGCGACGAACGCCGCCGGAGTCCGCAGCAGCGCCGACCGCAGCTTGCGCACACAGGCCACGCCGGCGCCGCTCGTGACGATCGGCCCGGCGGGTCCGATCTTCGCGCGAGCGGCGACCGTCACCGGCACGGTCAACCCGCGCGGCAACCCGACGCGCTATCGCTTCGAGTTCGGCCGGGGCACGAGCCTCAACCTGCGCACGGCGTACGTCGACGCCGGCGACGGGACGGTCGCGCTGCCGGTCGCGAGGACGCTGACGCTGAGACCCAGCCAGACGTACAGCTACCGTCTCGTCGCGGTGAGCGCCGCCGGCACCGCCCGCAGCGCGGTGCGCAGGTTCAGGACCGCCGGCGAATGCGCGACGCGCCACCCCGCCAAGCTGTCGATCGCCCGCGCCTCGACCGCCGGCGACTTCATCGACGTGCTCGCACCGATCACGTCGCGCGCGTCGGGCCGGCCGCTGGTCGACTATCACGCGGCCGGTCAGCACACCCGCTTCACGGTGCCGATCAACACCGCCTCCGGGTGGATCCGCTTTCGTCGCTCGGTCACGAGCGCACAGGCTCGGCTCGGCACGGGGATCCTGACGATCGCCTACGCCGGCGACAGCGACACGCGCGCGCAGTCCGTGCGCCTGCGCGCCGCTCGCAACAAGGCACGCCTGGACCTCTCCCGGCCGCAGATCGTCGACGGGCGCATCCAGGCGTCGGGGACCATCAGCTCCAGCGCGCGCGGCGTCGTGCGCCTGCAGCTCAGCTACCAGTTGCACTGCGCCAGCCGGCTGCTCGAGCTGCGCGGCTCAATCGCCGACGGGCGCTGGAGCATCGACGAGCCGCTGAGCCCCCAGACGCTCGCCGAGATCGGTGCTCGCATCGGCGCCGTGCATTCCTACACGCTCTTCACGGGCTACCTGCCGGCGCGCATGCGGGGCGAGATGCGGGCCTTCCAGGTCCTGCCGTAGCCGCTTCGGCGCCGCTGGTCACCGACGTTTGCGCTGGTGCAGCGCGCTGTCGGCGGCCGCAACGAGTTCTCTGGCGTCGGCCTTCGCCCCGCGCGCAGAAGCGGCCCCGCAGCTTGCGGTTACGCGAACGGCGCCCTCGCCGTCGGCGCGCGGTATGCGCAACTGCGCGATCTGCTCGCAGATGCGTTCGCCGCGGTCGTACGCCCGCGCGAGGTCCGTGCCGGGCAGGATGACCGCAAGCTCGTCGCCGCCGTAGCGCGCGGCGCGATCGATCTCGCCTGCGGCGGCGCGCAGGACGCGCGCGATTTCGCGCAGGACGACATCGCCTTGCGGGTGGCCGTAGGTGTCGTTGACGTGCTTGAGGTCGTCGAGGTCGATCAATACGAGCCCGACGTCGCGGTCGAAACGCTTGGCGCGCTCGATCTCGCCGTCGAGCGCGTCCTCGAAGCTGCGCCGGTTGAAGAGGCCCGTCAGCTGGTCGGTTTCAGGCGCGCGCCACTCGCGTGTCGTCTCCACCGACCGCGTGGCCCGTTCCGCGAGGTAGGTGACGATCTCTCGATCGCGATCGAGCTGCTTGGCCAGCGTGGCGAGCTTCTCCTCGACAGCCGTGAACTCGTCGCGGCCGACGACCGGAACCGTGGCGGCGATGTCGGCGCCGACAAGCCTGCGGGCGGCTGCCGACAGGCCGGCGATCTGGTGTCGCAGCCCCCTCGACGCGCGCACCGCGCAGGCGACCGCGGCGACAGAGGAGAACAGCGCGAGACAACGGCGAACACCCACGTGTGGCCGGTATCGGCAGGTCGCGGGCGTTCCCTGACCCCCCGCGTCGGTACCGACCGCGAGCGCGCGTCATCGATGTGGCTCATGACGACGGTGTTCGTGCGCCGGTCGATGAAGTACCAGCCGCTCCCGCCGTCACTCGCCACAGCCGAGAGGTCGTCGTCTGGTTCGCCGCGCGCGCCCGACGCGGCTCGGACGTCGGGCGCGCGGACCGTGTCAGTTCTCGAAGGCGACGGCCTCCACTCCGTACCTGGCTGCGGCGGCCATCGTGCGCGCGATCTCGTCCTCGTCGACCGGCGGCGCCGGCCCGTCGTCGGTGGCCGGGCGTCCGGCGTCGCGGAAGAAGCGATCCATCCCGGCGGGGGTGAAGCCCACGAGCAGGCGGCTGGGGGTATCTGCCGTGTTGCGGAAGTTGTGGACCGTTCCGCGTGGGACGTAGGCGAATCCACCGGCCCCAAGCGCGTGCAGCTCGTCGCCGATGCGCAGCTCGAATGTGCCGTCGAGGACGTAGAAGAACTCGTCCTCGCGGGTGTGGATGTGCGGCGGGGGCCCGCCGCCGGGGGCGGTGAGGTTCTCGAGGAGCACGAGGCTTGCGCCGGTGCTCTCGCCGGTCGCCTTGAGCGTCATCGTGTCTCCGACGATCCAGATCCGCTCGCCTTCGCCCGCGGCGACTGCGTGGCCGGTGTTGGTGGGTGTGTATGTGGTGGTCATGCCGTGATCGTCTCTGCGGCCGCTCATCAGCGCCACTGCTTTTGCTTCTGCGACCAGTAGGGTTGCTTCATGTCGCTGGGCGATGTTCAGCGCCTTCGGGCGTTCGCGCTGGTGCTGGACCTCGGGTCCATCTCAGCGGCGGCCGGCGTGCTGGGATACACGCAGTCGGCGGTCTCACAGCAGCTGGCGGCGCTCGAACGCGAGGTGGGGACGTCGCTGGTCGATCGCTCGCAGCGTCCTCTGCGCGCCACGCGCGCCGGTGCGACGCTGCGCCCGCACGTCGAGCGCGTGCTCGCCGCGCTGGGCGGCGCCGAGGCCGCCGTCGGCGATCTGCGTGGCGGCACGTCGCGGCTGCGTCTGGCCGCGTTCCCCAGCGCCCTGTCGTCGTTCGTGCCGGCGGCGATCCGCGACCTGCGCCGGGCGCATCCGCAGCTCGTCGTCCAGGTCGTGCAGCTCGAAACCTACGAGGCGGTCGAGCGCCTCCGCGGCGGCGACGTCGACCTCGCGGTCGTGCACCGCATGCCGGGCGTGGCGGTGCCCGAGACCGGCGGACTGCAGCGCCGCCGTCTGCTCGTCGATCACCTCCACGTGGTGCTGCCCGAGGGCCACCGCCTCGCGCGGCGCGATGGCGTCAGCATCACCGACCTCGACGCCGAGCCGCTGATCTTGCCGCGCCGCGACACACCGGCCGGGCGGTTTCGGTCGCTGGTGGAGCACCTCTGCGCCCAGGCCGGCTTCGCGCCACGCGTCACCTACGAGCTCGACGACCTCCCCGCCGCACAGGCGTTCGTCGCTGCCGGCATCGCCATCGTGCCCATGCACGGGCTGACGCTCGCCACCCTGCCACCCGGCGCGACGGCCCGCCCACTCATCGAGCGACCCGCCGGCAGCCGCACGGTCGAAGCGCTCGCCCCCGCCGCCGCGCGCACCGCGGTCGCCGACGACCTCCTCGACCGCCTCGCCCACGCGGCCGGCGCATACGCCGCATCACGGCCGAGGCTCGCTCAACCAGGCCGCGGTGCTCCGCTCGAAGCGATCGAGTAACGACCTGCTCGGTCGGCCCGGGCGATGGTGGTCGCAACACCCTTGCGCTTGAATGAAAAGATCTTAGTCGGCTACACTGAGATCTATGCAAGCCGACCGCTTCACGATCAAGACCCAGGAGGCTCTGCAGGCCGCGCTCGCACTCGCCCATGCGCGACGCCACTCGCAGATCACGCCGCTGCATCTTCTGACCGCGCTCCTCGACCAGGAGGGCGGCTTCGTCACGTCCGTGCTCGGCAAGATCGGCGTCGCGCCGGCGGCCCTGCGCGGCGATCTCGAGTCCGCGCTCGGCGCCATGCCGACGCTGGGCTCCGAGGCCGAGCCCACGATGGCGCCCGAGGTCCTGCAGGTCCTGCGCGGCGCCGAGCGCGAGATGCGCTCGCTGAAGGACAGCTTCGTCTCCGTCGAGCACGTGCTGCTCGCCCTCACCAACGACGACGGCCCGGCCGGCCAGGCGCTGACGGCGAACGGCGCGACGTACGAGCGCCTGCTCCGGGCGCTGGCCGAGGTGCGCACGAGCCCGGTGACCGACCAGTCGCCCGAGGAGAAGGTGCAGGCGCTCGAGCGCTACGGCCGCGACCTCACCGCCGAGGCCGACGACGGCAAGCTCGACCCCGTCATCGGGCGCGACGACGAGATCCGCCGCGTCATCCAGGTGCTCAGCCGCCGCACGAAGAACAACCCGGTGCTCATCGGCGAGCCCGGCGTCGGCAAGACCGCGATCGTCGAGGGCCTCGCCCAGCGCATCGTCGCGGGCGACATCCCCGAGTCGCTGCGCGACCGGCGCGTCATCTCGCTGGACATCGGCGCGCTGCTGGCCGGCTCGAAGTACCGCGGTGAATTCGAGGAGCGCCTGAAGGCCGTGCTGAAGGAGGTCCAGGACGCCGGCGGGCAGGTCGTGCTGTTCCTCGACGAGCTGCACACGATCGTCGGCGCGGGCGCCGCCGAGGGCGCCGTCGACGCCGCCAACCTGCTCAAGCCGATGCTCGCCCGCGGCGAGCTGCGCGCGGTCGGCGCCACGACGCTCGACGAGTACCGCAAGCACATCGAGAAGGACGCCGCCCTGGAGCGGCGCTTCCAGCCCGTCCAGGTCGACGAGCCGTCCGTCGAGGACACGATCGCGATCCTGCGCGGCCTCAAGGAGCGCTACGAGGTCCATCACAAGGTCCGCATCCAGGACTCGGCGACGATCGCCGCCGCGACCCTCAGCCACCGCTACATCGCCGACCGCTTCCTGCCCGACAAGGCGATCGACCTCATCGACGAGGCCGCCTCGCGGCTGCGCATCGAGATCGACTCGATGCCCGAGGAGATCGACGAGCTCAAGCGCCGCGCGATGCAGCTCGAGATCGAGCTGACGTCGCTGCGCAAGGAGAAGGACGAGGCGTCGAAGGCCCGCAAGGAGGCGCTGGAGCGCGAGCTCGCCGAGCTGCAGGAGCAGACCGGCGCACTGACCGCCCAGTGGCAGGCCGAGAAGGCGAAGATCACCGCCGTCTCCGATGTGAAGGAGCAGCTCGACGCCGCGCGCCACGACATCGAGCGCGCCGAGCGCGAGGCCAACCTCGAGCGCGCCGCCGAGCTGCGCTACGGCGTCATCCCGGATCTCGAGCGCCAGCTGGCCGAGGCCGAGGCGCAGTCCGACGGCAACGACGGCTTCCTCAAGGAGGAGGTCACCGCCGAGGACGTCGCCGAGATCGTCGCGCGGTGGACCGGGATCCCGGTCAGCCGGATGCTCGAGGGCGAGGTCTCCAAGCTCGTGCACATGGAGGAGCGCCTGCACCAGCGGGTCATCGGCCAGGACGAGGCGGTCGAGGCCGTGGCCAGCGCGCTGCGCCGCGCCCGCGCCGGGCTGTCGGACCCCGAGCGCCCGATCGGCACGTTCCTCTTCCTCGGTCCGACCGGCGTCGGCAAGACCGAGCTGGCCCGCGCGCTGGCGGAGTTCATGTTCGACACGCAGGAGGCGATGGTCCGCATCGACATGTCGGAGTACATGGAGAAGCATTCCGTCGCCCGGCTCGTCGGCGCGCCCCCCGGCTACGTCGGCTACGAGGAGGGCGGCCAGCTCACGGAGGCGGTCCGCCGCCGGCCGTACTCGGTCGTCCTGCTCGACGAGATCGAGAAGGCGCACTCCGACGTGTTCAACACGCTCCTGCAGGTCATGGATGACGGTCGCCTGACCGACGGCAAGGGCCGCACGGTGAGCTTCAAGAACGTCGTGCTCATCATGACCTCGAACATCCCGGGCGGGCGCGAGGGCGCGGAGCTGCACTTCCGCCCCGAGTTCATCAACCGCCTCGACGACATCGTCGAGTTCGACTCGCTCACCCGTTCGCAGATCGGCCAGATCGTCACGCTGCAGACGCAGCTCGTCGCCGGCCGGCTCGCCGAGCGCGGGATCGAGATCGTGCTGACCAACGAGGCCCGCGAGCTGATCGGCGACATGGGCTACGACCCGGTCTACGGCGCCCGGCCGCTGAAGCGCGTCATCCAGAAGCAGCTCGTCGACAAGCTCGCGCTGGCGATCCTCGAGGGCGAGTTCAGCGAGGGCGACGTGGTCGCCGTCGATGCGGCCGACGGGCAGCTCGTGCTGACGAGGTTGGCTGCGCCGCAGCTCACGACGTAACCGCGAACACGTCGACTGCGCGTCCGCGGCCCGCGCTGTCGCGCCGTGTTGGTGTGGCTGGCGGCGTCAGACTGCATCTCTTGGGGGAGTGTGAGTTGGCTCGGGGGCGGCGGGCGGACCGGGTTCGGCATTCGTGGTCGGGCCATTTGGGCCGACAAGCAGGGGTGTGGCGAACAACCCTCGGCCCGCGAGGCCAATTCGCCACACCCCTCGGCCGACGTGGAC
>JAUXSD010000035.1 GCA_030681525.1 Solirubrobacteraceae bacterium
TCAAGGAACATCAGCGCGCCGTAACAGCCGCTGCGCTTGCTGGCGGCCATGGTTTGCCCGAGCCGGTCATTGAGCAGGCGGCGATTGGGCAATTGCGTCAATGCGTCATAGAAAGCCAGCGTGCGAATCTGCTCTTCGGCCTGCTTGCGCTCGGTGATGTCCTGCATGATGGCGACAAAATGCCGGATCGTTCCATCCCCGCCGGTTACCGGGGCGATGACGAGCGTCTCGTCATATAGGGAGCCATCCTTGCGCCGGTTGACGATCTCGCCGTGCCACGTCTGGCCGGACAGAATGGTTTCCCACATGTTCCGGTAGAACGCCGGGCTTTGCTTGCCGGACTTGGTCAACTCGCCCGGATTGCGTCCCAGCACTTCTTCCAGCGAAAACCCGGTCAGTTGCGTAAAGGCCGGGTTGGCCCACTGGATATGGGCGTCAACATCGGTGATGACGATTCCGCTGGCGACCGAATTCAGCGCCACTTCGAACAGCCGCAGGCGTGATTCAAGCGCCTCGCGTACCAGTGCATTGCGCACCGCGCGGCACAGCGCATCGTGATCATACTGCCCCTTGACCAGATAATCCTGGGCACCGATTTGCAAGGCGGCGACGGCGAGAGCACTGTCGTCGTGCCCGGTCAGCACCACGATGGGCACGCCGGGCAAAGCGGTATGCATCGCCTGCACCGTGGCAAGCCCCGCCGAGTCGGGGAGCGACAGATCGAGCAGCACGACATCGGGCTTGTTGCTCCGGCCTGCGGCGATTCCCTCGGCCAGCGTCTTCGCCCAGGTCAGCGGCTCATTGCCGCCACTGAGGCCCAATCTGGACAGCCGCACATGCGCCCGGATCAGTCCGAAATCACCGGGGTCGTCCTCTACCACCAGGATCGATATGGCTTGTTGGGAAACTTCACTCATGGCTTTCCTCGATTCTGCTGTTCACTTAATAAAAAATTTCCGTTCGCCCTGAGCAAGTAGCCCGCATGAAACGAAGTGGAATGCGGGAAGTGGCGGTTATCGGCTTCTTCCCCGCATTGCGCTTCATGCGGGCTACGTGCGCTCAAACACCGCATTGAGCAAGCACCATGGATACATCATCATGAGCGACGCCTCCTCCGAGATGGGTACGGATCAGC
>JAUXSD010000061.1 GCA_030681525.1 Solirubrobacteraceae bacterium
TGCACGCGCAGCGCGCGCCCGTCGGCGGCGGTGGCGGCCAGCGCGGCCGGCACCGTCGCCGACGTGTTGACGACGAGCACGTCGCCGGCCGCGAGGTGCGCCGGGAGGTCGCGGGCGTGCGCGTGGGTCAGCCCGTCGCCATCGGCGACGAGCATGCGCACGCCGTCGCGGGCGAGGCCGCGCGCCTCCGGCGGCGCGTGCGCCTCGCGGGGCGCGCAGGTGGTGACGGCGCCGGCCGCGAGCGCGCTCACGCCGGCCCGTTCCCGGCCCGCGCGCTACGCATGGGCGCCGGTGAGCTCGGCGGCGCGGTGGCGCCCGCTCGGCACGTCGCGCTCGGCGAGCGCGAGCAGGGCGGGCACGCTCTCGCGCGGCGACGGCCGGTCGGAGACGTCCTGCCCCGGGAACGCGTCCTGCTGCATCCGCGTGTTCATGTCCCCGGGGTCGACGGCGTACACGCGCAGGTCCGGCCGTTCTGCGGCGAGCACGCTGGAGAGCTGTTCGAGCGCGGCCTTCGTGGCGCCGTAGCCGCCCCAGCCCGCGTACGCCTCGACGGCGGCGTCGGACGTGACGTTGACGATGCGCGCGCCGGCCGGCATCCGCGGCAGCGCGAGCTGGACGAGCGCGAGCGGCGCGACGACGTTGACCGCCAGCGCCCGCTCGAGCTCGTCGAGCGGGTAGTCGGCCAGCGCGGGCAGCGGGGCGGCGCCGAGCGTGCTGGCGTTGTTGACGAGCAGGTCGATGCGCTCGCCGGCGAGCCACAGCAGGCGACCGCGATGCCACGCGTCGGCGACGTCCCCGGCGACGGCGAGCACCTCGGTGCGCTGCGCGAGATCGGCGCGGGCGGCCTCCAGGTCGGCCGCATCGCGGGCGTCGATGATCAGCCGCCAGCCGCGCTCGGCGAGCGCGCCGGCCAGCGCGCGGCCGAGGCCGCGCGACGCGCCGGTGATGATCGCCGTGCGGCTCATGCCGCCTCCCGCTCGGCGTGCGCGGCGGCGATCGGCTCGTCGCGGACGCGGCCGGGCAACGGCGGGTCGGTCAGGGTCGGTGTGTCCATGGCGCCGACGCTACGTGCGCCACCGCCGAGGGCACCATCGGCAATTGGTCCTAGGACCCCGGCGGCGGCGGGTCCGTCGACGGGCGAATCGGGTCCGCCGGACGGTCCGCGGGGCCGGCGGCGTCCACGTGGGCGGCGGCGTGCAGGTAGGCGTCGTGCGCATCGCGGATCAGCACGACCAGGCGCGCGATCTCGTCGAGGTTGCGACGGCCGCGGCTCGTGAGACGGTAGAAGCGGCGCGGCGGCCCGGCGGACGGGCGCATCCAGCGCGACTGGACCCACTTGTCGGCCTCCAGGCGCCTGAGCACCCGGTACAGCGCCGCGGGGTCCGCGCTCATGCGCCGCGCGTTGAATTCCCGGCGCAGGTCGTACCCGTAGGTGGCGCCCGCGTCGAGCGCCAGCAACACCCGTCCGACGAGCAGCTCCTGGCGCGGGCGCACGAGCCCCAGCGGTGACGCTCCCGCCGCCTCCTGGGCAGCGCCGCCGGGCGGCGGCCCGGTCGCCGGCGTGGCCGGGGCAGCCGGCGTCGCGTCCTCGTCGACCTCGCCGTCGGCGCCTCGCCGCGCGACAGCGAGCGCGTGGTCGTCGAGGAACGCGCCGTAGGCCTCGCGCAGCTCCCGGATGAGCGCCGTCATGCCGCGCAGCGCCACGCGCCCCGCGTCCGTGAGCACGTAGACGTGACGCCGCGGCCCGTCGACCGAAGTGGACCAGCTCGACTCCACCCAGCCCGCGCGCTCGAACTTCGCCAGCCGGCGATACATGCTCGAGGCCTGCAGGTCCACGCCGCGCTCGAGCAGCTGCTGGTGCAGGAGGTAGCCGTAGGTCTTGTCGCCGTCGAGCAGCAGCAGCGTCCACGCGACCAGCAGCTCCTTCTGCACGCGGACGCGGCGCGGAGAGGAAGGTGTTGTCGAGGAGGGCATCTCGGTCTCAGAGAGGAGTGCAGCCGGCGATCCGCTGCTGGGCCGGATCGTCGCCTACCCAATATGTGAGATAGACACATACCGGATCTCCGGGTCGCGCGTGGTCTCGGCGGATGTTCGAGCGCGCTGCCCGTGCGCGCGGTGCCGTTCAGTCGAGCCCGGCGCGCACGGCGTAGAGCGCCGCCTGCGTGCGGTCCGACAGGCCGAGCTTCGCGAGGATGTTGCCGACGTGCGTCTTGACGGTCTTCTCCGCCACGCCGAGATCGAGGGCGATCGCCTTGTTCGCGCGGCCGCGGGCGATGAGCGCCAGGACCTCGCGCTCGCGCGAGGTCAGCGAGTCGTGCGCCTCGCGGCGGCTGCCGTCGGCGGTCAGCTCGCGCAGGACGCGGGCCGCGACGGCCGGGTGCAGCAGCGCGTCGCCGCCGTCGACGGTGCGGATCGCGCTGACGAGATCGGCCGGCTCGACGTCCTTGAGCAGGTAGCCCGCGGCGCCGGCGCGGACGGCGGGCAGCACCTTGTCCTCGTCGAGAAAGCTCGTCAGCACGATGACGCGCGCGCTCGATCCGCTCGCGCGCAGCGCCTCGATCGCGCCGACGCCTCCGATGCCCGGCATGACGAGGTCCATGAGCACGACGTCGGGCGCAAGCTGCGCCGCGGCGGCCAGCGCCTGCTCACCGTCGGCGGCCTCGCCGACGACCTCGATGTCGTCCTGCAGCTCGAGGAACGTCCGCAGCCCCTGGCGCACGACCGCGTGGTCGTCGGCGATGAGGACGCGGATCACGGCGGGGCCGTCTCGGCTGCCACCGTGTCGACGACGAGGCGGACGGCCGTGCCGGCGCCGGCAGCGGAGTCGATGGTCAGCGCGCCGCCGGCCGCGCGCGCCCGCTCCGCCATCGTCGTGAGGCCGAGCGAGCGTGAGCGCACCCCCGGCGCGGCGGGCTCGAAGCCGCTGCCGTCGTCGGTCACCGTCAGCTCGACGCGGCCGGGCGCGCAGACGAGCGAAACCGCGATCCGCGCCGCGGCCGCGTGGCGCAGCGCGTTGTGCAGCGCCTCCTGCGCGATGCGGAAGACATCGCCCTCGATCGCCGCCGCGACCGGCGCGTCGCCCTGGACCGTCAGCGCGATCTCGCGCTCGTGCACACGGCGCAGCACCTCGACGTGCTTGGCCAGCGCCTCGGCCACGCCCTGCGACTCGAGCGCCGCCGGGCGCAGGTGCACGATCACCGAGCGCAGCTCCTCCATTGCCCCGCGGGCCAGCTCGCGCACGAGCGCGAGCTGCGTGCCGGCTCCCGCTGGGTCGCGCTCGAGCAACGCGGCACCGGACTCCGCCGCCAGAACGACGCCGAACAGCTTCTGCGTCACGGCGTCGTGCAGTTCGCGCGCGAGCCGGTTTCGCTCCTCGACGATGCTCAGCTCGCGCGAGCGCTCGTGCAGGCGCGCGTTCTCCAGCGCGAGCGCGGCGTGCGCGGCGAACGTCTCGATGAGCCGCTGGTCCTCGAGCGAGAACTCCGGCGCGCCCTCCTTGTCGGTCAGGTAGAAGGCGCCGGCCACGTCGCCCCGGCCCGAGACGATCGGCACGCCGAGAAACGAGCTCATCGACGGGTGCGCCGACGGCCACCAGCCGCGAAAGCGCGGGTCGTCGCGGATGTCGGCGGTGCGGTAGGGCTCGGGCGACTCGAGCATCGCGCCGAGCAGTCCGTGCGTGCGCGGCAGCTCGCCGAGCGACGTGATCAGCTCGTCGCTCATCCCCGACGTGATGAAGCGCCCGAAGCCGCCGCTGCCGTCGGGCACGCCGATTGCCGCGTAGCGGGCGTCCGCCAGCTCCCGCGCGGCGTTGACGAGCTTCTGCAGGACCGGCTCGACGGCATGCTCGGCAGCGATCGCGAGGACGGCGTCGCTGAGCGCCTCGGTGGCGGAGGCCATGTGCCCGATGGTAGGCGCCGGCCCGGGAGCACGCCGCCGTGTAGAGCTACTCGGCCGGGCGGTAGTGGTTGACCTGCACCACGTCGTCGAGCACCGCGGTGTGGACGAGCTTCAGCGTCGTCTTCTTCTCGGTCTCGGGCAGGACGCGCAGGCCCGAGCCGATCGCGACCGGGAAGACCATGAGCCTCAGCTCGTCGACGAGGTCGTGCTCGATGAGCGTGTGCACGAGCGTGCAACTGCCGGCGACGAGGATGATCCCGTCGACCTGCGCCTTGAGCTGCGTCACGGCCTCCACGACGTCGCCTTCGAGCAGCGTCGAGTTGTTCCACTCCAGCGTGTCGAGCGTCGACGAGACGACGTACTTGGGCATCGCGTTCATCTTCGCCGCGAAGCCCTCGGGGTCGTCGCGCTGCGGCCACGCGCCGGCGAAGCTCTCGTAGGTCACGCGGCCGAGCAGCTGCGCCTCGGCGTCGAGCACCTCCTGGAGCTTGTACGCGCCCACCTGCTCGCCGAAGAAATCGCCGACCCAGCCGGTGTGGCGGTGCGTCGGCTCGCCGCCGGGCGCCTCCATGACGCCGTCCAGCGTGACGAACTCCGTAACGACGATGGTTCCCATGGTGCGCCTCCCGGCGATCGGTTGCTGTCCCTACGACGGCGCGGCCGCCCGGAACTCATCGCTACCGTCGTCGCACGATGGATGCCGTCGTCTGCCTCGTCACGACGCCGCCCGACCAGGCGCGCCCGATCGCCGAGGCGCTCGTCGGTCGCGAGCTCGTCGCCTGCGTGAACATCGTCGGCCCGGTGCAGTCCGTCTACCGCTGGAAGGGCGCCGTCGAGCACGACGACGAGGCGTTGCTCGTCGTGAAGACGACCCGCGCGGCGGTCCCCGCGCTCGATGCCGCGCTCGGCGAGCTGCATCCGTACGAGACCTTCGAGCTCGTCGTGCTCGACGTGGCCGGCGGCGCGGCGGACTACCTGGCGTGGATCGGCGCGTCGGTGGCACCGCCTGCGGGCTGACCGCCTGGATATGCTGCCCTGCGCATGATCGTCCTCGACCTCAACATCGCCGCCGAAGACGGCGCGGCCCGCGGGATCTGGACCGACACCTTTGGCCTGCTGTTCACGTACGGGATCCTCATCCCCGCGCTCGTGACCGGCCTCATCATCGTCGCCATGGTCTCCGGACGCGGCGAGAAGGCCGAAGACGACGAGATCCGCGAGCGCTGGGCGCGCAAGCGCCCGCCCAGCAGCTCCTGACCCCCGGGCGCATCACCGCACGCAGTGGCCCCTGCGGCGGACCGGTGGGCAAGCAGCATGGCCGCCCCGGTCCGCACCGAGCATGACACCCGGCCGGTGGGTCCCGGTGCTGAGGCTTCGTAGCCCCAGCACCGGAAGGCCGGACGGACGACGCGCTCGGACTAGCGCCTCGCGCTGCGCGCCCGCTTGATCGCTGCTGCGCGGGCGGCGCCCCGCGCGCGCAGGACCGTCACGCGCTCACGCGGCGACTGCGCGCCCTCGCAGGCGTCCGTCTGCAGCACGCGCGCGCGGTACAGGCGCGTGCTCGTCATCCGCAGCAGCGGCGTCTGGAACGTGCCGCGACTGCTCGTCGTGACCGTCCGGAGGGTCCGGAAGCGCGAGCCTGTGAGCGTGCGCTGCTGGATCCGCACGGTCTGGCCGGCCTCGCAGGCCCGCGGGTTCGCGAACGCCTCGACGACGCCCCTCAGTCGCACGCGCGCACCGCTGCGAACCCTCGTGCGCGATGCGTCGAGGTCGACCGTCCGACCGGCCAGCGCCGCCGCCGCCGTGGTGGTGGCGCCACCCGGGGCCGCGGCCGCATCCGACGCACCCGCGGGTCCCGCGGGACCCGCGGGACCCGCCGGACCCGCCGGACCCGCCGGCGGGGGCGGAGGCGGCGGGACGACCGCGTTGGCATCGCTGCGGAAGATGTACAGGCGTCCCGCATCGAGCACCGACGGGTTGCCGCCACTGGCCGGCGAGTCCCATCGCACCGACGCGACGCCGAAGTCGAGCATCCCGTCGTTGTTGAGGTCGCCGATCGGGAACAGCCTGCTGCCGAAGCCGCTCTCCGGCTGTGCGTCGGGGTCGGAGATCGTCTGCAGCGCCTGCTCGTTGGCGGGGTTCACGAAGCTCACGTCGAAGTTCGTGTCGGCCTTGCCGCCCGTCTGCACGGCCGAGAACTGCCCGGCGAGCACCTCGTTGCGGACCTGGTTTCCGCCGACCAGGTCGCCCACCCCCTCCGTCGGGTTGGCGAAGCGGCCGAAGGTGTTCGGCGTCGGGTCGTCGACGAACGCGAAGTTGATCATGTTCGCGCCGACGTTGCCGCTGAACACGTAGCCGCGGCCCGCCTCGGCCCTGTCGTTGGCGTTCTGCATCGCGGGGATCACGATGTCGGGCAGGTTCGAGTCGCCGAGGTCGCCGACCGGGAACTGCTGCCCGGTCGTGAACCCGAACAGCGCGTTGGCCTGGGGCTCGGGGTGGTTGTAGATGTACAGGATCGCTCCCGTCGCGCCGTCGAACAGGATGCTCGCGCCGCACTCGAAGAACGCGTAGTCGGGCTCGAAGAGCGGGCACTCCGAGCGGTGCGTCGAGACGACGAAGTCGGGCTTGCCGTCTGGGACGTTGGTGCGCGAGGTCCGCAGGCAGCGCTGGCCGGGCACGACGGCGGGGAACGACCCTCCGGTCTGGCACGTCCCGACGTCGCCGATCGGGATCTGCGAGTGGCCGAAGTTCTCGTTGACGTGCCCGCCCGAGCCGGAGAACGGGTCGTCGACCTGTGCGCCGATGTTCTTCAGCGTCATGATCGGCGTCCCGAGGATCGTGGCCGGGTCGGACCCGGCGATGTTCTCGCCGCGGTAGACGTACGTGCGTCCTGCGCCCTGGCATGTCGCGGCGCCGGCGTTCGCCGCGCAGTGCGAGTCGGGATGGGCGGTCGCCCCGTTCTCGGGGAACTGGTTCGCACCGATGACGATGTCGCCGACGCCGCCGCCGTCGACGTCGCCGATCCGCACGCCCGTCGGCATCTGCGCCGCGGTCGGGCACGCGCCGATGCCGGAGTTCCCGGCGCAGGGCGGCAGGCCGCGCGGGTTGGTCACCGTGCGCCCGAAGCCGCCGCGGATCAGGTTCGCCGCCGTCGCCGTCGGGGGCAGCGGGTTCTCCGCGATGCGGGCGGCGATCAGCGCGCGGTCGGCGGCCGGCATGTCGATCCGCTTGAGGATCGCGAGGGTCTTGCCATCGAGAACGTACGCGCGGCCGACGTCGGGGACGCCGCCGACGTCGACGCCGCCCGCGCCGATGAGGATCTCCAGGACGCCGTCGGGCGGTCCCACCGTCGCGCTCGCGCAGGTCGGGCCCGGCTGACCGGCGACTTGCTGGGGAGCGCTGGCGCAGCTGCCGAGGTCGCTCATGCGGCCGATGTAGTTGTCGGCGCCGGCGTTGCCGCGCGTGCCGCCGTCATCGCCGGCGTTGACGTTGCGCAGCACCTGACCGGTGGCGCCGCTGAAGAGCCAGATCGTGCCGGCGCCGTTCTGCGCGGTACCCGAATGCTGCAGGACGGCGAAGTCGTCGACGCCGTCGCCGTCCGTGTCGTTGGTCGAGATGCTCGAGTTGCCGAATCCCGCGTTGGCGGTCGGCAGCGGCGTATCGATGCGTTGCACCTGATAGCCCGGTGGAAGGGCCGCGAGCGCCGGGGCCGCCATGGCCCCCGCCGGCAGCAACATGCCGCCGAGCAGCATGACAACGGTACGGACGTTGAACCTGCACACAGCGCGCTCCTTCCGATGACCCCAAAAAGACGCCGCCGGCTCACCGTCGGCTACGGGACTCTAACCTATAGTCGAAAGGCGAATAGCAAACCGGTAGCCTGCGCGCGATGAGGGTCTTCGGGGGACCGTCCGTGCTGCGATCGCCGCGCGTCCGTGCCGTCGCGGCAGCAGCGGTCGCCGTGCTCGCGGCGCTCGCCGCCGTGCTGCCCGCCGGCGCGCCGGCGGGCCAGTCGTCGCCTGCCCCGGTGGCCCAGCTCGGCGCCGGCCTGTACCACTCCTGCGCGCTGGTGGACACGGGCGCCACGCCGGCTCCCACGAGCTTCCCGGTGCGCTGCTGGGGCTTCAGCGGCAACGGCCAGGTCGGCTACGGCAACACGGGCGTCGTCGGCGACGACGAGACGCCCGCCACGGCCGGTCCCGTCCCGCTCGGCGCGGGGCGCACGGCACAGGCGCTGGCCGTCGGCGACTACCACACGTGCGCCGTGCTCGACGACGGGACCGTGCGCTGCTGGGGCTACGGCAACGAGGGCCAGCTCGGATACGGGAGCCGAAACCACGTCGGCGACAACGAGCTGCCGAGCACGATGGGAGCGGTGAACATCGGCACCGGCCGCACCGCCACGGCGATCACGGCGGGCGGCAACCACACGTGCGCGGTGCTCGACGACGGCAGCGTCCGCTGCTGGGGCCTCGGGGAGTTCGGGCAGCTCGGAAACGGCAGCACCGCCTCGATCGGCGACGGCGAGCGGCCGGGCGAGATCGACCCCGTCAAGCTCGGCGGCCAGAGCGCGGTGGCGATCACCGCGGGCGCCTTCCACACGTGTGTGCTGCTCGCCGACGGAAGCGTGCGCTGCTGGGGGCTGGGCGGCAACGGGCAGCTCGGCTATGGCGACACGACCGCCGTCATCGACCCCACGACGAAGCCCGAGCCGGTGAACCTGGGCGCTCCCGCGACGGCGATCACCGCCGGCGCCACGCACTCGTGCGCCGTGCTCACAGACGGGAGCGTGCGCTGCTGGGGCCTCAACGACCTCGGCCAGCTCGGGTACGGCAACACGACCTCGATCGGTGACAACGAGCTGCCGAGCACGGCGGGGCCGGTCGACCTCGGTGCCGGGCGAACCGCGCGGGCGATCAGCGCCGGCGGGGAGCACACGTGCGCGGTGCTCGACAACGGCACCGTGCGTTGCTGGGGATCGGGCTTGTTCGGGCAGCTGGGCTACGGCAACCTCGCCTCGATCGGCGACAACGAGTCGCCGGCCTCGGTCGGCCCCGTGGATCTCGGCCCGGCCGCCAACGCGGTCGCGGTCGCGGCGGGCATCTACCACACGTGCGTGCGGCTCGTGGGGGGCGGCGTTCGCTGCTGGGGCAACGGCGCCGACGGCCGGCTCGGGCTCTGCGCCATCACGAACGTCGGCGACGACGAGACGCCCGGCACGGTCGGGTCCGTGGACACCGGCGCGGGCGGCGCCGTCTGCCCCGTCGTGCCCCCGCCCCCACCGGCGGCACCGCCGGCCGCCGACGCGCTCGGTGCACCCGC
>JAUXSD010000074.1 GCA_030681525.1 Solirubrobacteraceae bacterium
ATCCACCGACACGCCGGCCCGGCGGCGCTGGTACCGCGATCTGTACCGGCTCGCGGCGGCACCCGGCGCCGAGCTGCACGTGCTGCCCGCCAACCTCGCGTCGTTCGCCGACATCGACGCCCTGGTGGCGTGGCTCGCCGAGCCTCGGACGGCCGCCCGCGAACGGCCCGACCTGCGCCTCGATCCGTTCGCGCCGACGATCGTCGCCCCGTTCGCCGCGGTCGCCACCGCCGGCGCGGCGGGTGACGCCGGCGCGGACTCCGAGGTCGCGCTGCGCCTGCAGCTGCTCGGCGTGCAGCGGCTCGTCGGGGCGATCGCCGCGCGCGTCGCGCCCGGCGCGGCCACGCCCACCGTGCTCCTGCCGCTGTCGCCCAACCACGGCGCCCTCGGCGGCGACGGCGCCTACGGCGACGGGAAGGCCGCGCTCGAGGTGCTGTTGGCTCGCTGGCACAGCGAGCACGCCGCGTGGGGCTCGCGGGTGCGACTCGTCGCGCCGCGCATCGGCTGGGTGCGCGGCACGGGGCTCATGGGGACAAACGACGCCGTTGCGGCGCTCGTCGAGGAGCGCCTCGGCGTGCGGACGTTCTCCGCCGCCGAGATGGGCTGGCTGCTGGCGGCACTGGCCGGGCCGGGGCCGCTGCGCGAGCGGGCGGCGGCGGCGCCCGTGCAGATCGACCTGACCGGCGGCCTCGGCGCCATCGACGACGTGCACGCGGCGGTCGCGCCGCTGGCCGCCGAGCTGCGCAGGCAAGCCGAGCACGCGCGGCGCCGCGCCGAGCTCGACGGCGCGAGCGATCCGTCGCAGGAGGAGCCGGTCATCAGCGCGCTGCCGGGGGTCGACACCGACATCGCCCGGCCCGCCGCCGCCGGCCCGGCCGCCCCGCCGCACGAGCTCGATCCCGCCGACCTCGTGGTGATCGTCGGTTGCGGTGAGCTGGGCCCGTGCGGCGGGGGCGCCACCAGCTTCGAGCTCGAGGTCGACGGCGCGCCCTCGCCGGCCTCGGTCGGCGAGCTGGCCTGGCTGTGCGGCCTGGTGAGCTACCGGCGCGAGGGCTACCGCGGCCGCTACGTCGACGCGGCGAGCGGCGCGGAGGTGCCCGAGGCCGAGCTCGCCGCGCGCTACGCCGGCGCGGTCGCAGCGCGGATCGGCGTGCGCTCGCTGCGCGACGACGAGACGCTGCGCGCCGGTGGCTACACCGCGCTGGCGGCGGTCGCGCTGCCGGCGGACACGCGCATCGACGTCGACGACGAGGCGCAGGCGCGGGCGTTCGCCGCCGCCGATCCCGAGCACGCGCAGGCGCGCCACGACCCGCGCGACGACACCTGGCACGTGCTGCTGCGCGCCGGGCGCGCAGATCCGCGTCCCGCGCGCGGTGACGCACTCGCGCCGCGTGGCCGGCCAGCTGCCCGACGGCCTCGACCTCGCGCGTTTCGGCGTGCCGGCCGACCTGCTGGCGACCGCCGACCGGATGGCGCTCGTGAACCTGGCCTGCACCGTCGATGCCTTCGCCGACGCGGGGGTGACGCCGGAGGAGCTGCTGGCCGAAGTCCATCCGGCGCTCGTCGGCAACACGCAGGGCGCCGGGATGGGCGGGATGGCGTCGCTGCGGCGCCTGCTGCGCGACCACCTGCTCGGCGGCGAGCGCCAGCCCGACCGGCTGCAGGAGTCGCTCGGCAACGTCGTCGCCGCCCACACCGTGCAGTCCTTCGTCGGCTCCTACGGCCCGATGGCGCATCCGGTCGCGGCCTGCGCCACCGCGGCGGTCTCGCTGGAGGAGGCGTACGACAAGATCCGCGCGGGCAAGGCGCTCGCGATCCTCGCCGGCGGCTTCGACGACCTCACGCCCGAGGGGCTCGGCGGCTTCGGCGACATGGGTGCGACGGCCAGCAGCGAGGACCTCGAGGCGATGGGCCTGGCCGCGCACGAGAGCTCGCGCGCCAACGACGTGCGCCGCCGCGGGTTCGTCGAGGCGCAGGGCGGCGGCGCGCTGCTCGTCGTGCGCGGCGACGTGGCGCTGGCGCTCGGGCTGCCGGTGCGCGGCGTGCTCGCCTACGCGGCCAGCTTCGCCGACGGCGTGCAGGCCTCGATCCCGGCGTCGGGGATGGGCGTGCTGGCGGCTGCCCGCGGCGGAACGGACTCGCCGCTGGCCCGGGCGCTGGCCCGCCTGGGCCTGACCGCCGACGACATCGCGGTCGTCTCCAAGCACGACACCTCGACCGAGATGAACGACCCCAACGAGGCCGACCTGCACGAGCGCATCCAGGCCGCGCTCGGCCGCACCCCCGGCAACCCGCTGCTGGTCGTCTCGCAGAAGACCGTGACCGGGCACGCCAAGGGCGGCGCCGCCGCCTGGCAGGTCGACGGGATGCTGCGGATGATGCAGTCCGGTCTCGTACCGGGCAACCGCAACCTCGAGTGCGCCGACCCGCTGCTGCGCGACGGCGAGTTCCTGACGCTCGGCGACCGGCCGATCACGCTCGCGCCGCAGGCGCCGATCCGCGCCGGCCTCGTCACGAGCCTGGGCTTCGGGCACGTCTCGGCGCTGCTGGCCATCGCGCATCCGGCGACGTTTCTCGCCGCGATTTCGGAGGCGCAGCGCGAGGCGTACCTGCGGCGCGCCGGGCGCCGCCGCGCGGAGGGCGTCCAGCAGCGCCTGCGCACGCGCCTCGGCCGTCCCGCCGCCGTGCGCCGCAGCGACCGCCGGCTGGGCACGGACGACCCGCTGGCCGCGCGCGAGGCGGAGGCCGCGCTGCTGCTCGATCCGTCCGCCCGCCTGCGCGAAGGCGGCGCCTACGGGCCGTCGCCGCCGTCGCCGTGACGACGCTCGCCGTCGGCCTCGACATCGTCACCACGACGACGTTCGCCGAGCAGCTCGCCGACGGCGCCTCGGCGTTCGTCGACGCGACGTTCACCGCGCGCGAGCAGCGCGACGCGGCCGCGGCCGCGGCGCTCCGCGTCCAGCGCCTGGCCGGTCGCTACGCCGCCAAGGAGGCGTTCGTCAAGGCCTGGTCCGGCGCCCGCGCCGGGCGGCCACCGGCGCTGGAGACCGTCGACCTGCGCGAGATCGAGGTCGTCGACGACGGCCACGGCCGCCCCGCGCTGCGGCTGCACGGCTCGGTCGCCACGTCGCTCGACCGCCTCTCCGCGGAACTCGGGGTCGCGGCGCCACTGCGCGCCCACCTGTCGCTCAGCCACGACCCGCCGACCGCGGCCGCCGTGGTCGTCCTCAGCGCACCCTAGTTGTTGTTTGGCCACGACGATCGGCAGGTCGGGCGCGCCGCCGCGCATCGGCCCTGCCATCAACCCCACGTGCGCTTGGGCACGTCGTGGCGCATCCGCCACACGGCGACCGCCGCGAGCAACAGCGCCAGGCCGGTCATCGCGACCAGCGGGAGCACGACGTCGCCGACCCCCGCTCCGTCGAGGATCACGTCGCGGTAGCCCTCCATCGCCCAGTTGACCGGTGAGGCGGGGGAGATCGGCTGGATCCACTGCGGCAGCTCCATGACCGGCACGAGCGCGCCCCCGAGGCCGCCGAGCACCATCGTGCCGAGGTTCGTCACCGCGTTGAGCTGCTGGACGGTGCTCAGCAGCGCGGCCGCCGCCAGGCCGGCGCAGAGGATCATGAGCGCGAACGCCAGCGCCAGTAGGGCGACGGCGAGCCACGCGCCGTTGACCTTGAAGTCGAGCGCCACGATCCCGAAGCCGAAGAGGACGGCGTGCTGCAGCACGAGCAGCCCCGCCGGCACGACGAGCTTGCCGAGCAGCATCGTGCCCGGCCCGATACCGGCGGCGCGCAACCGCGGCCACGTGCGCCAGCCGTGCTCGCGGAAGATGGCAAAGCCGACGATCGCCACCGAGAAGAAGCCGAACAGGCACGCCATGCCGGGGGCGGTGTGCATCGAGCCCGGCGTGTCGTCGTAGCCCTCGAACAGCAGCACGCGGCCAAGCGACTGGCTGAGCAGCACCATGAGCACGATCGGCATGCCGATCAGCAGCACGAGCGGCACGGGGTCGTGGCGCAGCACGCGCAGCTCGTTGCGGACGATGGCGCGCAGCGGGCTCATGGCCTGGCCAGCGGATCGGGCTCGACCGTCCGGCGGCCGGTGAGCGCGAGGTAGACGGTCTCCAGCGACGGCCCCGGCGGCGGCGCGACCACGACCGGCGGCGGCGCCTGCGCGGCATGGCGGGCGACGAGCTCGGCGACCGAGCCGCGCGCGATGACCCGGCCGTGCTCGAGCAGCGCGATCTCGGCGTCGAGGCGCTCGACCTCGGGCAGGTAGTGCGTCGTGTAGACGACCGCCGTGCCGTCCGCGGCGAGGTCGCGGACGGCCTGCAGGATGTGCTCGCGCGTCGACGGATCGGCGCCGGCGGTCGGCTCGTCGAGGATCACGAGCCGGGGCCGGTTGACGAGCGCGATCGCCGCGTGCAGGCGGCGCTGCTCGCCGCCGGAGAGCTGCCCGGCGGTCCGATCGGCCAGCGCGTCGAGCGCGAACGGCTCGAGCAGCTCGGCGGCGCGCTCGCGCGCGGCGCGCTTGCCGACGCCGTGCAGCTCGGCGAAGCAGCGCAGGTTCGTCGTCACGCTGAGCTGCGGGTAGACGCCGATCTCCTGCGGCGCGAGGCCGATCTGCCGCCGCGCCGAGCGGCCGCGGCGGCCGGCCGGATCGGCGCCGAGCATGCGCACCGTTCCGGCGTCCGCGCGGGTAAGCCCCGCGGCGAGCGATACGAGCGTGCTCTTGCCCGCCCCGTTGGGCCCCAGCAGCGCGGTCACGCGGCCGGCCGCGGCGGTGAGGTCGACGCCGTCCAGCGCCCGCGGGCCGCCCCCGTAGGACTTCACGACGCCGGCCAGCTCGAGCACCGCGGCGCTCATCGCGTCGGCCGCCGCCGGCGGCTGGCCAGCCGCTCGAAGTCGGCGCGCTCGCAGACCATGAACGCCGCGCGCTTGTCGGGCAGCTCGATCTCGCCGTGCTTGCGAAAGCCGAGAAACGCCAGCAGCGAGAGGAAGTTCTCGTTGCGCACGTCGGGCTCGCCGACGATCCGCAGCACGCCGGGGCGCTTGAACAGCATCCGCACGACCGCGCGGCCGAGCGCCACGCTGTAGCGCCCGAGCTGCGCCTCGTCGCCGATCAGCACGTGCGCGCCGAGGTCGCCGGGGAGCACCGGCGCGTGCGCCCCGAGAACGTCGCGGGACGGGTCGTAGACCTCGAGGTAGCCGATCGGCGTCTCGTCGACGAACCCCAGGTAGGGCGAGCGCGCGCCGTCGTCGACCTGGCCGCGCAGGTAGTCGCCGATCCAGTCGCGCGGCCAGGCCATGTCCCAGAACTCGGCGACGTGCGGGCGCTGCATCCAGGTCCACAGCAGGTCGGTGTCGTGCTCGGGCACGAGCGGGCGCGCCCACAGGCGCCGGTCGAGCGCGGGCTCGTGCTCGGCGTAGGCGGTCAGCTCGCTGAGCAGCGGCACGGTGGCGTTCATCGCGGGGCGGCCCCGGTGGGCGCGGGCGCCGGCGCCAGCGGGTTGTCGATCCAGCCCGACGCCGAGGCGACCGGCCGCTGCGCGTCGTCGGCGTAGCCGCGGCCGAGGATCCGCACGCGGTTGAGGCAGAGCTTCACGAACGCCGGCGCCTCGAAGTCGAAGAGGTCGAAGCGCGGCCCCAGCTCGTCCTCGAAGCGCTCGTGGTAAGCGGCCACCGCGCGCTGCGCCGCCACCCAGAACGCGCCCTCCGCATAGCCCATGCGCGCCTCGAGGATCTCCGCGAGGTAGCGGTGCACGCAGACCAGCAGCCCGCTCTGGATCCACTGCGACAGCAGCATCGCCTCGACGCCCTTGCCGAGCGCGGCGCGCACCGCGGCCGGCAGATCCGCCAGCTCGGGCAGCGGCTCGGAGCTGATCATCGCGTCGTCGACGAAGTCCTTGACGACGAGCCGCACGGGGACGTCGTCGCGCAGCACGACGAGGCAGTTCTGCGCGTGCGGCGAGAACGTCGCGCCGAAGCGGTAGAGCACGTGCAGCAGCGGCGGCAGCGTGACGGCGTGCAGGCGGGCGACCCAGTCCTCGACCGTCAGCCCGCTGCGCGCGACGAGCAGCTCGGCGAACGAGACCCCGTCGCCGTCGCGGTGGATGAGCGCCGCCAGCGCGATCGCCCGCTCGCCCGCCCG
>JAUXSD010000076.1 GCA_030681525.1 Solirubrobacteraceae bacterium
TGGGCGGCTTTGATCGCGGCATGGCATTTGGTGCGCGGGACATGCCTGGTGGTAAACAGCGGCACGGCCACCACGGTTGACGCGCTGTCGGCCAAGGGGGAATTTATCGGTGGGCTGATTTTGCCCGGAGTGGAACTGATGCAGCGCAGCTTGTGCGCTGCAACCGCCCAGTTGCAGACAGCGCAAGCGGGAAAGTGTGCATCATTCCCGCTGAATACCGCCGATGCGCTCTACAGCGGCGCGCTGCAAGCCAGTTGCGGCGCGATCGAGCGGCAACATGCCTTGCTCGGCGATACCTGCCCCGATGAAACTACTAGCCATTCGACTAGGCTATCAAAAGACGATAGCCAAGTCGCTGGTTATGAGCCTGGTCGAAGGGGTAGCGCGCCGGTCGTGCTGAGCGGCGGGGCGGAAGCGGTACTGCGGAATCGTCTTAACGTGCCGTTGCGTATCGCGGATAATCTGGTTCTGCAAGGTCTTTGGTTAATCGCACAGGAAACGAGCGCGTGATGAAAGTATTAGTCTGGATTTTGTTATTGGGGAATATGATTTTTTTCGCAGTGATGCAGTGGGGAGGATTGCTGGCCGCCGATGAGCAAGCGGTGCAGACGCAACCCCCGCTGCATGAGGAAAAGGTCAGCGTGCTGAGCGCGCCGCAAGGCAAGCCGGTTGCGGTATTACCTGCCGCAGCGCCTGCACCTGTTCAGGCGCCGGTGGAGGCGCCTGCAATGCCTACGGTTAGGCCGGATGTTTCATGCATGGAATGGGGCGAGTTCTCGGGTGCCGATTTGACGCGTGCAACGGCCGCCTTGTCCGCATTGCAGCTTGGCGATAAATTAAGCCAGCGCCAGGTCGAATACGCTATAGGTTATTGGGTGTATATATCGCCGATGAAGGACAAGGCAGCGGTGAACCAAAAAATTGCCCAGCTCAAGGCGCGCGGCATCGATGATTATTTCGTCGTGCCGGACGCGGGGCCATGGTTAAACGCCGTTTCGCTCGGCGTGTTCAAGACGCGAGAGGCGGCGCAGCATTTTCTCGATGAGTTGCGGAACTCCAAGGGAGTGCGCAGTGCGCAGATTGGTGAACGCGCCAGCAAGCTCAAGGTGACCCTGTTTGTGCTGAATGGGCTGGATGCCAAGACAGGCGCCGAGCTGGCCAGAATACAAAAAGATTTTGCAGGAAGCGAACTGAAGGATATTCCCTGCGCATTGACAAGGTAGGGTGAAATCTGGAGAATGCCGCGCTCTTCGCGGTGATATAGCTCAGTTGGTTAGAGCGCAGCACTCATAACGCTGAGGTCGGTGGTTCAAATCCACCTATCACCACCAATATGTAAAAAAGCCCGCCCTTATCCGGCGGGCTTTTTCTTTGGCTGCGTGTTTTCGGGTAAAATCTGCGGCGCATACCGTTTACCCCGCAGAATAACTCCATAGAAACCGACCATAGAAACTGAGAAGAGCCCCGCATGAGCAACGCGCCACAGCACGCCGTTTCCCCGGCTCCAAGTTCAAATTTCATCCGCACTATCATCGATGCCGATCTGGCAAGCGGCAAGCACCGCAGCATCGTCACGCGCTTCCCGCCGGAGC
>JAUXSD010000080.1 GCA_030681525.1 Solirubrobacteraceae bacterium
CACTGCACCCGCGTCGACGTCACGATCCACCCGGACAACTCCGTCACGGTCGACGACGACGGCCGCGGCATCCCGGTCGGCACGATGGAGAAGGAGGGCCGCTCGGCGCTCGAGGTCGTGCTCACCGTCCTGCACGCCGGCGGCAAGTTCGGCGACGGCGGCGGCTACAAGGTCTCCGGCGGCCTGCATGGCGTCGGCGTCTCGGTCGTCAACGCGCTGTCGGAGCTGCTCGAGATCGAGGTGCGCCGCGAAGACCACGTCTGGCGCCAGACCTACGAGCGCGGCGTCCCGCAGGCGCCGATCGCGCGCGGCGAGAAGACCGAGGAGACCGGCACGAAGATCACGTTCCGGCCCGACGCCGGCATCTTCGAGACGACCGACCTGGACTTCTCCGTGCTCGAGCAGCGCCTGCGGGAGACCGCCTTCCTGACCCGCGGCCTGCGCATCACGATCAACGACGAGCGCGGTGAGAAGGCGACCGCGACGTTCAAGTACGACGGCGGCATCGAGGACTTCGTCCGCTACCTCAACGCCAACAAGGAGTCGATCGGCCGCAAGGTCGTCTTCTTCGAGGGCGACAGCGACGAGGGCGGCGTCGAGGTGGCGATGCAGTGGAACACGACCTACCAGGAGTCGGTGTTCTCCTTCGCCAACAACATCAACACGCACGAGGGCGGCTCGCACCTGACGGGCTTTCGCTCCGCGCTGACGACCGTCCTGAACCGCTACGCACGCTCGCGCGGCCTGCTCAAGGAGAAGGACGACGCGCTGACCGGCGAGGACGTCCGCGAGGGCCTCACCGCCGTCATCTCCGCGAAGCTCACCGACCCGCAGTTCGAGGGCCAGACGAAGACGAAGCTCGGCAACCCGGGCATGGAGCGCTTCGTGCGCTCGATCGTCTACGAGCGCCTCACGGAGTTCCTCGAGGAGAACCCCACCGAGGGCAACGCGATCATCCGCAAGGCGGTGTCGGCGGCGCAGGCGCGGGCCGCGGCGCGCAAGGCGCGCGACCTCACCCGGCGCAAGTCGGCGCTGGAGAACTCGACGCTGCCCGGCAAGCTCGCCGACTGCTCGGTGAAGGACCCGTCGCTGGCCGAGATCTTCATCGTCGAGGGCGATTCCGCCGGCGGCTCGGCCAAGCAGGGTCGCGACCGCAACACCCAGGCGGTGCTGCCGCTGCGCGGCAAGATCCTCAACGTCGAGAAGAGCCGGATCGACAAGGTCCTCAAGAACCTCGAGATCCAGGCGCTGATCACCGCGATCGGCACCGGGATCCGCGACGAGTTCGACATCGAGAAGGCGCGCTACCACAAGATCATCCTCATGACGGACGCCGACGTCGACGGCGCCCACATCCGCACGCTCGCGCTGACGCTGCTGTACCGCGAGATGCCCGAGCTCATCGAGGCGGGCTACGTCTACATCGCCAAGCCGCCGCTGTACAAGCTCAAGCAGGGCTCGAGCGAGCGCTACGTCGAGAAGGACTCCGAGCTCGAGCAGATCCTGCTCTCCGACAAGCTCGAGAAGGCGCTGGTCTTCGACCGCCACGGCACGCAGTTCAAGCTCACCGAGCCGCGCTGGCAGCGCTTCTCGCGCCTGCTCAAGCAGTACGAGGGCTGGTCGTCGACGCTGCGCGCCGAGTACGGCTCGGACGCGGTGATCTTCCTCCAGGAGTCCGGCGTGCTCGATGAGCAGATCAACACGGGCTCGGGCGCCCTGGAGCTCATCGGGCGCTCGCAGATCGAGAACGCGCCCTACGAGACGTCGCTCGTGCGTGAGGACGAGGTGAACATCACCGTGCGGGCGGTGGAGAACAAGACCGGCCTGGCGCGTGAGCTGCTGCTCCCGCGGCGGCTGTTCGAGGCACAGGACCTCAAGAACTTCACCCGCGTGCACGGCCAGCTCACCGAGCTCGCCGGCCACGCGCCGTTCACCGTCAAGCTCGGCGACGCCACCGCGGACGCGGCGTCCTTCCACGAGCTGCGCGAGGCGGTGCTGCACGTCGCCCAGAAGGGCATCACCCTGCAGCGCTTCAAGGGCCTCGGCGAGATGAACGCCTCGCAGCTCAAAGAGACGACGATGGATCCCAAGAAGCGCACGCTGTTGCAGGTCGCCATCGGCGACGGCGACCGCACCGCCATCGGCGAAGCCGTCAACGCGCTGATGGGATCCAAGCCCGAGGCCCGCTTCCGCTTTATCCAGGAGCGCGCCGCCTTCGCGCACGACCTGGATATTTGATTAGGTCGGGCCCGCCGACGCGGCGCGCGCAGGCGGGCATGCGCGATCAGTTGAATTTTTTCAGCTCTTCGGCCAGGCGTTCGAACATTGCCGCGCAGCCGTGCTCGCGGCCAGGGATTGAATCCGCGCTGTCGAAATAGGCGCCCTGCTCCGTATAGGTCACACGGGTGCCCTTGCCGTCGGGAAAGAACTCCATCGTGGCCAGCGACACGGACAGCGGCTTACCGCCAATCGTCATGCGGTAGGTAATGACAATGCGACGGTTGTCGATGATGTCCTGATACTGCGTATCGTTGGTGATCTCCGGGCCGCCGCGGAAGGAAAAGCGCGACGTCTCGCTGCCACCGACGCGGAAGTCTACGTCGAACTGAAACAATTTCCAGACTACGCCTTCCGCGAACCAGCGCCGCTTCTTTGCCGGGTCGCGAAACGCATCGAACACGCGCTCAGGCGAAGCGGGATAGGTGCGCTCGATCGAGAACGAGCCATGCGCGACGAACGGCTCTACAGTCTGTGCGGCGGCGGTCGACTTGCTGCTCGGCATATTTTTACTCCTTTGCGCGAGGGCGACGGTGCTTGCGGTGCTTCTTGGGTTGCGCGGCGCTCTTCAACGCAAGCGCGGGCTTAAGGGCTTGTTCCGCCGCCGCTTCCTCTTCGGCGAGTAGAACGCCGAGGCGATCGAAACGCTGCTCCATCAGCATCCGGCGCGCGGCGATCCAGTCGGCGAGCGGTGCAAATCCGCCCGGCTCCAGCCGGCACGTGCGCACGCGGCCGATCTTCTCGCTGCGTACGAAGCCGCTCGCTTCGAGCACCTGCAGGTGCTGGACGACGGCTGCCAGCGTCATGGCAAACGGTTTGGCGAGATC
>JAUXSD010000082.1 GCA_030681525.1 Solirubrobacteraceae bacterium
GGGGCGGCTACGGCGCCACGAAGGCCGCGCTCGAGCAGCTCTCGAACGTCCTCGCCGCGGAGCGCTCGGACCTGCGCGTCTACGCCGTCGACCCCGGCGACATGAACACGCGGATGCACCAGGACGCGTTCCCCGTCGAGGACATCTCCGACCGGCCGTCGCCGCGCGAGAGCGTGCCCGGCCTGCTCGCGCTCGCCGAGGGCGACGTGCCCAGCGGCCGCCACCGCGCGGCCGACCTCGCCGCCGCGGTCCATGCCTAGCGCCGCCGCCGCGGCGGCGACCACACCCGCTCGCCGCGAGGCCGACGCGCCGCCCGAGGCGCGCGGCCTCGCGCGCGACGCGGTCCGGATGCTCGTCGCGAGCGCCGACGGCCTCACGCACGCCCGCGCCCGCGACCTGCCAGACCACCTGCGGCCCGGCGACGTGCTCGTCGTCAACACCTCGGCCACGCTGCCCGCCGCGCTGCCCGCCACCGCCGCGGACGGGCGCGCGCTGCGCCTGCACCTGTCGACGCCCCGCGACGACGGCCGCTGGGTCGTCGAGCTGCGCGACGGCGGCGAGCGCTTCGCCGGCGGGGCCCCCGGCGACCGCCTCGCGCTGCCCGCCGGCGCGAGCGCGGTGCTGCTCGCGCCCTACCTCACCGGCGCGCGGCTGTGGCTCGCCGCACTCGACACCGACGGGCCGCCGCTGCTGGAGTACCTGCACCGCCACGGTGCGCCGATCCGCTACGGCCACGTGCCAGGCGAGTGGCCGCTGCGCGACTACCAGACGGTCTTCGCCACGCATCCCGGCAGCGCCGAGATGCCGAGCGCCGGTCGCCCGTTCACCCACGAGCTCGTCACGCAGCTGATCGCCCACGGGATCGCGATCGCGCCGGTCGCCCTGCACACCGGCGTCTCCTCGCAGGAGGCCGGCGAGCTGCCCTACCCCGAGCGCTTCACGGTCCCCGCCGCCACCGCGCGCCTCGTCGGCGCCGCGCGGGGCAGCGGCGGCCGCGTGGTCGCGGTCGGGACGACGGTCGTGCGCGCGCTGGAGACCGCCGCCCGCGCCGACGGGACGCTGGCGCCCGCCGCCGGCTGGACGCACCACGTCGTGCGCCCGGAGATCGGCGTGCGCGCCGTCGACGGGCTGCTGACCGGCTGGCACGAGCCCGCGGCGACGCACCTGCTCATGCTCGAGGCCGTCGCCGGCCGCGCGCTAGTCGCGGCGTCCTACGCCGAGGCGCTGCGCAGCGGCCTTCGCTGGCACGAGTTCGGCGACGTCCACCTCATCCTGGCGCCGCGCGAGCGCTGATATGCGGGCGGTCGGGCTGCGCGCACTCGCCTGACGCCGCGGAATCCCTACTCTGCGCGGATGCGTCTGACGACCTTCCTGCCGCCCGGCTCCGACCGGCCGTGCGCCGGCGAGATCCGCGGCGAGGAGGTCATCGCGTTCGCCACGGAGCGCGAGACCGTCCTCGAGCGCCTGCGCACGGGCGACCTCGCCCCCGCAGCGGGCGATTCACACCCCGTCTCGGAGGTCACGCTGCTCGCGCCGGTGCCGCGGCCGCGGGCGATCTTCGGCATCGGCCTGAACTACGCCTCGCACGCCGCCGAGCAGGGCAGCGAGCCGCCGGAGTTCCCGATCGTCTTCACGAAGCTGCCCAGCTCGAGCGCGCCGCCCAACGGCCCCGTCACGTGCCCCGCCGTGGTGAAGCGGCTGGACTACGAGGGCGAGCTGGCCGTCGTGATCGGCGCGGGCGGCCGGATCGCCGGCTACGCGGTCGCCGACGATGTCAGCGCGCGCGACCTGCAGCGCCGCGAGCCGCAGTGGACGCGCGCCAAGGGCGCCGACGGCTTCTGCCCGTGGGGACCGTGGATCACGACCGCCGACGAGGTGCCCGACGCGGAGGACCTGCAGATCACGACGCACGTCAACGGCGAGCTGCGCCAGGACGCCTCGACGAGCGACCTCATCTTCGGCCCGCAGCAGCTCGTCGACTTCATCGCCGAGACCTGCACGCTGGAGGCCGGCGACCTCATCCTGACCGGCACGCCGAGCGGCGTCGGGATGTCGATGGATCCGCGCCGGTTTCTTGCGGCAGGCGACACGGTGCGCATCGAGATCGAGTCGCTGGGCGCGATCGAGCATGTCATCGCGTAGCGTCGACAGGGCGAGGCTCGACCCGCGGCTCACCGAGCGGCTCGGCGAGCTGACGGACCTCGGCCACACCGGCCATGTGCTGGCCTGGGACCAGCAGGTGATGATGCCCGCCGCCGGCGGGCCGGCGCGCGGCGAGGCGCTGGCGACGATCAGCCGCCTGCACCACGACCGGCTCGTCGCCCCCGAGCTCGGCGCGCTGCTCGACGAGGCGGCCGTCGCCGAGCCGCTCGTCGCGCGCGCGATCCGCCGCGACCACGACGTCGCGCGACGCGTGCCGGGCGAGCTGACGGCGCAGATGTCGCGCGCCGGCTCCGACGGCTACGCCGCCTGGCTGCAGGCGCGCGAGGCCAACGACTTCGCCGTGTTCGAGCCCGCGCTGCGGCGCAACATCGAGCTCGTGCGCCGCTACTCCGAGTGCTTTCCCGAGGCCGAGCATCCCTACGACCCGCTCTTGGACCGCTACGAGCCGGGCACCACGGCGGCGCAGGTCACCGCGCTCTTCCAGCGTCTGCGCGAGGGGCTCGTCCCGTTGATGTCGCAGA
Source organism: Solirubrobacteraceae bacterium (assembly GCA_030681525.1). Lineage (GTDB taxonomy): Bacteria > Actinomycetota > Thermoleophilia > Solirubrobacterales > Solirubrobacteraceae > CADCVQ01. Next base: position 2,685 of record JAUXSD010000082.1, read on the forward strand.
TCGCGATGCAACCCGCGCGGCAGGCGTTCACCGGCGACTTCCCGGTCGCCGCGCAGCGCGAGATCGGCCTGGAGATCGTGCAGTCGATGGGCTTCGACCCCGAGGCCTGGCGGCTCGACGACGCGGTCCATCCGTTCGCCGCCTCACCGGCGCGCTGCGACATCCGCGTCACGTCGCGCTTCGACGATCACAGCCTGACCGGCCTGTTCGCCCTCATGCACGAGGTCGGCCACGGCCTCTACGAGCACGGCGTCGATCCGGCGCTCGAGCGCACGACGCTCGACAGCGGCGTCTCGCTCGGCGTGCACGAGTCGCAGAGCCGGCTGTGGGAGAACCTCGTCGGCCGCAGCCCCGAGTTCTGGACGCACTGGCTGCCGCGCATGCGCGACCGCTTCCCGCTGACCCTGCGCGACGTCGACCTCGACGGCTTCATTCGCGCGATCAACATCGTGCGGCCGACGCTCATCCGCGTCGAGGCCGACGAGGTCTCCTACGCGCTGCACGTCATCCTGCGCTACGAGCTCGAGCTCGCGCTCGTCGAGGGCACGCTCGACACCGCCGACCTGCCGGCCGCGTGGGCGGCGAAGATGAAGCAGTTTCTCGGCGTCGACGTGCCCGACGACCTCAGCGGCGTCCTGCAGGACATCCACTGGTCGGAGGGGGTCCTCGGGTACTTCCCGACCTACGCGATCGGCAACGTCCTCGCCGCCCAGCTGTGGCGCGCCGCGCACGCCGACATCCCGGAGCTCGCCGCCGAGATCAGCCGCGGTGAGCTCGGCGCGCTGCGCGTCTGGCTGCGCGAGAAGATCCACCGCCACGGCCGCCTGCTGTCACCGCCCGAGCTCATCGAGCAGGCGGTCGGGGGTCCGCTGGATCCCGCGCCGATGCTCGAGCACCTGCGCACGAAGTACGGCGCGCTCTACGGGCTGTAGGGCGCCGCTCGCACTCGAGCGGCTCAGTGCTGCTCGAGCACCCGGTCGATGAGGCCGTACTCGACGGCCTCGTCGGGCTTGAAGAAGCGGTCGCGCTCCATGTCGGCGCGGACCTGCTCCTCGCTCTGGCCGGTGTGGTGGGCGTAGATCTCGTCCATCCGCTTGCGCGTCTTGAGGATCTCGTTCATGTGGATCTCGATGTCCGTCGACTGGCCCTCGAAGCCGGCCGAGGGCTGATGGATGAGCACGCGGCTGTTGGGCAGCGAGAAGCGCTTGCCCTTCGCGCCCGCGGTCAGCAGCAGCGAGCCCATCGACATCGCGATGCCCATGCACATCGTCTGGATGTCGGGCTTGACGAAGTTCATCGTGTCGTAGATCGCCAGTCCCGCGTAGATCGAGCCGCCCGGCGAGTTGATGTAGAGCGAGATGTCCTTCTCGGGATCCTCGGACTCCAGGTGCAGCAGCTGGGCGACAATCAGGTTGGCGACCTGGTCGTTGATCGGCGTGCCGAGGAAGATGATGCGCTCGTTGAGCAGGCGCGAGTAGATGTCGTACTCGCGCTCGCCGCGCGCGCTGCGCTGAACGACCGAGGGAATCAGGGGCATGCGGGCATCCTAGTGCTCCGTCTGCCCCGACTAGCCTGGGATGGGTGACCAACGCGCTGAGCATCCGTGGCCTGACGAAGCGCTACGACGCCAAGCGCGGCGACCGGCCCTGGCCGCTGCGCCGCGGGGGGCCGGTGCCGGACACGGGCGGCTTTCTCGCCGTCCAGGACTTCGACCTCGAGATCGAGGACGGCAGCTTCTTCGGCCTGCTCGGCCCAAACGGCGCCGGCAAGACCACGATCATCAGCGCGGTCTGCAACCTCATCCGCGTCACGAGCGGCGAGATCGACATCTTCGGCGCGCCGCACGACACGCTGGACGCGCGCCGGATGGTCGGCCTGGCCGAGCAGGACGTCAACCTCGACCGCTTCCTCGACGTCGAGGAGACGTTGCTCTACCACGGCGGCTACTTCGGGATGAAGCGCCCCGAGGCGCGCCGGCGCGCCGCGGAGATGATGGACGTCTTCGACCTGCGCGCGAAGGCTGGCGTACGCGCGCCGAAGCTGTCGGGCGGCATGCGGCGGCGCCTCCTGCTGGCGCGGGCGCTCATGCACGAGCCGCGCCTGGTGATCCTCGACGAGCCGACCGCCGGGGTGGACTTCGAGCTGCGCCTGGAGCTGTGGCGCTACATCCACCGCCTGCACGACGAGGGCACGACGATCCTGCTGACGACGCACTACCTCGAAGAGGCCGACGAGCTCTGCGAGGAGATCGCCCTGATCCGCGACGGACGGCTCATCGCGCGCGACTCCGCGGACGGACTTCGCACCGCGTACGGGGCCGAATCGCTGGCCGACGCCTACGTCCGCGCGATGGGCGCGGCGCCTGCAAGCAGCTGACCGCCGCAACCTTTAGGTTTCGAGTACGTTTTAGGCACCTCCACCAGGGTACGGTCGGGGTTCGATCAGCATTCGCGACAGGGATCGGTGGGCGCGAATGCAACACAAGTGGGAGGGAACCACATGACCCGTAAGAAGTTCGGGGCATTTGCGCTAGTTATCGGCAGCCTCATCATCTTTGCTCTGCCCGCCGGCTCGTTCGGCGCCGGCAGCACCAGCGCTGAACTGAAGGCTGCGCGCGAAGCGCTCGTGAAGGCGGGTCAGCAGCTGCAGGCCGGTCTTGAGAGCACCGTCCAGAAGACCGGCGAGGCAACCGCCGGCCTGCTCAACAAGACCAAGGACGGCGTGAAGAAGGCGACGACCGCCAAGACGCGCGCCACCGCCACCGATCCGGCCACGCAGCCGCCGACGCACGGGACCAACCCGCACGGTCAGGGCACCGTCGCGGTCGTGGACATCGACCCGAGCTCCGAGCGCCCGCTGGCCGCCGATCCCGACGGCGGCGACTCCGGCGAGGACGTCGTCGTGGGCCGGGCCCGCGGCGAGCGCAACGCCGACGGCACCTACCACGGCCACATCTCCGCGGTCGGCCTCTTCGGCAACGACGTCATCCCGGTCGACACCGCCCAGGGCGAGACGAAGGACGGACCGCTGCAGAGCCTGCAGGAGAACGTGCTCGACCCGCTCTGCACCAACACGAGCCAGCAGGTCTGCCTCACCGTGCTGAGGATGCACAGCGAGACGACCGCCAACGGCTCGTCCAACGACTTCGCCATCGCGCGGGCGTCGCTGCTCGGCCTCGGCGTCGGCGCGGCCGACAGCCAGGGCGTCATCGCGACGCAGCAGCCCTGCCAGGCGGCGGGCGGCGCGGCCAACACCGCGAACGTCACCTCCAGCGCGGGCACCGCGGTCGCGCAGGTCGCGCGCTCCAGCAGCACGTCGACGTCCTGCCGCGGTGCGGCGCCGGTCGTCAGGAACACCTCCGAGGTCATCGGCCTCGGCGGCGTCGGCGTCCCGCTGCCGGCCGCCGGCTGTGCCAACGGCACGCCGGACACGCAGACCGGGCTGCCGGGCCTGCTGCCGATCATCTGCAACGCAGAGGAGCTCGTCGGCAACAACGCCGCCGTGCGTGAGGCGCTCGACGTCTTCGCGCTGCAGGTGGGCACGAACTCGCTGCTGAAGGAGACGACGGCGGCCTCCGAGTCGCTCAGCGTCGCTCCCGAGGGCGGCGCCGCCTGCCAGGACGGCGTCGACAACGACGGCGACGGCCTCATCGACGGCGCGGACCCGGGCTGCCACACCGACGGCAACCCGAACAACCCGAGCTCGCTCGACCCGAACGACAACGACGAGGCCGACGCCGGCAACGCCGGCACCGGCGGCTCGGGCGGCGAGGGCGACGACAACGGCGGCGACGCCGCGCAGTGCGCCGACGGGCGCGACAACGACGGTGACGGCGTCATCGACGAGGATGATCCGGGCTGCCACACCGACGGCAACGCGAACAACCCGGACTCCTACGACGCTGACGACGACTCCGAGGCCGGCGGCGCCGGCGGCGGCGGCGGCGGCGCGGGCGACGGCGGATCCGGCGACCTCGACAGCGGCGCCCTGCCGTTCACCGGCACCGACGTGGTCGGCATCTCGCTGGCCGGTCTGCTCGTCCTGGCGGGCGGCCTGCTGCTGCGCCGCCGGGAGGACGTGCGTACCACCGCGTAGATGCGGCGACGCATCACCGCAGCGCTGACACGGCGCCGCCTCGGCGGCGCCGTGTTGCTGTTGGCGGGCCTCACCATCGCGGCGATCGTGCTGTGGCCGAGCAGCGACGAGCCGCAGACCAAGCCGCTGCCGATCCGGATCGTCGCGGTCCCGCCGCTGGGGCTCGGCTTCGCGCACCCGCGCGACTGGAAGCGCACGGTCAGCGGTGACGTGATCCGGCTGACGAGTCCGGACGGGACGCTGGTGCTGCTGTTCTCCTCGCCGTTCGACCGGCCCGGCACCGGCTTCGCGAAGCAGGAGGCCAAGGACGCGCTGCTCAAGCGCTTCGCGCCGGCGAAGATCGTCCGCGACGGGCGATCGCCGCTGGGGCGCGCCGGCCGCGTGCAGAGCTTCGAGCTCGTAGGCGAGCGTGACGGCGACCTCGTCCGAGCGCTCGTGCACGTCGGCAGCAGCGATTGGCGCACCTACGTCGTGACGATGCTCACCGGCGAGAACCCGTCGGAGCGCCGGCTGACGCAGGCGCGCCGGATCCTCGAGACCGTGAGCTTCAGCAAGCCGCGCAAGATCTGAGGGCCTGCGCGGCGGCCCACTAGCCTCGAATGGGTGACCGCACTTCTCGATCGCCACCGCGGGCTGCTCGCGCTCGCCCTGCGCGAGACCGACCGCGTGCTCAAGCTGTGGTCGCAGACGATCGTGGCGCCGGTCCTCGCGTCGTTTCTGTTCATCCTCGTCTTCGGGCTGTCGCTCGGCGGGCGCATCCGCGAGATCGGCGGCGTCGAATACGAGGTGTTCATCGTGCCGGGCCTCATCGCGATGGCAATGGCGCAGGCGGCCTACTCGAACAACTCGTCGTCGGTGTTCCAGTCGCGGTCGGATCGCTACATCAACGACGTCCTGTCGGCGCCCATGCGCCCGTGGGAGGTCAACCTCGGGCTGGCGGTCGGCGGCGTCGTGCGCGCGCTGGCGATCGGCGCGGGGCTGTTCGTCCTCGCGCTGCTCGTCACCGACGTGCCGGTGCGCCAGCCGTTCGTGCTCGTGCTGGCGATGGCGATCCTGCTCGTGCTCTTCGCGTCGCTGGGCGTCGTCGTCGGGGTCTACGCCGAGACCTGGGACCAGGCCGGATTCGTCAACAACATCGTGATCCTGCCGCTGAGCTTCCTCGGCGGCGTCTTCTACTCCGTCGAGCTGCTGCCGTCGCCGTGGCAGGAGCTCAGCCACGTCAACCCGATCTTCTTTCTCATCAACGCGGTTCGCTACGGCTTTCTCGGGCACAGCGACGTGCCGGTCGCGATCGCGCTGGGCGTGACGGCCGCGCTGGCGCTGGCCTGCGCCCTGTGGAGCGCGACGATGTTCCGGTCAGGGCGGCGGCTGAAGGCGTGAAGGTGGGCCGGCGCCCCTCCGGCGGCCCGCGCCGCGCGGGCGGTTCTGGGAGGCTTGCACGGCCGTGTTCGCGCTGAACCTGCCGAACATCCTGACGCTGCTGCGAATCCTGCTCGTCCCGGTGCTCGTCGTCGTGCTGCTCGGCGAGACCGAGAACGGCGACCTGTGGGCCGCGATCGTCTTCGCGCTGGCGTCGGCGACCGACGCGATGGACGGCTACCTCGCCCGGTCGCGCAACGCGATCACGTCGTTCGGGAAGCTCATGGACCCGATCGCCGACAAGCTGCTGATCATCGCGGCGCTCGTGTCGCTCGTCTCGCTCAACCGCCTGGCGGCGTGGGTGGCGATGGTGATCATCGCGCGCGAGCTGACGGTGACCGTGACGCGCATGCAGGCGACCCAGCACGGCGTGATCATCGCCTCGAGCTGGTGGGGCAAGGCGAAGACGATCGTCCAGGTCGCGGCGATCTTCTTCCTCATCGCGGCCGGCGATCCGTCGCCGGTATGGGTCGACGGCCTCGTCTACGGTGCGGTCGCGATCACGATCGTCAGCGGCGTGGACTACTTCTTCGGCCTGCGCCGCGTGCTCAAAGAGGCCGAGCAGCGTCGCGAGGCGGCGGGCGGCGCCGCGGAGACGGAGCCGACGGCGCCGTAGCGCTCGCCGTCGAGGTGGTCAGCGCCCGGCGGCGTCGAGCCAGTCGCGCATCGACACGTGATGCAGCGCGTGCTCGCCGGTCGCGAGCTCGTGGCGCAGCTCGCCGAGCAGGCCGAAGCGCTCGGCCACGACGTTGTGCTGGTGGATCGTCTCGAGGTTCTCCTGGCGCGCGCTGACGAAGTGCGCGTCGCTGAGGTCGGGCAGCCGCTCGACCACGCCGCCGATCATCTCGCGCACGCAGTCCTCGACGAAGCGCGGCCGGCGGTGCGCCTTCTCGACGACCGCGCCCTCGTCGCTGCGCTTCATGAGCTCGTAGATCTCCGAGGACATCGACCCCTCGACGATGTCGAGCAGCGTGCGGGCGTCGATCTCCCGCGTGCAGGTCTCGGGCATGCCGATGTGCAGCGTCCCCAGCCCGCGCTGGTTGTGGGTGGCGACCGGCACGTGATCGAAGATGCGCTGCACCTCGTCCTCGCTGAAGCCGTCGTCGAGCAGCCGCGCGCGCGACGTGCCCATCACGAGCTGCTGCGCGCACGGGCAGGCGGTCATGCCCTGCGCGGCGACGCCGACGAGGCGGCGCGTCCCGGCCGCGGAGGCCACGGCGACGCCGTAGAGCGTGTAGATCTCCTGCGTCGGGATCCCCGACACCGGTGCCGGCTTGTGCTCGGGATAGCGGGCGGCGACGGTCACCTCGGCGCGGGCGGCGTCCTGGCGGTCGCGCACGAGCTCGGCGATCCGCGTCGCGAGGGCCTCGGCCTTGAAGGTCGCCTCCCCGAGGACGACCTCGCCGATGACCTCGTTGACGACCTCCTCGAAGCGCGACATGTGCGCGCCCTTCTGCTGCGCGCCGAGATCGACGAAGCACTGCAATCTGGCAGAAAAGAGCTGCTCCTCGCCGTTCTGGCGGATCCGGACGATCTTCTCGATCTCGGTCACGCCGACGCGCGACAGGCTGACCCGCAGGGCGGGCGTCTGGGCCTGCACGTCGGGCGCCCGGGCGCTCACGCTCTGCGACATGGGCCCAGCGTATCGAGCGGTATGGCGGCGACGTAGTTGAAAGCTGGCGTTCATGTGCTATCACTCACAAGCCCCTCACCTCGATGGATGCGAGGAATCGGGGGCGCGGTGATTGCGGCGTCGAGGTCCGAGGGGGGCCGAACGATCAAGAATGAGGTTCTGCTGGCGGACGAGGCTCCCATCTACGAGCTCGATGAGCTGCGTCCGCTCATCTCCGACGGACAGGAGCGCGGGTTTCTCACCTTCGACGAGATCGCCACGGCGCTCGAGGAGGTCGAGGTCACCAAGGAGCAGGTCCAGGAGCTGCACGCGTACCTCTCCGAGCAGGGCATCGACGTCGTCGGCGCCGACGGCAAGCAGGTCTCCTCGGAGGGTGCTCGCGTCGAGGCCGCCGCCGCGGCGCGCAAGGAAGGCGCGGCCGGCGGCAACCCCGACACGCCGAAGAAGCCCGAGCTCGACCTGACGGTCGAGCCGTCGCTGGACTCGCTGCGCCTGTACCTGCGCTCGATCGGCCGTGTGCCGCTGCTCACCGCCGAGCTCGAGATCGCGCTGGCCAAGCGCATCGAGCGCGGCGACATGGACGCCAAGCAGCACATGGTGGAGGCCAACCTGCGCCTCGTGGTGTCGATCGCCAAGGGCTACCTGGGCCGCGGGCTGACGTTCCTGGACTTGATCCAGGAGGGCTCGCTGGGCCTGATCCGCGCGGTCGAGAAGTTCGACTACCGCCGTGGCTACAAGTTCTCCACGTACGCGACGTGGTGGATCCGCCAGGCCGTGACGCGCGCGATCGCCGACAAGGGCCGCACGATCCGCATCCCGGTGCACATGGTCGAGAAGCTCAACAAGGTCGTGCAGGTCGAGCGCCAGCTCGTCCAGTCGCTGGGCCGCGAGCCGACGCCGGAGGAGATCGCCGACCACCTCGAGTGCACGCCGCGCGAGGTGCGCGACATCCTGCGCATGTCCCAGCAGCCGATCTCGCTGGAGCGGCCCGTCGGCGAGGAGGACGAGTCCGAGCTCGGCGACTTCGTCGAGGACGAGGCGGCGATCTCGCCGTTCGAGCAGGCGTCGGACACCCTGCGCTGCGAGAATGTGCGCCGTGCGCTGGCGGCGCTGCCCCAGCGCGAGCGCGAGGTCATCGAGATGCGCTTCGGGCTGACCGGCGGGCGGCCGCGGACGCTGGAGGAGGTCGGCCGCGCGTTCAACGTCACCCGCGAGCGGATCCGCCAGATCGAGAACCACACGCTGAAGAAGCTCGAGTCGCTGCCGGAGGCGCAGACGCTGCGCGACGCGTCCTGAGCCGGGGCGCGGGTACGCGCGTATGGGTGGGTGCATGCGGTTCGTGTCTGTGATCGTCCTGGGCTGCGCCGCGCTGGCGGGCTGCGGTGGCGGCGCCGACGAGCCGGTGGGCGCGCGCGATGCGAGCGTGCAGCGGCCGGCCGCGGCTGGCGAGGGTTCGGATGCGGCGCGGCCGGCGGGCGGCGGCGTGCTGCGCGGGACGTACACACGACTGGACGGCCGGCGCGACGACCTCGCGCGCTACCGCGGCGACGTCGTGCTCGTCGTCAACACCGCGACCGAGTGCGGCTACACGCCGCAGCTCGCGGGCCTGCAGGCGCTCTATCGCGAGCGCCGCTCCGACGGCCTCGTCGTGCTCGGCTTCCCGGCCAACGACTTCGCCGGCCAGGAGCCGCGCTCGGACGAGGAGATCGCCGAGTTCTGCGAGGCCAACTACGGCGTGACGTTCCCGATGTTCGCCAAGACGGTGGTGGCGGGCGAGCGCGCGAACCCGCTGTTCCGGCGGCTGGGCGCGGCGGTCGGGGCGCCGGAGTGGAACTTCAACAAGTACCTCGTCGACCGGCGCGGGAAGGTCGTCGCGCGGTTTGGGGCGGGGATCGAGCCGGACGCTCCCGAGCTCGTGCAGCGGGTCGACGCGCTGCTGTGATTCCGTCCGGACCAGAACGTATGTTCTGGTCATGGACAGACGCATTTCACCGTGCGAGCAAGGCGATATCGGCGAGAGGGCCGCAGCAGTGTGGCTGCTGGAGCAGCCACACATCAGCGTCTTCGTCCCTTTCGGACACAGCCCCGACACCGATCTGATCGCAATCATCGACAATCAGATCGTGCGCGTCCAAGTGAAGACGTCGACACTGCAACTCAACAACGGCCGGTATCAGGTGTCGCTTGCCACCCGCGGCGGCAATCGGAGCTGGAGCGGGCTTGTCGAGCGATTCAGCGCCTCGCGCTGCGAGTACCTGTTCGTGCTGGTGGCTGATGGCCGGCAATGGTTCATCCCTTCAGCCGAGGTGGAAGGCGGCACGGGGATCGTCGTCGGCGGGCCGAAATACGCCGCCTTCGAGGTTGAGCGGGGAAGGCCGTTCGAGGTGGTGCGGGCGGCCTGATCGCTAGACTGCGCGGGCCCCGGCGGGGTTCCGGAGCGGTCAAACGGGACGCGCTGTAAACGCGTTGGCTCTGCCTTCGCAGGTTCGAATCCTGCCCCCGCCACTGAGGTCCCGGCGGCGCCGATCTCGACGGTCGAGGCGGCGCCGTCGACGACGCTTGGCCCGGACGCGCCAACCTGACAGGATCCGGCGCGTCCCCGAGCCGAAGGAGTCGCCATGGAATCCTCCGCGCCCGCGCGCGTCCTCGTCGTCGCACACCGCACCGCCGCGACGCCCGCGTTGCTCGACGCCGTGCGCGCCCGCGCCGCTGCCGGCCCGGCGACGTTCACGCTGCTGGTGCCGCGCACGCCCCACGGGCTGCATCGGGTCATGGATCCCGAGGACACCGACGACGCCGAGGCGCAGGCGGTGCTGGAGCTCGCGTTGCCGCTGCTCGAGGAGGCGGCCGACGCACACGTCGAGGGCAAGATCGGCGACGCCAACCCGGTCGACGCGATCAGCGACGCGGTGAACATCGACGGGTACGACGAGATCATCATCTCGACGCTCCCCGCGCGCGTCTCGCGCTGGATGCACCTCAACCTCCCGAGCAAGCTCACGCCGCTCGGCCTGCCGATCACCACGGTGACGGCGCGAGGCCCGGGCGCGCGCGCCGGCCGCTCGTAGCGGCGGCGGCCTACCGGCCCAGCGCGTCGCGCAGCGCCTGCTCGGTCGACCAGAACGCCATCTCGTCCCACGGCAGTTCGTCCGGCGCGAACGCGCGCACCTGCGACGCCTCGGCCGTCTGGCGGGCGATGCCGAGCGCGCGCGCGTGGAAGACGATGAGCACCGAGCGCGTGTCGGCGCGCGAGTACACGCCGACGAGGTCGCCCAGCTCGATCTCCATCTCGAGCTCCTCGCGCGTCTCGCGCACGGCCGCGTCCTCGACGGACTCGCCGAGCTCGACGTAGCCGCCGGGAAACGTCCAGCGGCCGGCGCCCTCGTGCAGGGTGCGGCGCAGCAGCCAGATGCGCCCCTCGTCGTCGCGCGGAATCGCGGCGGCGACCGGCTCGGGACTCCACAGGGCGTGGTAGCCACAGGCCTCGCAGCGCAGCGAACGCGGAAACGTGACCTGCGCAGGCTCGGCGCAGCGCGGGCAGAAGCGGACGTCCTCGAGCGCGGGGTTCAGGCTGGCCATCGCCGCCGGACGCTAGTGGACCAGCGCCCTTGCGGCCCGCTGTGCGAGCCGCGATCCTCTTGGCGCTAGGCTTTCGCCCCTCGCCCTCCTAGCTCAGTTGGTAGAGCACTTCCATGGTAAGGAAGGGGTCATCGGTTCGAGTCCGATGGAGGGCTTCATCCGATCTCCCCGCTCAGGCGGGGATTCGCATTTCCCCGGCCGCTTGGGCGGCCACCATCTCGTGGACTGGTGGGGCGTTCGTGGGGCGCTTGCGCTCCTGGTCGTGCCCCGACCGCGGCCGGCCGAACACGCAGGGGGCGAGATTCACGGAAGGTGCGACATCAGCGCTGAGCCTCCGATGCCGCTCCATCCCAACACCCCGTTCGACGACCTCGAGCCCACTGCCGTGCTCACCGCGGTGGAGGTCGCCGA
>JAUXSD010000092.1 GCA_030681525.1 Solirubrobacteraceae bacterium
TCTGACGACGCGGGCCACGGGATCCACCATCGCCGCACACAATGCCGACCGGCTCGGACCGGTGCCGTCGCAAGTGCGACAATCACCGCATCGCACACGGTCACCGCATCTCGGCACTCGACGCGTCGTTCCTGCACCTCGAGAAGGCCGGGGCGCGGCTGCACGTCGCCTCGGTCACGGTCTTCGACGGCCCGACCCCGCCCTACGACGAGCTGCGCCGGCTCGTCGAGTCGCGCCTGCACCTCGTGCCGCGCTTCCGCCAGCGGCTCGCCGACGTCCCGCTCGACCAGGGCCGCCCGGTCTGGGTCGACGACCCGCACTTCAACCTGCGCTACCACCTGCGCCACGCCGGCCTGCCCGCGCCGGGCAGCGAGGAGCAGCTCAAGAACCTCGCCGGGCGGCTGTTCGCCCAGCGCCTGGATCGGACCAAGCCGCTGTGGGAGATGTGGCTCGTCGACGGCCTGCGCGACGGCCGCTTCGCGCTCGTCGCCAAGAGCCATCACGCGCTCGTCGACGGCGTCGAGGCGGTCGACATCACGACCGTGCTGTTCGACACCGAGCCGGCGGTCGCGCCGCCGGCGCCCGCGCAACCGTGGACGCCGCGCCCGCTGCCGACCTCGGCGCAGCTGCTCACCGACGCGCTCTTCGAGCGCGCGACGCGCCCGCCGGAGCTCGCCCGCAGCGCGCGCGCCGTGCTGCGCGCGCCACGCCATCTGCTGCACGGCGCGCGCGACGGGCTGCAGGCGATGGGCGCGCTGGCGTTCGCGGGGCGGCGCCCGGCGCCGCCGACGCCGCTGAACGTGAAGGTCGGCCCGCACCGCCGCTACACCTGGGTCGACGCCGAGCTGGACGAGCTGCGGCGCGTCAAGGAGTCCCTCGGCGGCACCGTCAACGACGCGGTCCTGGCCGTCGTCGCCGGTGCGCTGGGCCGCTTCCTGCGCCATCGCGGCCTCGACACCGACGGGCTGCTGCTGCGCGCGCTCGTGCCCGTGCTCGTGCGCGGCGAGGGGCACGGCCGCGCGCTCGGCAGCGAGGCGGCGCCGATGTGGGTCTCGCTGCCGGTGGGCATCGAGGATCCCGTGCGCCTGCACGCGGCCATCCGCGCCGCGACCGCGGAGCTCGACGACACCCAGCAGGCGGTCGGGGCGCGCGCGCTGACCGAGCTCGCCGGGTTCGCGCCGCCGACGATCATGAGCCAGGCCGCCCGGCTGCAGCAGCGCCAGCGCTTCTTCAACGTCGTCGTGACCAACGTGCCCGGACCGCAGCAGCCGCTCTATCTGCTGGGGCGGCGGCTGCGGGCGCTGTATCCCGTCGTCCCGCTCGCCGGCAACCAGGCGCTCGGCATCGCGGTCATGAGCTACGACGGGCGCCTGGGCTTCGGGCTGCTCGGCGACTACGACGCGCTGGCCGACCTCGACACGCTCGCCGAGATGCTGCGCGGCGCGATCGACGCGCTCGCCGAAGGCGCCTCGGTTCCGCGGCGCGCCGCGCGCGGACGGAGTGGACGGGGTGGACGGAGCTCGACGCGCACCGGGGCAGCCGCCGCAGCCCGGCCGCGCAAGCCGGCCGCGGCCGAACGGCGAACCTGATGGCCGGCAAGGCGCTCGCGGCGCTGGCCACCGTCGTGCTGACCGTGCTGCTGGTCGCGGCCGCCGCCGCGTTCTTCGTCTCGCGCGACGACGCGACGGTGCCGCGCAGCACGCAGTCCGGGCCGGGTGAGGCGCGCCCGGCCGGCGCCGAGCCGGCGGTGCGGGCAGGCAACGTCGTCCTGCTGCACAGCGACGAGCGCCTGACGCTCGAGCTGCGCCGTCTGGCCGAGCGGATCGCGGGCCCGCCGGACCCGGCACTGCGGGCGGCCGGCCAGGCGGTGCTCGTGCAGCAGCAGCCCAACCTCGACGTGCCGGTGACCGCCGTGACCGCGCGGCGAATGCTCGAGGCCGCCGGACCCGACGACCCCGCGCTCGAGGCGTTCATCGAATACTGGCTGGGGCGCACGGGGTAGCGGGGACACCGATGGCCTTCGCCGACCGCCTCCGTCCCCGCGCGTGACCGCCGGACCGCTGCGCATCGCGCTCGCGCAGATGAACGCCGTCGTGGGCGACATCGCGGGCAACGAGCGCGCGATCGCCACGGCGATCGCCGGCGCGCGCGACGCCGGCGCGCAGCTCGTCGTCCTCCCCGAGCTGGCGCTGACCGGCTATCCGCCGGAGGATCTGCTGCTCAAGGAACACTTCCTCGCCGACGCCCGCGAGGCGCTCGGGCGGCTCGCCACCGACACGACCGGCATCGTCGCCATCGTCGGCTATCCCGAGCGCGCCGAGGACGTCCACAACTCGGCCGCGATCCTCGCCGACGGCGCGCTGCGGGCCGTCTACCGCAAGCAGCACCTGCCCAACTACGGCGTCTTCGACGAGCTGCGCTACTTCCAACCCGGCCAGCGCGGCGCGACGATCGCGATCGACGGCGTCACGGTCGGCCTGACGATCTGCGAGGACATCTGGCAGCCGGGCCCGCCGCTGTCCGACGAGGCCCTGTCGGGCGCGCGCGTGATCGTCAACCTGTCGGCGTCGCCGTACGCGGCCGGCAAGGGCGCCCGCCGCGAGCAGATGCTCCAGCAGCGCGCGCGTGACGAGCTCGTGGCGGTGGCGTTCTGCGGCCTCGTGGGCGGTCAGGACGAGCTCGTCTTCGACGGCTACTCGGTCGTCATCGACCACGCGGGCACGGTGATCGCGCGCGCGCCGCAGTTCGAGGAGGCGCTGCTCGTCGCAGACGTCGATCCGGTGACGGTGGGCTCCGCGCGGCTGCGCGACACCCGCCGCCGCGCGCCCGCCGCGGCGGCGCACGACAGCGTCGACCGGCTTGGCTCCTTCACCGTGCGCGGCGAGCCCGACGACGGCGGGCCCCGCCCGGCGGCCGAGCCCGCGATCGCCCCGCCGCTGGATCTCGTCGAGGAGGTCTACGGCGCGCTCGTGCTCGGCACCCGCGACTACACCCGCAAGAACGGCTTCCAGCGCGCCGTGCTCGGGCTCAGCGGCGGGATCGACTCGACCCTCGTCGCGCTCATCGCCGTAGACGCGCTCGGGCCGGACTGCGTGACGTGCGTGACGATGCCCTCGCCGTACTCCTCGACGGGCACCCGCAGCGATGCCGAGCGGCTGGCGGAGAACCTCGGCGTCGAGCTGCTCACGCTGCCGATCGCACCGATGATGGAGAGCTTCGACGCCGCCCTGGCCGAGGTCTTCGCGGGCCGCGAGGCCGACCTCACCGAGGAGAACCTGCAGGCCCGCATCCGCGGCAACCTGCTCATGGCGCTGTCGAACAAGTTCGGCTGGCTGGTCCTGACGACCGGAAACAAGTCCGAGATGTCGGTCGGCTACTCGACGCTCTACGGCGACAGCGCCGGCGGCTTCGCGGTCATCAAGGACGTCCCCAAGCTGCTCGTCTACAACCTGACCCGCCATCGCGACGAACGGGCCGGCGGCGGCCTCGTGCCGCCGGAGCTGTTCACCCGCGCGCCCTCCGCCGAGCTGCGTCCCGACCAGCGCGACGACGAGTCGCTGCCGCCCTACGAGATCCTCGACGCGATCCTCGAGGGCTACGTCGAGCACGACCTCGGCTACGAGCAGCTCGTCGCCCGCGGGCTGCCCGCCGCCGACGTCGACCGCGTCATCAGCCTCGTCGACGTCGCCGAGTACAAGCGCCGCCAGCAGCCGCCCGGCATCAAGGTCACGACGCGCGCGTTCGGCCGCGACCGGCGCGTACCGATCACCAACCGCTACGGCGGCTGAAGGAGCCTGTCAGGCCGGGATCGGCCGGACGGCGATCGTCATCCGCGTCAGCGCGCAGAGGCGGTCGGCGTCGTCGGTGATCTCGACGTCCCAGACCCAGGTCGTGCGACCGCGGTGGCGGCGCAGCGCGCGGGCATGGATCGTGCCCTCGACGATCGGGCGCAGAAACGACGTGGCGTTGGAGGCTCCCATCGCCGCGTTGCCCTCCGGCATGACGACGACGGCGGTGCCCAGCGAGGCGAGCGTCTCGGAGATCGAGGCCAGCACGCCGCCGTGGACGAGGCCGAAGGGCTGGCGCAGCTCGTCGCGGACGGCGACCTGAGCGCGCACCAGCTCGTCGGTGACCTCGAGCACCTCGAGGCCGTAGAGGGCGTCGAAGCCCTGGACTCTCGCGAAGCGGGGATCGCTGCCGTTCACGCTCCGGAGGCTATTGCGTCGGGCAGCGCCGGTCCGCGCGCCGACGTACTAGGGTGCGCCCTGCATGGCCTCCCCCGACAGCCTCTCCGACGGCCAGCGCGCCGTTCTGCAGCTGCTGCTGCGCCAGAACAAGTCCTACGACGATCTGGCCGGCCTGCTGAAGACCGATCTCGACGCCGTGCGCGCACGGGCCCGCGGCGCCGTCAGCGCGCTCGGCCCCGAGCCGGCCGGGATCGACTCCGACCGCCGCGACGAGATCGCCGACTACCTGCTGGGCCAGCAGTCCGCCTCGCGCCGCGCGGCGACGCGCGAGTACCTCGAGGGATCCGCGGCCGGCCGCTCGTGGGCGCGCAAGGTCGCCACCGCGCTGAGCCCGCTCGCCGACGGCGACCTGCCCGACATCCCCGCCGAGCGCGAGGAGGTCTCCGAGGCCTTCGACGCGCTCGACCGCCGCGCCGCGCGCCAGGTCGAGGTCAAGAAGAGCTCCCAGCTGGGCACCCGCCTGATCGCCGCCGGCATCGGCGTCGTGCTGGCGATCGGCATCATCCTCGCGCTCAGCCTCGGCGGCGACGACGACGATCCCGAATCGACCGCCACGACGCCGGCGGGCACGACGTCGACGCAGGCCACGACGCCGACGGGCGACGTCTTCGAGATCAAGGCCCAGGGCTCGCTGCGCCCGCCCGAGGGCAGCGACCTCGACGCCCGTGGCGAGGTGGCGATCGTCCACTTCCCCGACAACGACCAGTTCCGCCTCGCCTTCCAGGCCACCGGCCTGCCCCCGAGCAGCACGCGCGGTTCGGCCTACGGCGTCTGGCTGTACAGCTCGCGCACGCAGAACCAGTTCCTCGGCTTCCCCGACGCCACGGTCGGCCCCGACGGCAAGCTCGAGACGGTCAGCGACCTGTCGCCCGACACGCCGACCTACAGCGAGGTCCTGCTGACGCGCGAGACCGCCGAGGCGCCGAAGCAGCCCGGCACGATCATCCTGCGCGGCCGCCTGCTCACCGCCGCTGCGCCGGCGGCGGGCACCGGCACGACGACGGCGCCGAGCACCGGCGGGGCGACGCCGACGACGACGACGCCGTAGCCGCCGGGTGGGCCGGCGGGTGTGGCGGATAGGCCTCGCTATCCGAGGGTCGTTCGCCACACCGCATCGCTACAGCAGCGCTTCGAGGCCGTCGAGCGCGCCGTCGAGCTGACGCCGCGCCGCGCTGCGCACCATGAAGCCGCCCAGCGTGCCGAGGCCGCGCATGCGCTGCGCGAGCGCCAGCGAGACGACCGTCCCGGCCTCCCCCGCCGGCTCGAGCCGGACCTCGACCGACGAGCTGGCGAGGATCCGCTCGAACGGGGTGTTGACGACCTGCTGCTCCCAGCGCAGCAGGGCCGGCGGGGCCGACTCCACGATGCGGTAGTCCGCCCGCACCGGCACGCCCTTGCCGGTCGCCAGCACCTGCGTGAACGCATCGCCCTCGACGGCCTCCACGCGCGTCACCCGCGGCCACCAGCGCGGCAGGTGGTGCGTGTCGCCGACGATCGCCCAGAGCTCGTGCGGCGGCGCCGGCAGCGTCCGCGAGCGGTGCACCGTCGGCACGGCCTCGGGCTATTCCTCGTGGTAGGTGATGAGCGCGCGGGCCTCGTGCGGGGCCAGCGCCGCGCGGCCCGGCAGGAAGGCCAGCTCGATGAGGAAGGCGCAGCCGACGACCTCGCCGCCGAGCTGCTCGACGAGCGTGCACAGCGCCTTCGCCGTCCCGCCGGTCGCCAGCAGGTCGTCATGGACGAGCACCCGCATGCCCGGCACGATCGCGTCCTCGTGGACCTCCAGCACGCTCGCGGCGTACTCCAGCGCGTACTCGTGCGAGATCGTCCGGTGCGGCAGCGACCCCGGCTTGCGCGCCAGCACGAACCCCGATCCGTGCTCGCGGGCCAGCGCCGGCCCGAGCAGGAAGCCGCGCGCCTCGGCGCCGATGACCACGTCGGGCCGCAGGTCGCGGGTCAGATGGGTCAGCGCGTCCACCGCCTTGCCGAGCCCCGTCGGATCGGCCAGCAGCGGCGTGATGTCGCGAAAGACGATGCCCGGCTTGGGGAAGTCGGGGATCGAGCGGATCAGACCGGCCAGGGAGAGGGGGTCTCGCGCTTCGATCCTCGCAAGCTCGGACCTGCGGTCGACGTTGCCTGTCGTCATCCGGCGATCTTGCGCAGGTCGCGGATCAGCAACAGATGCTTGAGATGCGTCGCGACCGCGGCCAGGTTCTCGAGCGCCTCGAGCGCCTCCTTGCGGCGCTCGGGATTGCGGGACCGTAGCGCGGGCGCCAGGATCTGCTGCAGCAGCGCCGCCTCGCGGTCGGCCGAGGAGCGAAAGACCCGCAGGTTGCGCCCGCCCACGCCGTAGCGCGCCAGCTCGGTGACCGCGCCGATGATCTCGCGCTCGGTCTCGTCGTAGTAGTGCTTGCCGGCGCGCAGCTCGCTCTTGATGACGCCGTAGTCCTCGAGCTCACGC
>JAUXSD010000109.1 GCA_030681525.1 Solirubrobacteraceae bacterium
CGTCCCCACGCCGCTGGAGTACGCCGGCCGCGACGAGGTCGCCGTCGGCCGCGTCCGCCGCGACCTCGGCAACCCGCACGCCCTGAACTTCTTCGTGGTCGGCGACAACCTGCTCAAGGGCGCGGCGCTGAACACGGTTCAGCTCGCCGAGGTGCTGCTCGAGCGCGGCCTCGTCGGCGCTCGCGCCTCTGCGGCGTAGGCCGCGCGGTTCGTCACAGCACTGCGGCGAGCGTGTGCCAAGTCACGCGCGGCCGGCCGCTCGGGCGAGCGGGCGGCGCATGCTGCGGGCGTGGCCGCGGATGAACAACTGCCGGATCGCGGTGCTCCCTCACGATCGCCGGCAGAACTGCATGTATGCCGTGCGGTTCTGACGGACATCTGCCGGGAGGATCTCGATCCGGCAGTAATGCATGTGGACCTGTTGATCGGACGCGTGGCGGCGCGGCAGCACGGCATCGTCACGTCGCGGCAACTCGCGGCGCTCGGCCTCGGGCGCGGCGCAGTCGCGCACCGAATCAAACGCGGCCTCCTGCATGCGATCCATCGCGGCGTCTACCTCTGGGGTTCACCCGAGGCGCTCGCCGGGTTGTTCGCTCGGGCCCATGCCGCCGTGCTCGCGTGCGGCGCCGATGCGTCGCTCACCCACGATGCCTCCGCGGCGCTGCACGGATTTCGGCCGCACCCGAGGGGCGTTCTCGATGTCACCGTCCCCGGTCGTCACGTGCGGGTCCGCGGCCTGCGCACCCACGAAAGCCCGCTTGCACCGCGCGAACGGCGCTGCGTGCAGGGCATACCGGTGAGCTCGCCCGCGCGTGCCCTGCTCGAGATCGCGCCCCGGCTCACCCCGCGCGAGCTCGCCGACGCCGTCGAGCAGGCGCAGGTCAAGCGCCTCGTGACCGAGCGCGACATCGCGGCGACGATCGAGCGCGCCGGCGCTCGGGCCGGCGTGCGCGCCCTGCGCGCGGTCATCGACGAGCCCGCCTTCACCCGCTCGTGGGCCGAGCGGCGCGTCGTCGCACTCCTGCGCGCGGCGAAGCTCCCGCGGCCGCAGTTCAATGCCAGAGCCGAGGGCTTCGAGGTCGACGCGCTCTGGCGTGACCAGCGCGTCGTGCTGGAGTTCGACTCCTACGCCTTCCATGCCACGAAGGCCTCGCAGGAGCGCGACCGCCGCAAGACCGCGGCGCTCCAGCGCGGGCGCCACGTCGTGCTGAGGACGACCTGGATCGAGCTGACGAAGGAGTCGCACGCGCTGATCGCGCGGATCGCAGAGGCGCTGGCCTTCGCACAACGCAATGCGCCCGCCGGCTGATGCCGGCGGGCGCCGCGTCCCCTACCCCGGTGTTCGGTTCAGGCCGCCGGATACGCCGGCAGCGGCCCGTCGATCCCGAGCTTGTCCGATGCTGCATCGAGCGTGTCGGAGACGGTCTTCGCCGCGTCGGGGGCGGCGTCCTGCGCGAACGCCGCCTCGATCGTCCCCTGGTCGGCGACGGAGAGCTGCCCGATCAGGCCCCACGAGAACGCCAGGCCCTCGGAGCGCGCCTTCGCGTCGTCCTTGGCCGCCTCGACGGCGTACTTCTTGACCGCCAGCGCGAACACGCGGTTCAGCGCGCCGCGCGTCTGCTCGGCCGCGGCGTCCAGCGCGGCGGCGTCCTTGGCCTCGACGGCGTCCCGCGCCGCCTCGACACCGGCGACCACGTCGTTGCCGAGCTCGTGCTCGTCCAGGCCGAAGTCCGCGGCGCGCTTGGCGGCGGTGGCGACGACGCCCTCGCCCTCGGCGTCGAAGTAGGCCCACACCTCGTCGACGTTGTGCACCGCGCCCTCCTGCGGGTCGAGCTCGCCGGCCTCGAGCTTCTCCTTCGCGCCGCCGAACTCGTCGAGCGCGTGGATCTTCAGCGTGGCGATCATGCCCTTGTCGACCATCTCGACGCGCTGCTCGTCGGTCAGGCCCTTGGCTAGCCCGGTCCCGGCCAGCGCCGCGTTGACGTGTCCGAGCACGGCGTGCTCCTCGACGAAGCTCGCCAGCGTGCGCTTCTCGCCGTCGCTCTTGACGGAGTTCTTGCCCTGCGACCAGATGACGCCCGCCGCCTTGAAGTCGGGCTTCGCGCCGGCCTGCTCGGGCTCGAGCAGCGCGCGGATCTCGGCGACGTCCTTGCCGATCGCCGCGTTGCCGCCCACGTCGGATGTCGGGGTGTACGTCGTGGCGGTCGTGGTCTTCGCGACCGCCGCCGCGGGCTCGCCGGGCGGGCCCTCGTCGTCGTCGGAGCCGCATCCGGCGAGCAGCATCCCACTCGCCGCAGCAGCGGCGATCCATCGCAGCATCGTCATTTCCTCCTGGATCGCGTGAAAGGCCTTCCCCCCGCCGAACAGGCGGTTAGGACGGCCTAATTAGGCGAACCTAAGCAGCTTTCGCGGCAAACGCAACCGCGGCTCCGACCCGTGCCCTTGCGGCGCAGCCGCCGCTGGACTACAACGGCGCGCGCCGGTGACCCGCGCCGCCGGCCAGCTCGCGCCGCCCCTTGACGCCGAGCTTGCGAAACACGCTGCGGGCGTGGGTGCGCACGGTCTCGATGCTGACCGACAGCGCCATCGCGATCTCGGCGTTGGAACGCCCGAGCTGGAGCTGGTCGAGCACGTCGGCCTCGCGCGGCGTGAGGATGTCGGGCAGCAGTGGCCCGCCGACGGTCGCCGGGGTGGCGTGCGGCAGCACGTGCAGCCCGCGCGACGCGAGGTGGATCGTGTTCAGGACGTCGCGGCCCTCGACGCGCTTGCCCAGGCAGGCGGTGGCGCCGAGCGCGAGCAGCTGGGCGCACTCGCCGGGCGTGGGGTGGTTGGCGAGCACGACCAGCCGGGTCTCCGGGTGCTCGGCGTTCAGGCGCCGGATCTCGGAGGGGGCGCGCAGCGTGCCGAAGTTCACGAGCGCGACGGACGGCTCGTGCGCGGCGATCGCGGCGGGCAGCACGTCGAACGGCACGTCGTCGGCGACGATCCGCAGGCTGGCGTCCCCGGCGATGAGGCTGCGCAGCCCGGCGCCGACGAGATCCTCGAACCGTGCGAGCAGCACTGTGACCGGCCGGCCCTCGTCCATACGTGCCCGTATCGGCAGATCCCCGCGCGAGGGTGAGAGACCTCCCCCGAAGATCACCCCGACCGGGGGAAGAGCGCGGGCCGGCGATCGGCCACCATGCCTGTCAGGGAGCGCGGCACAGGGGACACGGACTTCCACGGGACGGAAGAGGGGTACAGCGAGGAAGGGGCCTACAGGGGGGCCCCTTTTTTGCGTCCGGATCAGCCGGCGTCGTCGGGCGGGGGCGGCTCGATCTTCGAGCGCAGCCGGTCGCGCGCCGCGTCGAAGCGGGCGTCGGAGTCCCCTGCGTGGGAGTCGGCGTCCGGTGCCGCGGTCTCGCCCGCGCGCTCGTCCGCCGCCGGCCGCACCGCCGCCGCCACCGCCGTCTCCTCGCCGGACCCCAGGCCTGGCACGGTCGCCGGCGGTGCGCCGCGCTCCGGCCTCAGGCGCCGGCGCAGCGCGTCGACGAGGCGTCCCAGCCGTGTGCGACCGCTACCCGCCCGCGGCGGCGACATCGCCCACTTCGCCGACGACCGACGTGGTCCAGTCGATGACCGACGACGGCTTGACGACGTGGCGCCCCAGGCCCAGCTCGGAGGGCGACAGCCCGAGGGCCAGGCCGACGAGCTGCGGCAGGTGCAGCACCGGCATCTCGAGATCGCGGCCCACGACCTTCGCGGCCAGCGGCTGCTGCAGGTCGAGGTTCAGGTGACACAGCGGGCACGGTGTCACGAGACAGTCCGCGCCCGCGTCGGTGGCGTCGCCGAGGTGACGCCCGGCCTGCTTGAGCGACGCGTCCTTGTTCATCGTGATGATCGGAAAGCCGCAGCACTTGTGCGAGCCGGCGTAGTCGGTGACCGTGCCGCCGAGCGCCTCGATGACCTGATCGAGATACGTGTCGCGCGGGTGGGCGTCGTCGATGCCGATCCGGCCGGCGGGCCGCACGATGTAGCAGCCGTAGAACGGCCCGACGCGCAGGTCGGTGAGCGGCCGCACGACGCGCGCGCGGAGGTCCTCCAGGCCGATCTCCTCGACGAGCAGCCAGAGGAAGTTCTTGTTCGTCAGGCCCTTCTCGTAGGACAGGCCCTCCGCGGCGAGCGTCTCGTTGATCTGCGCGCGGTACTCCGCGCTGGCGTCCAGGCGCTCCTGGCACTCGGACTGCGAGCCCTGGCAGGTCGAGCAGATGTTCATCATCAGCGCCGTGCCCTCGGCCTGCTGGGCGAGCGCGAACGTGCGGGCGTTCAGCGTGTCCGCCAGCTCCGGGTTGTGCTCGGCGATGACGCCGGCGCCGCAGCACGAGGCGCGGTCCAGCGCGACGAGCTCGATGTCGAGCAGCGGTGCGACCTTCGCCATCGAGCCGTGCAGCTCCGGCGTGAAGCCGCGCGAGACGCAGCCGGCCCAGTAGGCGACCTTCATGTCAGGTCCTCGTCGCGGCCGGAGATGTAGATGTTGAACTCGCGGCGCTCGTCGCGGCCCTCGACCTCCTCGTAGATGCGCTTGATCGCCTTGCGGTCGGCGGCGGGCAGCTTGTGCGGCTTGAAGACCGCGGCGGGCGTGACCTTGCGGCGCAGCAGGGCCTTGGCGATGACGGGCAGCGAGCTGGCCAGCTCCGCCGCGGCGGCCGGCTTGAACTTCGCCAGCGGCGAGTCGCCGCCGTAGGAGCGCGGCAGCAGTTCGGCCTCGTTGAGCAGCCCGTACTGCTTGACCAGCGAGACGAACGACGCCTCGTGGCGCTCGCCGTTGTTGCGGTCCTCGATGTCGAAGTCGTTGCCGGCGCGGCGGCGCAGGCGCATGATCTGGCTCATCGGCGCGACGCCCTTGGGGCAGGCGTCGATGCATTGGAAGCAGTGCGTGCAGTCATAGATGCCGTGCGGGTCCTCGGCCAGGTCCTCGAGCCGCTCGCGATGCTGGTCGTCGCGCGGGTCGCCGACGAAGCGGTAGGCCTTGGCCAGCGCGGCGGGGCCGATGAACTCCGGGTCGACCTCCATCGACAGACAGTCCGACACGCAGGCGCCGCACTGGATACAGGCCATCGACTGCGTGACGTCGACCATGTTCTCGCGCGGGACGATGTACTCGCGCTCCGGGACCGGCTGCTTGGGGATGAGCCACGGCGTGACGCGGCGGATCTTCTTCCAGTGCACGGCCTCCATGTCGACGATGAGGTCCTTGATGACGGGCATGTTGCCCATCGGCTCGACCTCGATGACGCCGTCCTGCGAGTGCTGCTGGGCGCGCCCCAGGTGGGTGTGGCAGGCGAGGTCGGGCTGGCCGTTGATGCGCACGCCGCAGGAGCCGCAGATCGCCGCGCGGCACGAGCAGCGGATGCCGATCGAGCCGTCGTAGCGGTTCTTGGCCTGGAGGATCCCCTCGAGCACGGAGCGGTGCGGCTCGAGCTCGACGGTGTGCTCCTCCCAGTAGGCGGCGTTCCCGGAGTCCGGGTCGTAGCGGCGCAATCTCAGCGTGTACTCGGCCATCAGTGGTTCCTCCTGTGGGCCCGTTCGCCCTTGGGCGGTTGCTGGCGCCGTCTGGCAAGGACGCAGGGAGGAAGGTGTGCCTCGGGCACATCGACGACCGAGGACGCCGCCGGACGGCGATCAGCGGCCGATCCAAGGGTGATCGGGTCTGCGGGAGGGACCACTACTAGTACTTCCTCACTTCCGGCTGCCACTGCGTGATCGTCACGTCGGAGTAGGTGATCGCGGGCTCCCCGTCCTCGCCGCGCGTGACGTTGATGTGCTTGAGCCACTCCTCGTCGTCGCGCTCGGGGTAGTCGAGGCGGAACTGCGCCCCGCGCGACTCCTTGCGCTCGATCGCCGACACGATCGTCGCCTCGGCGCAGTCGAGCATGTAGCCGACCTCCAGCGCGGCGAGCACGTCCTGGTTGAAGACGCGGCCGCCGTCGTCGATGTACGCCTTCGCGGACTCCTCCTGGAGGCGACGGACGATCTCGAGGGCCTTCGTCAGGCCCGCCTCGTCGCGGTAGACGGCGACATACTCGTTCATCGTCGTGCCGAGCTCGTCCTTGATCTCCGAGACGCGGCGCCCCTCGCGCGGACGGCCCATGATCTCCTCGATCGCCGTGGTGTCCTCGCGCAGCCGCGACACCGGCGCCTTCGGCATCGCCATGTCGGTCCCGCGCGCGGCGGCGTGCTCGCCCGAGCGGCGACCGAAGATCAGCGTGTCCAGCAGCGAGTTGGCGCCCAGCCGGTTGCCGCCGTGGACCGAGACGCAGGCGACCTCGCCGGCGGCGTACAGCCCGGGGATCGGCGTGCGCCCGTCGACGTCGGTCTTCACGCCGCCCATGATGTAGTGCTGGCCGGGACGGATCATGATCGGCTCGCGGGTGATGTCCGTCCCGGCGAAGTCACGCCCGATGTTGACGATCTCGCGCAGCGCCTCGAGCACGCGCTTGCGCGGCACGACCGTGATGTCGAGGTAGATGCCCTGACCGTCGGGGCCGACGCCGCGGCCCTCGTTGATCTCGGTCTGCTCGGCGCGCGAGACGACGTCGCGCGAGGCCAGCTCCATCTTGTTGGGCGCGTAGTTCTCCATGAAGCGCTCGCCGTCGGCATTGAGCAGATGCGCCCCCTCTCCCCGGGCGCCCTCGGTGATGAGAAAGCCGTTCTCCGCGAGCGTCGTCGGGTGGTACTGGACCATCTCCATGTCCATGATCGGCGCCCCGACGCGGTAGGCCTGCGAGATCCCGTCGCCCGTGCAGATGAGCGCGTTCGTCGTCGGCTTGTAGCACTGCCCGTTGCCGCCGTTGCAGAGGATCACGGACTTCGCGTTGAAGATCTCGATCGCGCCCGAGCGGATGTCGCGCGCGACGGCGCCGGTGCAGTGGCCGGCGTCGTCGAGGATCAGCGACGTCGAGAACCACTCCTCGTAGCGGTCGACCGTCGCCTCGTGGCGCATGAGCTGCTCGTAGAGGACGTGCAGGATCGCCTGGCCGGTGATGTCGGCGACGTACGCCGTGCGCTTCTTCGAGGCCCCGCCGAAGGCGCGCAGGTCCAGCTCGCCCTTCTCGTTGCGGTGAAAGGTGACACCGATGTGCTCGAGGTGCATCGCCTCGCCCGGCGCCTCGCTGCACATGATCTCGATCGCGTCCTGGTCGCCGAGGAAGTCCGAGCCCTTGACGGTGTCGTAGGCGTGCTCGGTCCAGTCGTCGTCGATCGCGATCGCGGCGTTGATCCCGCCGGCCGCGGCGACCGAGTGCGAGCGCACCGGATGGACCTTGCTCATGATCGCGACGCTGGCGCCGGCTTCCGCGGCGGCGAGGGCGGCGCGCTGACCGGCGAGGCCGGCGCCGATGATGAGGACATCGTGTGCGGGCAAGGCTGGCGACTATATCCAGTGGCAGTTTCGGCCATTCGCGCGGCCGCGGGGCGCCGGTCTGCCGTCAGGCCAGCCGCTGTGGCAGCGCCGCGGTCAGCGCGCGGCGCACCTGGTCGAGCGTCACGACCCCGCGCAGGACGCCGTCGGCGTCCACCGCCATGAGCGCGCCGCGCGTGCGCAGCTGCTCGTCGCCGAGCAGCGCCTCGAGCGGGCTGTCGGAGCGCACCCGCCACGCCGCGGCGTCGCCGGTCTCGACGATCTCGCGGACCTCGAGCGCCGGGCGGCCGGCGGCGATCTCCTCGTGCACGCGCGGCTCGCGGACGACGCCGAGGAAGTGACCCCGCTCGTCGACGACCGGAAACCACTCCCAGCGGTAGCGCAGAAAGAACTCGTCCTCGGCCTGCGCCAGCGCGGTGCTCGCCGGCATCGTGACGGGCTGGGCGTCCATGATGTCCTCGACGGTGATGCCGTCGATGCGCTCGGTGAAGGCGGTCGAGGCGACGGCGGCGCGGGCGGATGTCGCGATGAACCAGCCGATGATCGCCAGCCACAGGCCGTTGACGAGCTCGCCTCGCGCGGCCAGGAAGATGCCGACGCCGATGAGCAGGTAGGCCAGCCCCTCCCCGAGCCGGCCGGCGATCCGCGTCGCCCGGTTGCGGTCGCCGGTGATCCGCCAGGCGATGGCGCGGGCGATCCGGCCGCCGTCGAGCGGGAACGCGGGGATGAGGTTGAAGACGAAGAGAAAGAGGTTCATCGTCGCCAGGAAGCCGAGCAGGGCCAGCGTCGGCGACGCCTCGGCATCGCCGGCCAGGCGCGCGACGTCGAGCGCCGCGCCACTGGCGACGAGCGCGCTGAGGCCGACGAAGATGCCGACGAGGACGAGCGTCACGAGCGGGCCGGCCGCGGAGATGCGGAACTCCGCTCCGGCCGACTGCGTGTCGCGCGACATCTTCGCCACCCCGCCGAAGAACCACAGGTCGATGCCGCTGATCTCGATGCCCTCGCGGCGGGCGACGAGCGCGTGGCCGAGCTCGTGCATGACGAGCGAGACGAAGAACAGGAACACCGCCGCGACCGCGACGAGGTAGGCCTCGGTCACCGACCCGCCGAGCACCTCGCGGAAGTAGTTCGACCCGAAGTAGATGAAGACGAACAGGACGACGAACCAGCTCGGGCTCGCGCCGATGCGGATGCCGAAGACGCGCAGAAGCTGGATCGACGGGCCGGTGCCGGGCATGTCGGGGGATCTTGACAGGCGCCCGCGGGCGGTCAGCCCGGCGGCGGGGTGTGGCGCGCGAGGATCGTCTCGGTGTCGACGCCGGGCGGGAGCGTGCCGTACTGCAGGCCGGCGTCGCCGGCCAGGCGGGAGGCGCAGAACGCGTCGGCGATCGCGGCCGGCGCGTGGCGGACGAGCAGCGAGCCCTGCAGCGCGAGCGCCATGTGCTCGACGACGCGACGCGCGCGCGCCTCCAGCGAAGCCGGATCGGCGAGCTGCTCGCGCAGCCGCGCCGTGAACGCATCGAGCCGGTCGTCGGCGCCGGCCGCGTCGCCGATCTCGTCGAGGAACGCGTGCAGGACCTCGGGCGCCCGCAGCGCGCGCAGGACGTCGAGCGCCATGACGTTGCCCGACCCCTCCCAGATCGAGTTGAGCGGCATCTCGCGATACAGGCGCGGCATGCCGGACTCCTCGACGTAGCCGTTGCCGCCGAGGCATTCGAGCGCCTCGAAGGCGTGGCCGGGGCCGCGCTTGCAGACCCAGTACTTGCCGACCGCGGTGGCCAGCCGCTTGAGGTGGCGGGCGCGTTCGTCGCCCGCGCCGGCCTCGTCGTAGGCGCGCGCGAGGCGCATCGCCAGCGCGGTGGCCGCCTCGGACTCGATGCACAGGTCGGCGAGCAGGTTGCGCATGAGCGGCTGGTCGGCCAGGCGCTCGCCGAACGCGCTGCGGTGGGCGGCGTGCCACGTCGCGTTGGCGACGCCCCAGCGCATCCCGGCGGCGGTGCCGATCACGCAGTCCAGGCGCGTGTGGCCGACCATCTCGATGATCGTCGCCACGCCGCGGCCGGGCTCGCCGACGAGCTGCGCCCAGGCGCCGTGCAGCTCGATCTCGCTCGACGCGTTGGAGCGGTTGCCGAGCTTGTCCTTCAGGCGCTGGATGGCCACGGCGTTGCGGCTGCCGTCCGGCAGGACGCGCGGCAGGGCGAAGCAGCCGAGGCCCTCGGCGGTCTGGGCGAGGACGAGGAAGAGGTCGCACATCGGCGCCGAGCAGAACCACTTGTGGCCGGTGAGCACGTACTCGCCGCCCGGCCCGCCGCCGTTGCGCGCCTCGGCGACCGTGGTGTTCGCGCGCACGTCCGAGCCGCCCTGCTTCTCGGTCATCGCCATCCCGCACAGCGCGCTGCGCTTGACGCCCGGCGCCCCGGCGCGCAGCTCCGGGTCGTAGGTCGTCGCCGTCAGCCGCGGCTCCCACTCGGCGGCGATCTGCGGCTGTGCCCGCAGCGCCGGCACCGCCGCGAACGTCATCGTGATCGGGCAGGCGAAGCCGCCCTCGGCCTGCGCCGCGGTGAGGTAGATCGCCGCGCGGGCGGCATGCGCGGCGGGCTGCGCCGACGTCCACGGCAGGCAGTGCAGCTCGTGGCGCACCGCGAGCCCCATGAGGTCATGCCAGGCGCGGTGGAACTCGACCTCGTCGATGCGGTGGCCGTAGCGGTCGAAGGTCTTGAGCCTCGGCGGGTTCTCGTTGGCCTCGAAGCCCCAGCGGATCGGCTCCGCGCCCCAGGCCGCGCCGACCTCGGTCGCGCGCCGCGTCGCCCAGCCGGCGCCCTCGCGCTCGAGCGCCTCGACGAGCGCCACGTTGTCGGTGAAGAGGTTGCGGCCCTCCAGCGGAGGCGCCTGGTTGGCGACCTCGTGCGTGTGAAACGGGGCGGCGGGCGCGCGCAGCTCGTGGGCCATGCGCGAAGTCAACCACCCTTCGGGAGCGCCGTGGCGCACAACGCGGCGGGCCCGGTCTATCGGATCGCGCCGGCCTCCAGCCCCGCCAGCGCCGCGTTGAACGTCGCGCTCGGGCGCATGACCGCACACACCAGCGCGGGGTCGGGCCGGTAGTAGCCGCCGATGTCGACCGGCTCGCCCTGCACGAGCAGCATCTCCTCGGCGATCCGGTCCTGGTAGGCGGCGAGCTGGTCGGCCAGCTCGGCGAACAGCTCGGCCAGCGCGGTGTCGAGCGTCTGGCCCGCCAGCTCCTGCGCCCAGTACAGCGCGAGGTAGAAGTGGCTGCCGCGGTTGTCGAGCTCGCCGCAGCGGCGCGACGGCGAGCGGCCGTTCTCCAGCACGCTGCCGGTCGCCCGGTCCAGCGTCTCGCCGAGCAGCCGGGCGCGATCGTTGCCGCTCTTGTCGGCGAGCATCTCCAGCGACACCGCGAGCGCCAGGAACTCGCCCAGCGAGTCCCAGCGCAGGTGGTTCTCGTTGAGCAGCTGCTGGACGTGCTTGGGCGCAGAGCCGCCGGCGCCGGTCTCGAACAGGCCGCCGCCGTTCATGAGCGGCACGATCGAGAGCATCTTCGCGCTCGTCCCGAGCTCGAGGATCGGAAACAGGTCGGTGAGGTAGTCGCGCAGGACGTTGCCGGTGACCGAGATCGTGTCCTCGCCTGCGCGGGCGCGCTCGAGCGTGAAGCGCGTCGCCTCGGCGACGGGCAGGATCTCGATCCGCAGGTCGCCGGCGCCGAGCGCCTCGAGCGCCGGGCGAACCTTCTTGAGCAGCTCCGCGTCGTGCGGGCGCGTCTCGTCGAGCCAGAAGACCGCGGGTGCGCCGGTCGCGCGCGCCCGGTCGACGGCGAGCCGCACCCAATCCTGGATCGGGGCGTCCTTCGTCTGGCACATGCGCCAGATGTCGCCGGTGTCGACATCGTGCTCGAGCAGCGTCTCGCCGTCGCTGTCGATCACGCGGACCGTCCCCGGCGACGCGATCTCGAAGGTCTTGTCGTGCGAGCCGTACTCCTCGGCCTTCTGCGCCATGAGGCCGACGTTCGGCGTCGTGCCCATCGTCGCCGGGTCGAACGCGCCGTGCTCGCGGCAGTGGTCGATCGTCTCGGCGTACAGCGCCGCGTAGCAGGAGTCCGGGATGACGTACTTGGCGTCCTGCGGCTCGCCGGCGGCGTTCCACATCTGGCCCGACGAGCGGATCGCCCCGGGCATCGAGGCGTCGACGATCACGTCGGAGGGGGCGTGCAGGTTCGTGATGCCCCGGTCGGAGTCGACCATGGCGACCGCGGGACCGGCGGCCAGCGCGGCGTCCACGGCCGGCTGGGCCTCGGGGTGGGCGGCCAGCAGGCTGCCGAGGCCGTCGTTGGGGTTCGCGTCGAGGCCGTCGAGGACGTCGCCCACGACCGCGCGCACGGCATGGCCGAAGATGATCGGGTCGGACACCTTCATCATCGTCGCCTTGAGGTGCACCGAGAAGAGCACCCCCCGGCGCTGGGCGTCGGCGACCTGCGCGGCGAGAAACCGGTCGAGGGCCGCCCGCCGCATGACCGCGGCGTCGAGCACCTCACGGGCCAGCACCGCGATGCGCTCCCGCAGCACCGTGACCGTGCCGTCGGCGGCGACGTGCTCGATGCGCACGGCGCCGTCGGCGACGACCGTGACCGACTGCTCGGTCGCGCGGAAGTCGCCGCCGGACATCGTCGCGACGTGCGACCTGGAGTCCGGCGACCAGGCGCCCATCGAGTGCGGGTGCCTGCGCGCGAAGGCCTTGACGGACGCCGGCGCGCGGCGATCGGAGTTGCCCTCGCGCAGGACCGGGTTGACCGCGCTGCCCTTGACCGCGTCGTACTTCACGCGGATGGGATCGCCGGGATCGGCGGGCAGGTCGGGGATCGCGTAGCCCTGGTCCTGCAGCTCGGCGATCGCCGCCTTGAGCTGGGGCAGCGACGCGCTGATGTTCGGCAGCTTGATGATGTTCGCGGCCGGCGTCATGGCCAGCTCGCCGAGCTCGGCCAGGGCATCGGGGACGCGCTGCTCGGCGCTGAGCCGCTCCGGGAACCGGGCGAGGATCCGGCCGGCCAGCGAGATGTCGCGCAGCTCGACGTCGACGTTCGCGGCGGCGGCGAAGGCCTGCACGATCGGCAGCAGCGAGGCCGTGGCGAGCGCGGGCGCCTCGTCGGTGTGGGTGTAGATGATCTTCATGCGCGAGCGGACACGCTAATGGATCATCTAACGTCGAAACCGTGGCGCACGACGTGACCTTCATTCCCGGCGACGGCACCGGACCGGAGCTGACCGAGGCGACGCGGCGCGTGCTCGAGGCCACCGGCGTCGCCTTGCACTGGGACCGCCACGAGGCCGGCATCGACGAGTACCGCAGGCACGGCAACCCGTTTCCCGACGCCACGCTCGAGTCGCTGCGGCGCACCGGCGTCGGGATCAAGGGGCCGACGACGACGCCCGTCGGCGCGGGCTTTCGCTCGATCAACGTGCTGCTGCGCAAGGAGCTTGACCTCTACGCCTGCATCCGGCCGTGCAAGGCGCTCCAAGGCGTGCGCACGCGCTTTCCGGAGACCGACGTCGTCATCGTCCGCGAGAACACCGAGGACCTGTACGCCGGCATCGAGTTCGAGCGCGGCAGCGATGGCGCCGCAGCCCTCCGCGCGAAGCTCGCCGAGCTCGGCGCGCACGTGCGCGACGACGCCGGCATCTCGATCAAGCCGATCAGCGCCTTCGGCTCGGAGCGGATCGTCCGCCACGCCTTCGACTACGCCGTCAACCACGGCCACCGCAAGGTCGTGGCGGCCCACAAGGCGAACATCATGAAGTTCTCCGACGGCCTGTTCCTCGAGGTTGCCCGCGAGGTCGCGGCGGACTATCCGGCGATCGACTTCGACGACATGATCATCGACAACCTCTGCAACCAGCTCATCACCTATCCCGAGGACTTCGAGGTGATCGTCCT
This sequence comes from Solirubrobacteraceae bacterium, assembly GCA_030681525.1. Taxonomy (GTDB): domain Bacteria; phylum Actinomycetota; class Thermoleophilia; order Solirubrobacterales; family Solirubrobacteraceae; genus CADCVQ01. The sequence goes on from JAUXSD010000109.1 coordinate 13,346, forward strand.
GCCCAATCTCTACGGCGACATCGTCTCGGATCTGTGCGCGGCGATGATCGGCGGGCTGGGCCTGGCGGGCGGGATGAACGTCGGCACCGACGCCGCCGTGTTCGAGGCGACGCACGGCTCGTCCCCGACCTACGCCGGCAAGAACCGCATGAACCCGACGGCGCTCATGCTGTCGGGCGTCTACATGCTCGACCACCTCGAGGAGCACGCCGCGGCGCGCGCGCTGGAGGGCGCCATCGCCGCCGTCATACGCGCGGGCGACAAGGTCACATACGATCTCAAGGCCAGCCGCACAGACCCCACCGCCGTCGGCACCAGCGAGTTCGCCGACGCCGTGATCGAGGAGATGAACGCATGACGAACGCCCCCGTGAAGGTCGCGGTCACCGGTGCCGCCGGCCAGATCGGCTACGCGCTGCTGTTTCGCATCGCATCCGGCCAGATGCTCGGACCCGACACCCCGATCGCGCTGAAGCTGCTCGAGATCCCGCCCGCGATCAAAGCCGCCGAGGGCACGACGCTGGAGCTGACCGACTGCGCGTTCCCGCTGTTGGCCTCGGTCGACATCTACGACGACCCGGCGCAGGCGTTCGACGGCGTGAACATCGCGATGCTCGTCGGCGCGCGGCCGCGCTCGAAGGGCATGGAGCGAGCCGACCTGCTGGAGGCCAACGGCGCGATCTTCAAGCCGCAGGGCGCTGCGCTCAACGCGGCCGCGGCCGACGACGTCAAGGTGCTCGTCGTCGGCAACCCGGCCAACACGAACGCGCTCATCCTCGCCGCGAACGCCCCCGACATCCCGGCCGAGCGGATCACGGCGATGACGCGCCTGGACGAGAACCGCGCGGTCGCGCTGCTCGCGCAGACGCTCGACGTGCGCGTCACCGACGTCAACGACCTCGTCGTGTGGGGCAACCACTCGCCCTCGATGTTCCCCGACCTCTTCAACGCGAAGGTCCTCGGCGAGCCGGCCGTCGACCAGGTCGACATGGCCTGGTACGAGACCGAGTACATCCCGCGCGTGGGCAAGCGCGGCGCCGAGGTCATCGAGGCGCGCGGCGCCTCGTCGGCGGCATCGGCCGCCAACGCGGCGATCGACCACGTGCGCGACTGGGTCGCCGGCGCCGACGGGCTGCGCTCGATGGCGGTCGCCTCCGACGGCTCCTACGGCGTCGCCGAGGGCATCATCTCGAGCTTCCCGGTGCGCTGCGCGGGCGGCGGCTACGAGATCGAGCAGGGCCTCGAGGTCGGCGACTTCGCGCGCGCGAAGATCGACGCCACGGTCAAGGAGCTGACCGACGAACGCGCCGCGGTCAGCGAACTCGGCCTCATCTGAGCGCCGCGCCGCGACGCGCCGCGCGGCGGACGCCCGCGCCCGCCGACCCCCGGTCCCCCGAGCCGAGTCGCGTCACCGTGACTGCCTCGGGGGATCGAGTATCGCTTTGTGACGAGTAACACATGTTCGCTGCGGTGCACCCACCAGGCGCACGCATCGAACATGCGTCGAGATCGTGACTACGCAGCCTCCTTGGGATGCCAGCCGCGCCCGTCCTTCTTGACGAGCCCGTCGTCGGCCAGCCCGGGGAGGACCCGGTAGAGGTAGTTCTGCTTGATGCCCATCTGCTCGGCGATCTCCGGGATCGTGATCCCGGGCTTGGAACGCACGAGGGCGAGCGCCTCGGCCCCGCGGGTGCCGGTCCCCTTCGGGCGACCGCGCCGGCCGGTGCCGCTGCCGTTGGTCTTGGGGCGCTTGGCCGCGGACTGCGTGCGCGCGCGACGACCAACCGCGGCGGTGGTCGTGGTCTGGGCGGCGCCACCGCCGACCGGGACGCCGGCCAGTGCCGCCGCTGCGGCCTCGAGGCGCTGATACTCGTCGACGAGCGGTTTGAGTTCCTTCAGCCGCGCGGCGATCTCGCTTCGCTTCTCATCAAGGAAGTCTGCCATGTACGTTTCCCCGTTCAGGCATAAGTGACAATTACCAACACAGAGCCTACGGCATAGAGCGGTCGGACGGGATGGTACGTGGCCGTTTTTTAACCGGTTCGACCTTCGAGGATCTCGCGCAACCGGCGCAGCGAGGCGTTCGCCTCCTTTTCCGGAATACCGCCGACGATGACGCGCGAGGCCGCCGCGCCGAGCGGGCCGAACGGCGTGCGGAACTCGTTGCGGTAGTTGAAATGGGTGTGCCCGTCGCGCTCGCTGAGCCGGTTCTCGGTCACCGCGCGGGCACGCGCCGGCCCGGTCCCCTCCCAGCGGGCGTAGCGCGGGGCGTCGAGATCCTCGAGCTTCCAGTGGACCTTGAACGGCACGCCGCGCAGGTGCAGCGTCTGGCTCATCCGAAATCCCGGTCGCAGCGGGCCCGGGTCGACATGGTCGATGCGGTCGACGATCGTCACCCATTCGCCCATGCGGCCGGGGTTCATGACCGTGTCCCAGACCTCCTGCATAGGGGCATCGATGTCGATGCTGGCGATCACGATGGACACGAGCGCAGAACCTAGATGATCCATTCCGACCGGTGGGTCTTCTCGGGACGTGACGGCCGGGATGGGGCGGTCATCTCGCCGCCAGCGGCTCGGCCGCCTCCCACTCGCGCAGCGCCCGCTCGACCGCGCGATCGAAGCGGTGAAGCCGCACGCCGAGCAGGCCGGCGGCGCGCTCGTCGCGCGGCAGCAGGTCGCCCGCCAGGCTCTCCATGAGCGGCGCGATGAACCCCGCGTCCTCTCCGGCGATCGCGGCGGCGATCGGCGCCACGAGCGGCGTCGCGTTGCGTCCGAAGCGCAGGGCGCGCCGGCGCACGAGCATGAGGTCGGCGATGCGCTCGATCATCTGTCCGTAGGTCAGGACGTCGGGCCCCGCGATATCCAGTGACAACCCGCCGACGGCGTGCGGCGTCGTCGCCGCGGCGAGCAGAAACGACCCGACGTCGCGTGCGTCGATCGGCTGCGTGCGGTGCTCGCGCCAGGCCGGCAGGGTGAGGATGCTCATCCGTTCGACGAGGTGGACCATGAACCGAAACGAGCGCGAGCGTGCGCCGATGACGATCGACGCGCGCAGCGCGACGGCCTCGGGCAGCCCGGCCAGGAGGATCCGCTCGACCTCCAGGCGGCTGCGCAGGTGACGCGAGGGCGGCCGGTCCTGCGGGACGAGCCCGCCGAGGTAGATGACGCGGCGCACGCCGGCGTCCTGCGCGGCAGCGACGAAGTTCTCGGCGGCGGCGCGCTCGTCGTCCTCGAAGTTGCCGCCGCCGGGGCCTTCCATGGAGTGGATGAGGAAGTACGCGACCTCGACGTCGTCGAGGGCTGCGTCGAGGCCGGCGCCGCTGATCGCGTCACCGCCGACGAAGTCCATCGCGGCGGGAACGCGCGACGGGTCGCGGCCGAAGCCGCGGACGTCGTGACCCGCCTCTCTCAACGCGGGGGCGAGTGCCGCTCCGATCGAGCCGCTGGCGCCGGTGACCAGGATCCGCATGGGGGTCCATGGTCGCCCATCGGCGGACTCGCCAAACGGTGGCGCGCTCGCGTTTGAGTGTGTGCGTCCGCGTCCGGGCCGGGGCCGGCGTTCGTCAAACGGCATCTCCGAGGGGGTGTCAGTTGGTCGGGTGACGGCGTTCGTTGCGGGTGATGCGCTGGGGGTCGTCGGCAAGACTCCTCCGTCATACGGACGATTTCGCGAAGACCCACAACGCCAATCGAGGCCGGGTCGGTTTGTCCATGCCCCCGACCTGGCCCCACGCGGGCCCCGGACCCAACGTGCACCCCGCGCCAGCCGACCCCCTCAACGGCAGTTGACCCACGCTGGCCCCAGCCTCAGACGTGGGCGCTCAAGCCACCGGCCGCCGCGGTCAGGAGAGCCGGTCGGCCTCATCGGCGATGAGCTCCGCCAGCGCGAGCGCCGAGGTGGCCGCCGGGGACGGCGCGTTGCGGACGTGGATCGCTCGCGGCGTCGCGCTGATCACGAAGTCCTCGACGAGGCGTCCGTCGCGGCCGACGGCCTGGGCGCGGACGCCCGCGAAGGCGGGCTGCAGATCGTCGGGGTGGATGGCGGGCACGTAGCGGGCCGCGGCCGCCGCGAACGTGCGGTGGCTGGCGGCCATCCGCGCCTCGCCGAGGCCGGTGCGCCACCAGCGGCGGGCCATGCGCCAGGTACCGGGCCAGCCGAGCGTCTCGCGCAGGTCGCGGGCGCGCACGGTGCCGAGCCCGTAGCCGTCGCGGGCGCCCGCGAGCAGGGCGGAGGGTCCGGCGAGCACGGCGCCGTCGATGCGGGGCGTCAGGTGGATGCCCAGGAAGGGAAGGCGGGGGTCGGGCACCGGATAGACGAGGCCGCGGACGAGGCCGCGCCGCTCGGGGCGCAACTGCAGATAGGCGCCGCGGAAGGGGACGATGCGCGGGTCGGGATCGGCGCCCGCGAGCACGGCGAGGCGGTCGGACCACAGGCCCGCGCAGAAGACCGCCCGCTTCGCGCGCGCCTCCTCGCCGCCGGCGCCGCGCAGGCGGATCTCGCCGGCGCCGACCGACACGCCGGCCACCGGCCAGCCGCAGCGCAGCTCGCCTCCCGCGGCGGCCACGCCGGCGGCCAGCCGGCGGCACACCGCGGCGAAGTCGACGATCGCGGTGGCGGGTGCGTGCAGCGCGGCGATCCCCGCTGCGTGCGGCTCGACCGCCCGCAGCCCGTCGGCGTCCAGCCGCCGCAGCCCCGCCACGCCGTTGGCGCGGCCGCGGCGTGCGAGCTCGTCGAGCGCGGGCAGCTCGTCCTCGCTCAGCGCGACGATGAGCTTGCCGATCCGCCGCACGTCGATCGCGTTGGCCTCGCAGTAGGCGACGGTCCGCGCCGCCCCCTCGACGCACAGGCGCGCCTTCAGCGATCCGGGCGGGTAGTACACGCCGCCGTGGATGACGCCGGAGTTGTGGCTGCTCTGGTGCGCGGCGGGCCGGCCCTCGCGCTCGACGACGAGGACGCGCTCACCGGGTCGCCGCGCGAGGATCTCGCGGGCCACGGCGAGGCCGAGGATCCCGGCGCCGACGACGATCGTGTCGTGGCGTTCCACGGCGGAAGTCTCCCCAAAGAGCGCGATGAACGCCTGCGCGGAGGGGCGAGATCTGCTTGTCCGCGGCCTATGCCGGGGAGGCCCGGTGAATCGTCCGGCATTTGCGGGCTGGCCGATTTCAAAAACCCCATACGAGCGGGAACCGCCTCCGCGACCCCTTGAGCGCGCCGTCCTCGCCTGCTGTGATGACCCCCGGTTCGGTGGGCGACGAGGGGTGTACAGACGCAATGGTCAAGACGCGGACGACGGCGAAGAAGGCGGCATGCGAGGACTGCTTCTTCCGATGCAACCTGCTCTGCGCGCTGCAGGTCGACGAGCCGTGCCCGACGTTCCGGCCCGACAGCCCCGAGGGCCTGCGACCGCCGCAGCAGCTGCGCTTCGCCTTTCGCCAGGAGCGCCGCACGCAGGCCGCCTGGGCGTTTCCGAGCGCCCAGGAGCAAGCGACGCTGCACGCTCGCTAGCCGGGCCCGCGCAGGCGAGGCCACCGGCCGCGCGCGCCGGCCCCGCCGCATAGAGTCCCGGTCGTGAAGGTCACGGTGCTGGGAAAGTCGCCCAGTTGGCAGGACGCCGACGGCGCGTGCAGTGGCTATCTCGTCGAGGACGGCGACACGTGCGTGCTCGTCGACTGCGGCAGCGGCGTGTTCTCCAAGCTGCGCGGCGCGTGCGACTACGCCGCGGTCGACGCGATCGTGATCACCCATATCCACGCCGACCACTGCTTGGACCTCGTGCCGTACGCGTACGCGCTGACGTACGGCCCGTGCGCCGAGGCCGTCCGGAGCCCCGAGGACGGGACGGTCCGCGGCCCGCGGCTGCTCGTCCCGCCCGGTGGCGCGGCGCGTCTGCAGACGCTGACCGGCGCCGTCGGGCACGCGCGCCTGCTCGACGACGCCTTCGCGATCGCCGAATACGACCCGGCGCGGGAGGTTCGCGTCGGCACGGTCCACGTTCGATTTCAGCCCGTCCCGCACTACGTCCCCACCCACGCCGTCGAGCTGCGCGACGCCGGTGGCAGGCGCTTCACCTACGGCGCCGACCACGGGCCGACCGACGCGCTCGACGCCTTCGCCGCCCAGACCGACCTGCTGTTTCTCGAGGCGACGCTGCCCGTGCCGGACGACGACGGGCCGCGCGGGCACCTGACGGCGGCCGAGGCCGGCGAGCACGCCGCCCGCTGCCGCGCCCGGCGCCTGGTCTTGACGCACATCTCCGACGAGCTCGACGGCGAGCGGGCGCTGGCCGCGGCGCGCCGCGCGTACGACGGCCCGGTCGAGCTCGCGCGCGGCGGCGCCGTCTACGACGTCTAGGAAGTCGTTCGCGCGAGGGGCGGGCGCCCAGTGGGTACGCTGCGCGGTCATGGCCCGCGAGCGCGATCTCTTCGCGAACTTCGAGCGAATGCGCCGCGAGATGGACGAGCTGTTCGGCGACGTCTTCGGCAGCGTCGGTCTCACCTCGCGCCGGACCGGCTTCAGCCCGGCCGTCGACGTCTTCTACGCCGACGATCCGCCGCGCGCGGTCGTCCACGCCGAGCTGGCCGGGATCGACGCCGGTGACCTCGGCCTGGAGATCCAGGGCCGCGCGCTGACGCTGACCGGCCATCGCCGCGAGGCCGACACCGAGGCCCGGGTCTACCAGCAGCTCGAGATCGAGCACGGCCCGTTCCGGCGCACGATCGAGCTCGGGGCCGAGGTCGTCGCCGAGGAGGCGCGGGCCACCTACCAGGACGGCATCCTGCGCGTGGAGCTGCCGCTCGCCGACCCGCAGTCGCACATCCGCAGCGTGCCGATCGAGCGCGGCGGGGCGATCGCGCCGGAGAGCGAGGAGCCGTGATCGACGTCGTCGCCGACGGCAACGCGGCGCGCGAGATCGAGGTCGGCGTCAGCCAGCCCGTCCCCGAGACGCTGCCGGTCCTGCCGCTGCGCGAGACCGTCCCGTTTCCCGAGACGCTGACGCCGCTGGCGATCGGCCAGGCGCGCTCGATCCAGCTCGTCAACGACGTGCTGGCCGGCAACCGGATGCTGGTCATGGTGGCCAGCCGCCAGCCCGAGCTCGAGGAGCCGGGCCCGGAGGAGCTCTACGACGTCGGCGTGGTCGGCGTCATCGCGCGCATGCTCAAGGTGCCCGACGGCACGCTGCGCGTCCTCGTCCAGGGCGGCCAGCGCGTGAGGATCGAGCGCTGGCGCCACGAGCAGGCCTACCTCGTCGCGGAGATCACCGAGCTGCCCGACATCGTCGAGGAGTCGCCCGAGCTGACCGCGCTCATGCGCAACGTCCAGCAGACGTTCTCGCAGATCGTCGAGGCGGTCCCGTACCTGCCCGAGGAGCTGCAGATCGCGGTCGCCAACGTCGAGGAGCCCGGCGCGCTGAGCCACATCATCTCCGGCTCGCTGCGCCTGCCGACCGACGACAAGCAGGCCCTGCTGGAGGAGCCCAACGTCGCCAAGAGGCTGCGCCGGCTGACCGAGGCGCTGGCGCGCGAGCTCGAGGTCATCTCGATCGGCTCCGAGATCCAGAACCAGGTCCAGTCCGACATGGACCGCACGCAGCGCGAGTTCATCCTGCGCCAGCAACTCAAGGCCATCCAGGAGGAGCTCGGCGAGTTCGACGAGTCCGCCGCCGAGGCCAACGAGCTGCGCGAGCAGCTGGCGGCGATCGATCTGCCCGATGACGTGCGCAAGCAGGCCGACCGCGAGCTCGGCCGGCTGGGGAACCTGCCGCCGGCCGCCGCCGAGCACGGCGTCATCCGCACGTACCTGGAGTGGATCGCCTCGCTGCCGTGGAACACGTCGACCGAGGACAACCTCGACCTCGCCCACGCCCGCCAGATCCTCGACGAGGACCACTACGGCCTCGAGCAGGTCAAGGATCGCATCCTCGAGTTCCTCGCCGTGCGCAAGCTCGTCGGTGACAAGGCGGTCTCGCGCGGCACGATCCTGAGCTTCGTCGGGCCGCCCGGCGTCGGCAAGACCTCGCTGGGCAAGTCGATCGCGCGGGCGCTGGGCCGCGACTTCGAGCGCATCAGCGCCGGCGGCGTGCGCGACGAGGCCGAGATCCGCGGCCACCGCCGCACGTACATCGGCGCGATGCCCGGCACGATCATCCGCGCGCTGCGCGACGCGGGCTCCAACAACCCGCTGTTCATGATCGACGAGATCGACAAGATGGGCTCGGACTTCCGCGGTGACCCGGCCAGCGCGATGCTCGAGGTGCTCGACCCCGAGCAGAACGAGAACTTCCGCGACCATTACCTCGACCTGCCGTTCGACCTCTCGCGCGTGATGTTCATCACGACGGCGAACACGCTGGACACGATCCCGGGGCCGCTGCGCGATCGGATGGAGATGATCGAGATCGCCGGCTACACCGCCGACGAGAAGCTGCAGATCGCCAAGCGCTACCTCGTGCCGCGCCAGGCCGAGCGCAACGGCCTCAAGCGCAGCCAGCTGCGGATCACCGATGCCGCCCTGCGCGCCGTGATCGGCGACTACACGCGCGAGGCCGGCGTGCGCGAGCTCGAGCGTCAGATCGGCGCGATCGCGCGCAAGGTCGCGCGCGGCGTCGCCGAGGGCGCGACGCCGAAGGGCTCGATCGGCGAGGCGCGGGCGCGCGAGTTGCTCGGCCGCAAGCGCTACCACTCCGAGACCCGCCGGCGAACGCGCGTCGCGGGCGTGGCCACCGGCCTGGCCTGGACGCCGGTCGGCGGCGACGTGCTGTTCATCGAGGCGCAGGCCTTCGACGGCGAGGGCGAGCTGCAGATCACCGGTCAGCTCGGCGAGGTCATGAAGGAATCCGCGGCGGCGGCGCTGTCCTACGTGCGCGGCCACCTGCGCGATCTCGCGCCGAACCTGCCCTCGGACTGGTTCAGATCCCACGACATCCACATCCACGTCCCGGCGGGCGCGATCCCCAAGGACGGCCCGAGCGCAGGGATCACGATGGCGACGGCGCTCGTCTCGCTGCTGACCGGCCGCCACGTGCGCGACGCGCTGGCGATGACCGGCGAGATGACGCTGACCGGCCAGGTGCTGCCGATCGGCGGGCTGAAGGACAAGGCGCTCGCCGCGCAGCGCAACGGCATCACGACGGTCATCGCGCCCGAGCTCAACGAGCCCGACACCGACGAGATCCCCGAGCACCTGCGCTCCAAGCTGGAGTTCCGATTCGTCAGCGAGATCGGCCAGGTGTTCGAGGCGGCGCTCGAGCCCCTCGAAGGGGGTGGGGCGAACGGAAGCCGGGTATATGCTCAGCCAACGCCCCAAGCAAGCAACCCGAGGTGAACTACATGGCAGCGAAGGACAAGGCCGCCAAGGCCGCCGCAGCCGCCCAAGCCGCGAAGGAGAACCCGTATCTACAGCGGGTCATCCAGGACGACGAGCTGCGCGACAACATGGTCGTGGCCTTCGAGGCCGCGCGCAACGCCTACAGCCGCCTCAACCACGGCAAGTCCCCGACGAAGAACCTCATCGAGGACAAGAAGCTTCACGCGAACCTGAAGAAGTCCGCTGACGCGCTGCGCGATGCGTCCTCCGCGCTGCGTGAGGCGCCCAAGCATCAGGCGCCCAAGAAGAAGCGCAAGGGCGGCCTCGGACGGCTGCTGCTCCTCGCGCTCCTCGGCGCCGTGATCGCCATCGTGCTGAGCGAGGGCCTGCGCAACAAGGTGCTCGACGCGCTGTTCGGCGCCGAGGAGGAGTTCGACTACACCTCCAACACCACGCCGGCCGCTCCGGCGTCGGCCGCGCCGGCAAGCTAGCCCGCCGCAGCACGACCGACGTACCAGGAGGCGCCCCGCGGGGCGCCTTCGTCGTTTCTGGGCGGGCCCCACGGTGCGGTGCGTGCGCGCTCGAGCAGGCTGTAGCCTGAACGGCGCTGCGAGGCTTCACCCTCGCCGTCATGCCCCCGGCCTGCTTCTAACAGGCGCGGGGGTTTTCTATCGGTCAATCGCCTTCGATCAAGCGACGATTGCGGGTGCCGAGCGCGGGTACGCCATCTTCGAGGGGGATCTCAGCCACACGAAGGGAGCCGCAAGATGGCCACCCAACTGCAGGAGAAGTTCAGCGTCTCAGACCCGAATCATGCGTGGGAGGTCGTCTCCGACGTCAGCAAGGTCGTTCCGTGCGTCCCGGGCGCGAAGGTCATATCCGCCGAGGGCCCGGAGAAGGCGAAGGCCGAGATCAAGGTCGACATGGGCTCGATGGCCATGACGTTCAGCGGCCCGGTCGAGATCGTCTCCAAGGACGACGGGTCCAAGACCGCCAAGTTCAAGGCGCAGGCCAAGGAAGCCGGCGGCCAGAGCAACGCCACCGGCGACGTGACGATCCAGATCGGCGGCGACGGCGGCACGGTCGACGTGAGCGCGAACGTCAGCGGCAAGGCCGCGTCGATGGGCGAGGGCACCGTGCAGGCCGTGCTCGAGGCGCTCGTCAAGCAGTTCACGAGCAACCTCGCGAAGGCATAGCTCGTAGCAGGACCGGCTGAGCTGAGGCGCGCCGCGGATCGCGGCGCGTCCATTCAGTCGTTGTGCGCCCGCCGGTCCCCGGCGGTCACTGCGCCCACCGCTCGGGGCTCGGGTCGCCGATCCGCTTGAACGGCTCGTCGGCGATCTTGCGCGGATCGCGGCGCTCGGGCGTGCCGTTCTCGTCGTACTCGTCGCCGTAGATCTCCTCGCCGTAGAGGGCGAGGTTCTTGGCGACGCGGTCGAAGCGCAGCGGGTCGACATGCAGCTCGGAGATCGCCGTCCAGCGCGGCACCACGCCGCCGGTCAGCGTGGCGGTCAGGATCGTGGTGTTGATCTGATCGTGGCGGGCGCTGAGCTGCACGTCGCCGCCCGCCGACTGCCAGGTCTTCTCGCCGTCCCAGCCCTTGTGCTCGGCGGCCAGCTCCTCACAGAACGTGACGAGCGTCTGCGGCGCCGCGGGATCCTCGAGGTAGCGGCTGGAGACATCGAGCTCCGGGCCGGTCAGCTGCATGTCCCACGCGGGGTCGGTGGTCTCGCTGTCCCACGGATGGCGGATCGGCGTGATGCGGAGGGTGGTGTCGCCGAAGCGCGACACGATGTCGACGAATTTCACCGCGGAAGCGTAGTCCATGCCCCGCGGGCGACCTCGCGGCGGCGCGGCGTCGCTCAGCGCGGCGCGGCCGGCTCGGAAGCCGGCTTGAAGCGCGTCCCGATCGTCACGAGCAGGTGGACGACGCCGAGCAGCAGAAAGAACGCGGTCGGGGTGGTCTCGTCGCTGAAGCCGAACAGAAACGGCGCCGCGATCAGCACCCCCGCGAGCACGTAGTCGAGCACGACGTGCGTGGCGATGGGGACGGAGTTGATCAGCGAGGTCGGGCTGTCGCTGCTGGCCGCGAGGATGAGGACGATGACGCCGGCGACGACCGCCAGCGCGGTGGCGGCGTTGGAGTCGAAGCTGAACAGAAACGGCGCCGTGATGAGCAGGATCGCCGCGACGTACTCGATCGCGCCGTGCAAAAAGTGCGAGATGGGTCCTTGTCGGAGCATGCTGCGCCCGACACTACCCGTCGGCTCAGTGAAACAGGCGCTGGAGCTTGAGCAGCACGCGCGGATCGCCCCACGGCCGCATCCGCCCGCGCATCATGAGGTGGTACGGCTGGGCGCGCTCTGAGACGAGCTCGCCGAAGTCGTCCCAGCGCAGCTTCAGGCGCACGGTCGGCTTGGCGATGCGGCCCTGGACCGCGCGCTTGTCCGCCGGGCCCTCGATGAGCAGGTACCACGGCTCGTGGTCGGCGAAGTCCCACTGGATCGTCGTGCCCCGCGGGATCTCCTCGCCGCGCACGTTGCGCGCCAGCAGGTCGAAGAAGATCTGCACGGTCTCGGGATCGCGGCCGACCGGACCGCCGTCACCGGCGCCGAGCAGGCCGGCCCGCAGCAGCGCCAGCGCCTGCCTGCCGCGCTCGCGCGGCGTGATGTCCATCGGAAACGGGAAGTGCGCGATCTCGTCGAGCGGCAGCCCGATCGCCCGCAGCCGCGCCTCGTTGGCGCGCGCGCCCTCCTCGTAGAGGTCCTCCATCGTGTAGCCCAGGCTCTCGGTGTACGAGCGCTCCCAGCCCGGCGGGATCGGCACGCTGAGCGTGTACTGCAGGACCTCGCGGATGAGGTCGACGATCGCGTCCTGGATCTCCTGCGGCCGCTCGCGGTACAGGTCGGCGAGCAGCTTGACGCCGAAGGCGATGTGGCGCTGCTCGTCGATCGCGACGTTGCGCATCCCCTCGCGAAAGCCCGGCATGAGGTCCATCCGCTCCAGCGACGTCTCGATCAGGTGCTGGCCGGGCTGGGCCAGCGTCCCCTCGACGATGACGTGGTAGAGCGTCACGGCGCGGGCGAGCGTCAGCGGCGAGCGGTCCGCGCGCAGCTCGTCGGCCATCCGGTCCAGGCGGCCGAAGAGCTTGCGGTGCCCCCAGGTCAGCTCGGGCTGGGTGGCGCGCAGGCCGTCGCCCAGCGAGCCGTCGCCGACGCCGACGACCTCGTGCATCCAGCGATGAAAGAACACGGCGTGGCGGGCCTCGTCGACCTGCTGCGTGGCGAGAAAGTACTTCTGCTCCTCCAGCGGCGCGGCGTCGATGTACGGCGAGAGGTTGTCGGCGACGGAGTCCTCGCCGTGGAAGAACAGCGTGTACAGCCACAGCGCGCCGCGCCGCTGCTCGTCGGTGAACTTCTCGTTCCAGTCGATCCGGTCCTGTGTGAAGTCGATGTCCATCGCCGACCAGTTGCCGCGCTCCCAGCGGGCGTAGAGGTCGGCGTAGTCGATCTGCTCCGTCGCGGCGGGCACGGTCACGGCCATGGGCGGGCTCCTGGATCGGCAGCGGCGTCTGGTGGCTGGCCAGGACGGTAGCGGAGCGCCGCCGGCGTTCGGCCCCGAGCGCCCGGAGCGCCGGTGACGGCGTCGCCGTCCGAGCGTCACGCGCTTCGTCGACGGCGGCCGGCGCCCGGACGGTGCGGGCCGGCGGCGACGGCGGCGAGTTCGCCTTGCGGGCGACACCACGTACGGGCCGCGGGCGTTCGGCACCGCCGCGTACGCGTCGCTCAGCGACCGGCCCGGCGGCGGCGTCGGCATCACCGTACCGACCGGCCGGAGCTCACCCGGGCCGGGTCTCGGACGGGTGCATCCGCGTCCCCAACGGCGCGATCCGCCGGCTCGCGCCGCTGCTGGCGATCGTCACGCCCATGCGGATCGTGTAGAGCGCGACGCGTTCGAGAGCCGAGGGCTCGGGGACGGCTCAGCGCGCGCCCGCGAGCGGCGTCCCGACGCGATCGTCGCTGCGCAGCCGGAACGTGCGCGCCGGGTCGACGCGGGCGGTCAGTGTGAACGTGCCGTCGGCGTGGGTCCGGCCGCCGGCGATCTCGCGCCAGGCGCCGCCGGGGTCAAGGACGCTGATGCGCGCGTCGCGGCGGCCCGTGCCCGGCCGGACGAGGCCCCAGAAGCGCACGCGGGCGGCGCCGGCGCGGCGGGCGACGAGCGCCAGCGCGAACGACGCATGCGCGGGCTTGGCGCGGCCGTTGGCGTGGCGCAGCCCGGACTGGTAGTCGCCCCAGCGCATGCGCGCGCTCGTGCCCGGCCGCTCGGGGAGGTCGCGCACGAGAAACTGTGCGACGCTGCGCAGCGAGGGCTGGCGGCGCGCGACCTGCTCGGCCTCGGGCAGCCAGCGGGCGTGTTCGGTGACGCCGGTCGTCTGCGTCGGGTCGGGCGGGTTGGTCTGGTAGCCGGCCTCGGTGATGTACAGCGGCAGGTCCTGGCGCGTGCGGCCGCGCAGATGCAGGCGCCGCAGCAGTGATGTGAGCCGGTCGAGGTCGGCCATCCGGACGTTGTCGGCCTGTGGATCGGGCTGCCACGGCGCCAGCTCCAGCGAGTAGGGGTGGTGCGACCAGCCGTCGCCGGGCAGCGGGTCGAAATCGCGGCATTCCGGGCGGTTCAGCGAGCGCAGCCGCTCATCGACGCACGCCATCTCGCGCAGGAACGTCAACGGCGACATGCGCTCGTCGGCGTCCGTCGCGTGCTGTGCGCCAACCGAGGACGTCGCGCCGATGAGGACGGTCGCCTCGGGTGCGGCCGCCTGGATCGCCGGCACCGCCGCTTGCACCATCGCCCGGTATCGATGCGGCGAGGAAGGGCGCCAGCGGCCGCCCGCGCGATCCCACTGCGGCAGCAGGAACGCGTTGTGGTTGGGCTCGTTCCAGACCGTGAACGCGGCAGCCTTCGGATAGCGGCGCGCGACCGCCTCCGCGAAGTCCGCGTAGGCCTCGACCGAGATCGTGTCGCGCTCGCGGCCGGCGCGCCGGGCCGCCCTGGCCACCGCCCAGCGCGGCGCCCAGAACGCGATGTCGAGCGCGGTGCGCATCCCCCGCCGCCGGACGGACTCGTAGACGTGGTCCAGGGCGTCCCAGGCTCCGGGCGGGTAGGCGTCGGGATCGGTCGCGTCGAAGTCCGGGCGCCGGAGCTCGCGCGGTGCGGGCGCGATCACCGACCACCCCGCGGTGACGCGGACCCAGTCGACGCCGAGGTCGCGCATGTCGTCGAGCGTCGCCGCGATCCGCGCCGGAGCCCGGTGCAGGAGCTCGGCGTCGTCCTGCACGATCGTGACGATCGGCGGTGCGGCGTCTCTGCGCTCGCCGGCGCCGCAGCCGGCCACCGCGATCGCGAGCGCCATCACGGCCGGCACCGTCCACGCCAGCTGACGGCGCATCGAGCGGACGGTAGCGCAGCCCGGCGCCGCCACACGTCGCCAGGTCCGCGCGCTGACGGCCCTGCATCAGCTCGTGCCGGGCGGGTATGCGAGCGGCCGTACCCCCACGACCGGAGGCCGACGTGTCGCATGATGCGCCCAGCCCGCGGCGTAGCCGCTGTGTCGCGACGTGAGCGACTGGGTGATCACGGTGGCCGGAGCGCTGCTCGTGGCCGCGGCGCTGCGCGAGGTCTTCCACACGCTGTTGCACCCCAGCGGCGCCGGTCAGCTGACGCCGGCGATCTTCCGCGGGATGTGGCGAGCGGTTTCCCCGGCGGGCGCCCGTGGCGCTGCGCTGGCCGGCCCGCTGGCAGTGGTCTCGACCATCCTGGCCTGGACGTTCATGGTCATCGTCGGCTGGGCGCTCGTGATCTGGCCGCACATGCCCGACGGCTTCCAGGTCTCCACCGGGCTGCCGGCCTCCGCGCAGGATGACCTGCTCGATGCGATCTACGTCTCGGCGACGGCGCTCTCGACGCTGGGCTTCGGCGACATCGTCGCCGTGCAGGCGCCGCTGCGGATCGCGCTCGTCGTCGAGGCCCTCGTGGGCTTCGGCCTGCTCACGGCGTCGATCAGCTGGGTGCTGTCGATCTATCCGGCGCTGACGCGCGGTCGTACGCTCGCGGCGCGCATCAATGCCCTCGTCAGCGGCGACGGCGACGAGGCACGTCTCGTGCGGGGCTATCCCGACGAGGTGCTGGCGCTCGTGCTACACGACGTCAGCGACCGGCTGGACACGACGCGGGTCGACTTCGTCCAGCACCCGTTCAGCTACTTCTTTGCGGCCCCGTCACCGGACCTCTCCCTGCCGCCGGCGATCCGGCGGCTGCAGCGGGCGATCGCGCGCCACGACCTGCCGCCGCAGGCGCGGACCGCGGCGAGCGCCGTGAGCGGGTCGCTCCACGCGTTGGGCGACACGCTGGGCCGCGGATCGTTCGGCCTCCGTGGCGAGGACGCGCAGGCGGTTCTGCGGGCGTATGCCGCCGATCGCCCGTAGTCGCCGCGGCCGGCCGCGGCCGCGTGGATGTCAGTCGTCGGTCACTCGCCGACCGGCAGCGCGGGCTTCGGCGAGCGCCACTCCCGCGCCAACCGTCCCGCCAGCTCGTCCGCGAGCCCCGTTATCGCCACGCGCTCCTGCTCGAGCGTGTCGCGGTCGCGCAGCGTTACCGTGCCGTCCTCCAGCGACTGGTGGTCGACCGTGACGCAGTACGGCGTGCCGATCTCGTCCTGGCGGCGGTAGCGCTTGCCGATCGAGCCGCCCTCGTCGTACTCGCTCTGCATCCGGCCGCGCAGCGCGGCGTAGATCTCCCGGGCGACCTCGGGCAGGCCGTCCTTGCGCAGGTGCGGCAGGACGGCGACCTTCACCGGCGCCAGACGCGGGTGCAGCTTGAGCACCGTGCGCGGCTCGCCGCCCAGCTCGTCCTCGTCGTAGGCGTCGACGAGGAAGGCCAGCGTCGCCCGATCGGCGCCGGCGGCGGGCTCGATGACGTGCGGCACGTAGCGCTCCTTCGTCTGCGGGTCGAAGTACTCGAGCTTCTCGCCGGAGAACTCCGCGTGCTGGGTGAGGTCGAAGTCGCCGCGGTTGGCGATGCCCTCGAGCTCGGACCACCCGATCGGGAAGAGGTACTCGACGTCCGCGGTGGCGCTGGAGTAGTGCGACAGCTCGTCGGGGTCGTGCTCGCGCAGGCGCAGATGGTCGTCGCGCAGGCCGAGGTCGACGTACCAGTCGCGGCGCGCCGCCTTCCAGAAGTCGTACCAGCGCGGCGCCTCGTCGGGCGGGACGAAGAACTCCATCTCCATCTGCTCGAACTCGCGCGTGCGAAAGACGAAGTTGCCCGGCGTGATCTCGTTGCGGAAGGACTTGCCGACCTGGGCGATGCCGAACGGCGGCTTCTTGCGGCTGAACTGCAGGACGTTCTTGAAGTTCACGAAGATGCCCTGCGCGGTCTCCGGGCGCAGGTAGACGGTGGCGCCGGAGTCCTTCACCGGGCCCATCGTCGTCTCGAACATGAGGTTGAAGTCGCGCGCCTCGGTGAGGTCGCACTGCGTCGCCTCGCCGGGGTGCTTGGACGGCCGCTGCGGGCACGGAAGGTCCTGCAGGTGATCGGCGCGGAAGCGTTGGCCGCACGTGCGGCAGTCGACCATCGGGTCGGTGAAGCCGGCCAGGTGGCCGGAGGCCTCCCACGTCTTCGGGTGCTGGAGGATCGCCGAGTCCAGGGCGACGATGTCGTCGCGCTCCTGGAGCATCGCGCGCCACCACTCGTTCTTGACGTTCGTCTTCAGCAGAACGCCGTAATGGCCGTAGTCGTACGTCGACCCGAGGCCGCCGTAGATCTCTGACGAGGCGAAGATGAAGCCGCGCCGCTTGCACAGCGCGACGATCTTTTCCATGGTGGCGGCGTCGGGCATTGGCGGGCCATGCTAGATAATGGCCGTCCGTGCCCTTCTACGAGTACAGACGCCAGGACGGCACGACGTTCGAGATCATGCAGAAGATGGTCGATCCGCCGCTCGAGTGCGATCCCGAGACCGGCCTGCCCGTCACGCGCGTGTTTCACCCGATCGCCGTGCACTTCAAGGGCAAGGGCTTCTACAACACCGACTACGGGACGAAGAAGCGCGCGCGGGAGAAGGACGCCCACGAGAAGAAGAGCGACTCGACCTCGGGCGACGCCAAGGGCGACAAGAAGTCCGACGCCAAGGCCGACTCGTCGTCGTCGTCCTCGGAATCGACCGCGAAGTCCACGGAGTCCTCTTCGTCGAGCCCGGCGAGCGCCAAGCCCGCCAAGAGCTGAGCCTGCTCACCCCTCGAGGAACCTGCGCACCTTCGCCTGCTTGACCGCCTCGGGCACCTGCCCGGAGACGGTCCCGAGGATCTCCGTGTCGGGCGTGCCGGCCACCGAGAGCGCGGCGAACAGCCCGATCAGCGTCGGGCCGCTCATGTCCGAGCGCAGCGCCTTGGGGACGTTCCAGGAGATCAGCGGCAGCCGCGCGAAGGCCACCGGCGACAACAGCCGGCGCTTCATCGCGCCGACGATCTTCTGCTGGCGCCGCGCGCGGGTCAGGTCGTCCTCGTTGCGGTTGCAGTCGTTCTTGCGCGTGCGGGCCAGCGCCAGCGCCTGCCTGCCGTCGATGTGCGACTTGCCGGCCGGCAGGCGCAGCGTGTAGCCGCCGTTCTTGAAGCCGCCGTTGATCCGCGAGACGACGCAGCCGCCGCGGTAGGTGACGCCGCCCATCGCGTCGATGAGCGCCGGGAAGTCCTCGAAGCTGACGATCATCACGTGGTTGATGTCGATCCCCGTGAAGTTCTCGATCGTCTGCACCGCCAGCGCCGTGCCGCCGATCGAGTAGGCCGCGTTGATCTTCTGGCGGCCGGCGCCGGGGATGTCGACGACCGTGTCGCGCGCGATCCCCATGCGGCTGTTGGCGCCGCCGCCGATGCGCATGAGCAGGATCGAGTCCGAGCGGCCGTTGCCGGTCGTCTGCGCGCCGGGCTCGGCGTTCTCGCTCGTGCGCACGTCGGAGCCCAGCACGAGGACGTTGTTCGGCGACGTCGCGGGATAGCCCGCGCCGCCGAGCAGGTGGTTGGCGTCGGAGACCTTGCCCTGCTGGATCTGCGCGCTGACGAGGAAGATCACGGCGGAGATGGCGACCCAGCCGACGACCGCCAGCAGGACCCAGCGGATGACCCGCCCGCGGGTCCAGCGCCGCCGCCGCGGGGCCGCGGGGGCCTGCGGGACGAGCCCGCGGCCGCGCTTGCGCTCGGGCGCGAGCCCGGCGTCGGCGGGCTGCGGCGACCCGCGCTGCGTGTCGCCGCGCAGGCGGGCGATCTGGTCCTGATCGCTGCCCGCGCGCCGGCGAAACAGCGGCTTGCGCGAGCGGTAGACGCGGTAGTCGGGCGAGTCGCCTGGATCACCCGATCCTCGCGGCGTATCCCCGCCGCCGATCACGGCCCAGCACCGATCGGCGGCTTTCGAAGGGGTCGCCCTGCGGTGCGCCGCCCATCGATCCTGGGCCGCGCCGGCGGCAGGGATTCATCCACGATCATCGGTCGATCCAGGCTTCAGGCGGCGGCATGAAGCCCTGTATGGTGGCCGATCGTGGCGACCGGCTGTGTGATCGGGGTCGACCTCGGTGGCACGAAGCTCCTGGCCGGCGCGGTCGATCCGGCGTTCAACGTGCACCACCGTGCCACGCGTCCGGCCCGCGCGGCGGACCACCAGGCGGTGCTCGACACGGTCGTCTCGGCCGTCGCCGAGGTGCGCGACGCGATCGAGGGCGCCTCGGGCAGCGTCCGCGCCGTCGGCATCGGGATCCCCGCCCTGATCGACACCGCGCGGGGCATCGCGGTCATGTCGACGCACCTGCCGCTGGCCGGCGTGCCGTTTCGCGATCTCGCGGCCGAGCGGATCGGGCTGCCGGTCTTCCTCGACAACGACGCGAACGCGGCGATGCTCATCGAATGGCGCCACGGCGCGGCGCGCGGGTGCAGCGACGCGGTCCTGCTGACGATCGGGACCGGCATCGGCGGCGGGCTCGTCGTCGGCGGGGCGCTGCAGCGCGGCAGCCAGGGCGCGGGCGCCGAGCTCGGCCACATGGTCGTCCAGGCCGACGGCCCGCGCTGCAACGGCAACTGCCCCAGCCGCGGATGCCTGGAGTCCGTCTGCTCGGGCACGGCCCTCGCGCGCGAGGCGCGCCGCCTGGCCGAGGAGCGGCCCGCCTCGGGCCTGGGCGCGGCGCTGGCCGCGGGACGCGAGATCTCCGGGCCGCTCGTGACCGACCTCGCGCACGACGGCGACGCGGCGGCGATCGAGGCGCTGGCGGCGATCGGGCGCTGGCTCGGCGTCGGGGTGGGCAACCTCGTGAACATGCTCAACCCCGACGTCGTGGTGATCGGCGGCGGCGTCATCGCGGCGGGCGAGCTGCTGCTGGCGCCGGCGCGCGCGGTCGTCGCCGAGCGGGCGCTGTCGCCCTCGCGCGAGCACGTGCGGATCGTGCCCGCCCGCTTCGGCGCGGAGTCGGGGATGCTCGGCGCCGCCGCGCTGGCGTTCGACGGGCTGTAGCCGAGCCGCGCGACGTGCTGTGATCTGGGCATGAGCACGACCGCGACCGGCCGCCTGATCGTCTGCCCGACCCCGATCGGCAACCTGGAGGACGTCACGCTGCGCGTGCTGAGCGCGCTGCGCGAAGCCGACGTCGTCGCCTGCGAGGACACCCGCCGCACGCGCGTGCTGCTCGAGCGCTACGGGGTGTCGGCCAAGCTCGTCAGCTACCACGAGCACAACGAGCTGCCGCGGGCGACGCAGCTCGTCGAGCGGATGCGCCGGGGCGACGTCGTGGCGCTGGTCTCCGACGCCGGCATGCCGCTCGTGAGCGATCCCGGCTTCGTGCTCGTGCGCGCGTGCGTCGCGGCCGGTCTCGCGGTCGAGGTGCTGCCGGGGCCGAGCGCCGTCCTGTCGGCGCTGGTCGCCAGCGCGCTGCCGTCGGACACGTGGCGCTTCGTCGGCTACCTGCCACGCAAGCGCAGCGAGCTGGCCACCCTGCTGCGCGGACCCGAGACGATCGTGGCGTTCGAGTCGCCCAACCGCGTGGGCGCGTCGCTGGCGGTGCTCTGCGCCGCCGATCCGCAGCGCCCGGTGGTCGTCTGCCGCGAGCTGACCAAGCTCCACGAGGAGATCGTGCGCGGGACCGCGGCCGAGCTGGCCGAGCGCTACGCGGTCGATCCGCCGCGCGGGGAGGTCGTGCTCGTCGTCGGCGGCGCGCCGGTCGGCGAGCCCGAGCTGGCGCCGGCGCTGGCGGCGCTGCGCCAGCTCGTCGCGGCGGGGGCCAAGCCGCGCGCGGCGAGCACGGTCGTGGCGTCGCTGACGGGGGTGAAGGCCAACGCCCTGTACCGCGCGCTGACGCAGGACGAGCCGGCGTGATCCGTCTGTACCGCGCGCCGTTCTCGACGAACGTCGAGCGGGTGGCGCTGGCGCTGGCGCACAAGGGCCTGGAGGTCGAGTCGGTCTGGATCTCCTACGAGGATCGCTCGCCGGTCGAGCGTGTGAGCGGGCAGTCGCTGGTGCCGGTCTTGGAGTTCGACGACGGTGCCGTCGTGTTCGACTCGATGCAGATCGTCAAGGTGCTCGAGGAGCGCCATCCCGCCGCGCCGCTGTATCCGCCGGACTTCGCCGGCCGCGCCCGGGCGATGCGCTTCATCGACTGGTTCAACGGCGTGTGGAAGGTGGCCCCGAACGCGATCGAGGCCGAGATCGCCTCGCCGCAGCCGGACGTCGCGCGGATCGAGGTCCTGGCCGAGGCGATGGCGGGGTCGCTGGAGGTCTTCGAGCGGATGCTCGACGGCCGCTCGCATCTGCTCGGCGACGAGTTCTCGGCGGCCGACTGCGCCGCGTTTCCGTTCTTGAAGTACGCGCTGCGCCGCGACCCGGAGGACGACGAGCTCTTTCATCGCGTGCTCGACAGCTACCAGCAGCTCGGCGACGACCATCCCGGACTGAAGGCCTGGATCGAGCGGATCGACGAGCGCCCGCGGGTCTAGTGGGCTCCTGGTGTCGCGCTCGGCTCGGCTCGCTGGCGCGCGCGACACCGGCGGCGTAACCTCAGGCTTCGTGGACGCCTACCTGACCGTCGTGAGCAAGCGCGAGGTGCGCGAGTACGCGCCGCGTGAGATCGAGCCAGACGCCGAGCGGCGGATCCTCGAGGCGGGCCGCGTCGCGGGGTCGTCGAAGAACCGCCAGGCGCGCCGCTTCGTGATCGTGCGCGACGAGGGCGTGCGAGAGGAGGTCGCCTCCTGTGTCTATGCGGGCGATCACGTGCGCGGCGCGGCGCTCGTGGTGGCGATCGTCGTGGGCGGCAAGGGCCCGACGGCGTTCGACGCCGGCCGCGCGGCCCAGAACATGATGCTCGCGGCGTCCAACGACGGGATCGGCTCCTGCCCGAACGGCATCGCCGAGGCCGACCGGCTGCGCGAGGCGCTCGAGCACGCCGAGGAGGAGCGGGTGGCGACCGTGCTGACGTTCGGCTACCCGGTGCGGTCGCGGCGCGACCCGCAGTCGCTGGCGCCGGAGGAGTGGGTGCGGCGCGCGGACCGCCGGCCCTACAGGGAGATCGTCAAGGAGATCTAGCCGCTGGTGTCGTGTTCCCGCGGCCGCTGCGGGGCGCGGCGGGGAGGTGTGAAAAGACACGCACGGCTCTGTGACGTTTCACGCGCGGCCGGGCGCCGCGGCGCCGGCGAGACGTAGCGTCGCGGGCATGCGTTCGTGGACCGTCATCACCGTCGGCGTGCTGCTCGGTGGCCTCGCCGCCTGCGCGACGTCGGCCGTCGCGCGGGACTGGCTGCGGCCCGTCGACGGCGCCGTCGTGCGCCCGTTCTCGGTGAGCGACGTGGACCGCTTCGCCGCCGGCCAGCATCGCGGCATCGATCTCGCCGCGGCGCCCGGGGCGGTGGTGCGCGCCGCCTGCGCCGGCCGCGTGAGCTTCGCCGGGCGCGTCCCCGGTGGCGGGCGGACGGTCAGCGTGCGCTGCGGACCGCTGATCGCGACCTACCAGCACCTCGGCAGCGTGACGGTGGCCCGTGGACAGGCCGTGCCGCCGGGCGGGCGGATCGGCCGCGCCGGGCAGGCGTCGCCGGCGCCGCACGTCCACCTCGGCGCGCGGGTCGCGGCGACCGGCGAGTACCGCGATCCGGCTGCGCTGTTCGGCGGCGCGCCGCCGTGGCCGCTCGCGCCGGTGCCGGCCCCGCGGCGCGCGCCCC
>JAUXSD010000122.1 GCA_030681525.1 Solirubrobacteraceae bacterium
GAGCCGGGGCGGCCGCTCGTGAAGCGCACGAAGTTCAAGCGCAGTTCCTGAGCCAAGCGCGCAGTCCTGACGGAACCTCCGCCTACGTCCGCCGGCGCGATGGACGCGTTGGCTGGATGTCCCGGCGTACCCGGCGATGACCTGTCTCTCGGCTGGGTCATGGCCGCACGCCACGTGTCCATGGCGGCGGACGAACCACCCGGGCCTCCGGTCACAACAATTTCATGCCCGATAATGCGCGTTATGTAAACGCGAGCGTTCGGCCGGCTACCGCGAACGGGAGGCTCGGGCTGATTGCTGCTCGGCTGATGCTCTGAGGCACGAAATGCAGCACAATGCCGTCGCATGAGCGCACCGAGCGACCGGCCAATCCGCCTGACCCTCGAGAACCTCACGTCCCGCAAGATGCAGTTCTCCCTTGAACCGGTCGGCTACTTCTACGACTTGGCGCCACACGAAAGCATCGAGGCGGTCTTTCAGCCCAGCCATGCCGCCCCGCACCTAGAGATCTCATTAGACGACCGCGGGTTGTCTGTGTGGGACACGTCGGGACCGGCGACGCACTCGCACCTCTTGGCGGGCACCACGGCGACGACGAAGCGGCCGGCGCTGCCGAGGCTTGACCTACGACGCGCACCACCCGAAAGTGGTTCGGCTCGGTCTCGGCGCCGACACTTGGGTGCCTCAGCAGCGCGTTTCATCATTCGCCCCGCGCTGGGTTTCCCAAGGCCCAAGGCTCTTTTGATCGTGAGCGGCTGACTGCTGCTTCGCCTGAAGGCAGCGACCTGTCGAGCAGACCGGTCCTAGCCGCCGGCTGACGACCACTGTCATTCGACCGTCGTTCTACATCTGGCACGGCCGGTTAGCCGACGGTGAGGCGAGCATGAGAGAGTTCGAACGCGTCCGATGCGACCGGCGTCTCAATCGCCGTCGCGGTCGTCATCGCCATCGTCGCGATCGTTCTGGTCGTCGCGATCGGTCTCCACCTTCAGCACGCGGCCGTCAGAGACACGGATCGAGACCTCCCGCTCGATGCCGCCGGCCCGCGCCAGCTTGACCTTCCAGACCGCACGGCCGTCGTCGTCATCGCGGTCGACGCTGTCGACCCGGCCGCCGCCTGCGCGCTTGCGCGCGATCGCGATCGCGCGGCTGCGGCTCACCGAACCCGACGATGCGCTGCCGGCGCCATCACGCTCAGCGGGCGTCGTCGCGGCCGGCGGCGGGGCCACCGTGACCGTCCGCGGTGCATCCGCCGCCGGCTCATCATCGTCACCACAGCCAGCGAAAACGGACGCGCCGAGGAGAACCAGCATCGTGCACCCAGCCACAACAGCGCGGTTGGCCTTGCCAAACACCGTGGCCGTAGAGCGAGTCATGATCTGTCGCCTGCCCCGACCTTGACTGCCGGAAACCGGCCTGCGGCATTCGACCGCACCCGCTGAGATCGGCGCGCTTCAGCGGGGCCCCGAGCGCCATCGTCTGCCGGATGACGGTGCGCGGGCAGCGCTGCGCAACGACAGGCAGACTCGACGGCAACGTTGTTGCCCGAAGGAGCAGCGATCAACCACGCGCTTGCAGCCAACGCGGCCGCTGGAGTACGCGGGCGCGTGAGCCCAGCCTCGCCGGCGCTGCGGAAAGGACAGGCATGCGCATCCACGCCATTCAGACCGGGACCGTCGCCGTCAAGGCGCGCCAGCGGGCCGGGAGCGGCCCTGACCCGTTGCGCCTCATCAACACGCTGCGCGACGACGACTGGACCGAACCCCTGCCGATCCTCGCATGGGTCATCGAGCACCCCGAGGGACTGATCGTCGTCGATACCGGCGAGACCGCACGCAGCGCGGAGAAGGGCTACTTCCCCCGCTGGCACCCGTACTATCGCCTCGGCGTCCGCGAGTGGGTCAGCGCCGAGCAGGAGATCGGGCCTCAGCTTCAGCGACTCGGGCTCTCGCCACACGATGTGCGCTGGGTCGTCCTGACGCACCTGCACACCGACCACGCCGGCGGCCTCGCGCACTTCCCCGAGAGCGAGTTCCTCGTGTCGCGCAAGGAACTGCGGGACGCCTCCGGCGCGCTCGGCAAGGTGCGCGGCTACCTCCCGCACCGCTGGCCGCAGTGGTTCTCCCCGACGCCCGTCGACTGCACCGACGGCCCCTTCGGCCCGATCGCCGCCGCGCGACGGCTCACCGCCGCCGGCGACGTCACGCTCCTCGCGACGCCCGGCCACACCCGCGGTCACATGTCCGTCGCGGTCGACCTCGGCGACCAGCTCGTCCTGCTGGCCGGAGACACGTCATACACCCAGGACCTCATGCTCGCCGGCATCGCCGACGGCGTGACCAACGACACGAGCACCGCCCGACGTACGCTGGCCGCGCTCCTCGAAGTGGCACGCTCGCGCCCGACGATCTACCTGCCCTCCCACGACCCCGAAAGCACCCGCCGCCTCGCCGGGATGCTGCCCGCCGTTCGCCAGCCGGCGTCGCGCACCCCGACCCCCCGGGTGGTCCACTGACGCAGCAGGGACGACGCCGAGGTGACGCTCACGGTGAAGCGCGGCCCAGCGAGTCACCGAGGCCGGCTGGCTGCTGCGAGCTCGTGTGCGGGCGGAGCACTCGCAGCGCGGTTGCCGGACGGAGCAGGGTCTCCGGGCGATCGATCAGGCCCGTCACCCGAACGAACGCCCGCGACAGCTCCGGATCGGCCGCGGCAGCCGCCTGCAGCCGAGTGACGTACCGGTTGATCGCGCGCCGCCTCAGCGGCCGCGGACCCTCGACGCCGGGAAGCGACAGGTCGGCACCGATCGCCAGCTCCCACGGAACGTCGATCGCCCGCGCGAGCGTGCGCAGGACGCTTCGCGTGCTCGAGCCGGCGCCGGAACGCAGATGGTCGCGCAACGCAAGCGCCTGCAGACCGGCGACGGTCATGCCCTGGCCATAGATCGGGTTGAAGCTGCAATGGGCGTCGCCGAGGACGAGAAGACCCTCCGGGATGCGCCGCAGCCGCTCGTACCGGCGCCGGACGTTCGCGGGGAAGCGAAACCCGATCGGGTCGTCGAGCGGCTCGGCGGCGACGATCGCGTCGCGCAGGTCGCCGAACTGCAGCGATCGGGCGAACGAGGAGAAGCCGGCCGGATCCTTCGGTGGGTGATCGCCCAGCATCCCGAACAGGGTCAGGATCCACGCGTCGCCCTCGATTCTGGCGAGGGCGCCGCCGCGGGGCCGATCCGGAACGGGGCCTTGCACGCAGCCGATGTCTCCGCCCAGGCCGTCGGCCGGCAGCCGGTAGCGACGCGTGGCGTACCCGACGTCGACCCGCACCCGGTCCTCCTCGGGTCGATCGAAACCCAGCGACTCCAGCCACTTCGGTGTCCGCGAGCCGCGCCCCGTCGCGTCCACGACCAGATCGGCCTCGATCGTCTCGCGGGCGCTCGCGTCGGCACGCCGCAGCACCTGAACGCCGCTCACCCGACGGCCGTCATGTGAGGGGCGCAGGCCGACGACGTCGCAGGGCGGCGCGAACCGGACGTTTCCGAGACCCCGGATCCGGGCCCGGACCCGGTCCTCGAGCAGGGGGCGCGAGACGCTGAGCACGTGCAGCCCGGTCCGGGCCCGGGCGAGACGGTGCCCGCCGAACAGCAGGCGCGCGTCGCCGAGCATGTCGCCGACCGGCGCGCCCAGCGCCGCCAGTTCGTCGGTCAACCCGGAGAACAGCTCCTCGAGCACCTGCTGGCCGCGCGCGAGGAGCGCATGGATGTGGCGCCCCTGCGGCGCGCCGCGCCGCGCGACGACCCCGGGGACGAGCTCGTCGCGGTCCAGCACCGTGACCTCCGGGTAGGTCTCGGCGAGCGCCCTGGCGGCCAGCAGCCCAGCCATGCTGCCGCCGAGCACGACGGCGTGATCTGCCCTTGGTTCCTGCATCCTGACGACCTCCTCTCGGTTGCCGGCAGGGTGGCGCGCGAACGTGCTCGATCTCCAGACCGAAGCGCGCTCAGTGATGCTCACCGGTACTCGGCGCGGTCCCGTAGAGCTCGTGATCCCACAGGCAGGCGACCAGACGTCGCACCCCCTGAGAGAGGTGCCGGCGGTAGGTGCTGAACGGCAGGCCGAGCACGTCGGCCGCGGCGTGCTGATTGGGTGCGGGGCGCACGTAGGTGCGGTTGACGGCCCGAAGCAGCTTGTCGTCGCGCGGGTGGCGGCGCAGCACGTCGACACCGGTCAGCAGCAGGCGCCCGAGCAACTCGCCGTCAGGCGGTTCGGTGCCGGCGAACCGGCGGGCGAGGCGGGTGCGCAGCAGCGGATTGCGGGCGAGCAGTTCCGGGCGGTGCAGGTCGCGCAGGCCCTGACGGACGGCGTCGTCGAAGTCGCGTTGCGAGAGGACGATCGGCTCGTCGGTCGGCGCGGGGCGCCACGACGCGTCCTGCGCGAGCGCCCGCTCCGTCCAGAGCTCGATGAGCGCGTCGACGGGCACGCTGCGGAAGTCGTGGGCGTACAGCCCGTAGCGGCGTCCGCCGACGACGAAGTCGGCGCCAGGCGCCCGCCCCAGGTCGGCGAGCGCGAAGTACTCATCCCATGGCTCCGGCTCGTGCAGCGCCAGCAGATCCCACGCCAGCCGGGGCGTCTCCAGGTAGCGCAGCAGCGTCGCGACGGGGACGGCGTTCAGCGTGGGCGACGGGTCCTGGTAGCCCTCGCGGTCCACGACGAATCGCGTCTGGGTGATCGTCTCGCCGGGCCGCGGCGGGGCGCGGCCGTGCGCGTACTGCCACGCAGCCTCGGCGCCGGGGTCCGCGCGGCGATCCTGCTCGCCGGCCGCGGTCAGGTCCAGCAGGCCCAGGAGCCCGCGGACGTCGTCGTCCTCGTCGCGGACGATGAGAAACCCCTCCGGCTGGCGGTGCAGCCAGCGCTCCGCGATGGCGGCGGACACCTCACCCTCGGCCGCGTGCACCAGGTCGAGGATCCTCGCGTGGTCGCCCGGCTCGGCGGCCGTGGGATAGGAGTGGCCCCACGCCTCCCAGTCGACCGGGGACAGCACGCTGGGCAGATTGCGAAACAGAAACTTCAGGTCGAAGGCCGCCCGCTGCCGAGCGCGACCACGTGATGACGTCAAGCCGGCCTGGACGTGTCCGCGCACCCGGCGAAAGAGGCGCTTGTAGCCCTCCGGATCGCGCCATCGCAGGTCGGCGTCGAGCACGTCGCGAGCGAGGTCGTGCGGGAACAGGCCATCGGGACCCGTCTCGACGAACGACCGGTCGCGCAGCCACGCGAACACGTCATGAGCGTTCTCGAGCCCGAGGCTGTCGCGGATCAGCGCCTCGGTCGTCACGCGGGACAGGGCGCACGCCTCGAGGGCGCTGCGGCGCTCACCGATCGGCACGACGTCGACGAACCGGCGCAGGAGCGTGGCGACGAGATCGGGAGCGAGCGGCTCGATGGGCGCCTCGCCGCCGGCGACGACCAGGTCGGCGACGAGCGACAGCCCCAGCGGATGGCCGTGGGTGACCTGGACGAGGCGTTCGTGCGCGGCTGGGTCGACGCCGCAGGCCGTCAGGTAGCCCCGGCTCTCCTCGGGGCCGAAGTTCCGCAACGACACGACACGTAGGAGGCCGCGCCACGCGGGGTCCGCCCGCCATTCCGGGCTCGGGGGCTCGCGAGCCGCGACGATCGTGAGCGTGTCCGCCGGCAACCCCGGCAGCAGGCTGCCGCGAATCCAGTCGTCGAGCGCACTCAGGCGCTCGTAGGCGTCGATCAGCAGGACGAGTCTGCGATCGGCCGACGGCTCGCCCCCGGTCCCGGGTGACCCACCGAGCGCTCCGCGCAGGACGTCGATGATCTCGCGCGGCGACGGTGCCGGATTGCGCCCATCGAGCCGTACGACGCTGAGGGCGTCGCCCTCCTCGGCCTGCTCGGCGACGGCCTCGAGGAGACGGCTCTTGCCGATCCCGCCCGGCCCGGTGATCCACAGCACCGAGAACGACGGCTCACGCGCCTCGAGCGTGGCGCGGACCAGCTCGAGCTCGGCCTCCCGACCCACGAAGCACCGGCGGCGACGCGCCGAGAGTACGTCGCCGAGCTTGGCCGGGACGCGCATCGGGCACAAGTCTGCCCGGCCCTGGCACCAGCTCCGAACGCGTGGTCAGCAGCCTGACACCCGTCGGGCCGCGATGACCGCACCCCCACGGGCTGACCCCTGCACTGACGACAGAGCACGCTCGTGGTGGCGCAACGATCCGGCGACTCAGGTGTCATAACACCCGAGCCGAGTCCGGTGCCGCCAGCGGTGCCGGAGCGGGGGATCCAAGGTGGCCGGTGGCCACAGGGGCGAATTGCCGCCGAGTGCGGCGACGCGCGAGCTTTGCGCGCGAGCCCGTCAGCTAACCCCGTAGGCGCCGGCAAAGTCGTCGCTGTCCTAGGAGTCCGCGTGTTCGAATCCCATCTCGCCCCCGCCTTCGGTACGTCGCCGCCGCGTCGCGATCTTTCGAGTTTCGAACTCTGGGAGCTCTCGCTCGAACGCTCCCTGCGGCGGCGCGAACTCGCCGCCAGGCAGCGCAGGGCCGCGCCCAGGACGAAGGGCACCGCGGCAGCCATGAGCGCGGCGCTGCTGGCCTCGCCAATCCTCCCCAGCGTCTCGGCTGCCGCGCAGTCGGGGGGTGGCGAGTCGAGTTCGGCTCAGCGGATCCCGCCGGACGCCGGCGCCGGGGTCGGTGGCGTCATCGCCCAGCGCGGAGACGTGAGCGTGACGGTGGCCGAGATCCAGCGCGAGCTCGCCGTCGCCGACGACGGCATCTTCGGGCCGATCACCGAGCACGCCGTCGCCGAGTTCCAGGAGCGCAGCGCGCTGCCGCGCACCGGCGAGGTCGACACGCCCACCTGGCAAGCGCTGTTTCGCGCCTCGATCTCGTTCGTGCCCGCGAGCTCCGCGCCGGCCACGCACATCGCGGCCCAGGCAGCGGCCTCGGCTCCGTCAGCACCGCAACGCGCGGGCACGGCCGAGGCCAAGGGCGGCGGCAACCCGCCACGCGGGGCGAACCTCAGCTCCGCCGACCGCGAGACGGAGCGCGCGACGCCCTCGCCGCTGGTGCCGGTGCCAAAGCTCAGGCAGGCAGGGGCCAACCCCCGGCCGGCCTCGGTCGCGCGGACGACCGGCCGATGCGGCAGTGCGATCAGCACCCCGGTGAACGGCACCCGGACGAGCGGGTTCGGGGACGGACGCAACCATGCCGGGGTCGACATCGCGGCGCCGACGGGCACACCGGTGCGCGCGGTCGACTGCGGCACCGTCACGCAGTCGGGCGCCGCGGGCGCCTACGGCAACATCGTCTGCGTTCAGCACAGCTCGTCGCTGTCGACGTGCTACGCGCACCTGTCGAAGATCGGCACGCGGAAGGGCGCCTACGTGCGGGTTGGCCAGATCATCGGCGAGGTGGGCAGCACCGGACGTTCCAGCGGGCCGCACCTGCACTTCGAGACGCGCGAGAACGGCCGCGCGCAGGATCCCGAAGCGTTCCTGAAGGGCGCCCGGACGCTGTCCCCCGCGGGCGCCGGCGCGAAGCAGCCGGCGCCCGCGGCCACCTCCGTCCGGGCGGCGAGCGTCGTCACGACCGCCGGCGGCACCCGCGTAGCGCCTGAGCCGACCGCAGCTCCTGCGCCCCAACGACCCTCGGTGCCCGCAGCGGCTCCGGCGCCGGTCTCCGCGCCCGCACCCGCGCCCCCGGCGGCCCCCGCACCCGCACCCCTGCCTGCGCCCCCGGCGGCGGCACCCGCGCCCGCGCCCGCGTCGGCGTCCGCACCGGCCTCCGCGCCGGCGCCCG
>JAUXSD010000140.1 GCA_030681525.1 Solirubrobacteraceae bacterium
GGCTTCGTGCCGCAGGTCGGCCTCGATGAAGGGATGACGGCGGTACGCGTGTGGGCGGTGCGTGAGGGTCTTCTGTAGGTTTCCGGGTCATCTGGACGCCGCATCGACTCACGCGCAGCTTCGGTGCGGGTTTCCCGCCACCAGACGGGGGCAACGATGACTGTACGCCCCGGCAGGGGCGAGCGCTTCGACGAAGGAGTAAGGTCATGCCATCGGCAGCCAACTGGTTCCAGATCCCCGCCAGCGACATCACGCGGGCCAAGAAGTTCTACGAAACGATCTGCGGCTTCTCGCTCGAGCAGCTCGAGATGCCGTCGAACATGGAGATGTGGGCGTTTCCCGCCGACCGGCGCAAGGGTGAGGTCGGCGGCGCCTTGGTGTGCGGCGAGGGCGCCGTGGCCAGCGCCACCGGAACGATGGTCTTCCTCAACGGCGATCCCGATCTGCAGGGCATGCTCGACCGGGTCGAGGGAGCCGGCGGAAGGATCATCGCGGCCAAGACTGCGATCGGGATGGACGCGGGCTACTTCGCGATCATCACCGACAGCGAGGGCAACACGGTGGGCCTGCACTCACAGGGGTAAGGCGGCCGTCGCCGGAGACGTCGGGACTTCCGTTCCTGGTCGGGCAATAGGCCGTGCGCAGGTCCGCAGTCACGCCCGCCGGCGTACCCGCCCGCCCGCATCGGACACCGCCTGCTTGAACCATCTGCGAAACCGCGATAGTCCGTTCCTTGAAGCCATGGGAGTCCCCTTCATGTTTCCGCAACATGCCCTCCCAGGTACCGCGGAGCCCCAAAGGCTAAGCTGACTAGTTCAGTCACCATTGACGATAAAGGGACTCTGCCCTTGTCGATCGGGGCGCTGGCGGGCGGGGCAATTCGGTCAAGTCCCTTGACGTGGTGTAGTTCCTGATCGTCGTCAGGTTCATCGGGTCGTGAGCAGCACCACCTCCCGCGCCGACGGCGCCGGCCGCTTCGGCTCGTCGGCCTGCTGCGCGCCGTAGAGCCCAGCGAGCGACTCCCCCGAGAGGTAGCGCCGCCCCACGAGCCATTCATCGTTCTGTTCCAGCAGGAGAGCTCCCGCCAGGCGGATCAGGCTGGCGTCGTTCGGGTAGATGCCGACCACGTCACTGCGCCGCGCGATCTCCTTGTTGAGGCGTTCCAGGGGGTTCGTCGAGCGCAGCTTCGGCCAGTGCTCCCGGGGGAAGCTCATGAAGGCGAGTAGCTCCTCCTCGGAGGCCTCGAGCAGCAGGGCCACCTTGGGCGCCGCGGTCTCGAGGCTGGCGACCACCGCGGCCAGGCGCGTGCGCGCCTCGGCCCCGTTCTCGGCGGCGAACACCTGGCGGACCGCAGCCGCGACCATCTGCTGCTGGCTTCTGTGCACGTGGCCCTGCATGTCCCTGAGGAAGTGCACGGTGCAGCGCTGCCAGGGGCAACCGAGCACCTGCGCGATGGCCTTCTTCAGGCCCTCGTGGGCGTCGGAGACGGCCAGTAGCACGCCGTCGAGGCCGCGGGCCAGGAGGCCGCGCAGGAACTCGCGCCAGAAGGCCTCGGTCTCGGCCTCGCCGACGTCGATGCCGATGACCTCACGGCAGCCGCTCTCATGCACCGCGTAGGCGACCACGAGGGCCTTGTGGCGCACGCCGCCGGTCTCGCGCACGCGCTCCACCTTGGCGTCCAGCCAGAGGTAGGGGTAGCGGCCCTCCAGAGGCCGGCAGCGGAAGATCTGCACTTGCTCATCGAGGACCCGGCAGAGACGGCTTACGGTGCTGCGACTCATGCTCTCGATGCCGAGCTGCGCGACGAGGCGCTCGACCTTGCGCGTTGAGACGCCGTTCACGTAGGCCTCGGCGACGACTGCCACCAGGGCCTGCTCGCTCCTGCGCCGCGGTTCGAGGAAGCTCGGGAAGTAGCTGCCGCTCCGCAGGCGTGGGATCGCCAGCTCGAGGCTGCCGACGCGCGTGTCCCACTGGCGCTGCCGATAGCCGTTGCGCTGCGCGAGGCGCTCCGCAGAGCGCTCGTAGCGCTCGCCGCCGGCGAGCTCAGCGACCTCGCCTTCCATGATCTCGATCAGCATCAGGCGGACTGCTTCGCGCAGCACGTCGGCATGCTCACCGGTCAGCATCTTGCCTGCAGCCTCGCTCACGTTCATGCTACTTAAGTCGGCCATCGTGGTGCTCCTCTCGTCACTGTTCTTGCCGGAACAACGACGATTCTAGGACGCTTCCGGTGGCCGATGCTTTCTCAGCACTCAGGCCCGGAGCTTGTACACCACATTACGGGACTCAACTGGTTGTCGGCGGGCGATCTGGAGGCCCCGACGAGTCGTCACCGGGAACGATTTACCTGCAAATCGATGGTGGACCGCAGGGGAGTCGAACCCCTGACCTCCGCCGTGCAAAGGCGGCGCTCTCCCAACTGAGCTAGCGGCCCACGAAGGGCACCATTATAGCGCCTGGGCAGCGCAGGTCCTGCCCGACGCTCACGTGCGTTGCAGCGGGGCCGCGGAT
>JAUXSD010000144.1 GCA_030681525.1 Solirubrobacteraceae bacterium
AGTTTGCGGCATCTGGCAAAGTGAGTGGCCAACTGCCGAATCTATGCCTTGGTGCAGATACTGAATTGCGCGCACAAAAAACAATCAGGAGTGCCGGAGAAGTGAACATGAATGATGGCGGTGGACACATAAACATAAAGCGGGCTATCAAAAACATCGATGTATTACCCGCCATGCCGGTCATTGCGCAAAGGTTGCTGGCGTTGGATTTGGATACCGAAGAAGGACAGCGGATGCTGCTGGTGCTGATCGAACAGGATCCGCAAATTTCGGCAAAAATCGTTGGCTTGGCTAACTCGGCGATGATCGGCGCATCGCGCAATATCGCGACCGTAAGGGATGCCGCTATGCTGATCGGCATCAAGCGCGTCCAATCGATCTCCACCGGCATCGCCATCATGAGCCTGATGACCAAGGCGCCTACAGGGAAGTTTAATGTGGAGGAATTATGGCTGCACAGCATTGGCATCTCATTTGCCATGCTGGGCATTGCACAGTTCATACCGGCAAAAGTGCGGCCCCGGGATGACCAGATATTTCTGGCCGGCATGCTGCACGACATCGGCTATTTGGTGCTGGCCTACCTTGATCCAAAGCTCAGCGATAAGCTGCACACCTGCTTGGCTGCGGAACCAAAGCGCCCGGTAATGGAGGTCGAACGGGAAATTCTGGATATATGCCACGATGAACTGGGAGCGGAGCTGGCATGTCACTGGAGTTTGCCTGAAGAAATCATCACCGTGCTGCGTTACCACCACAATCCGGGAGCAGCCGAGGCAGCAGCGGGCCGGTCGCTGGCACGCATGATTAACATAACGGAAAAATTGTTGCCATCCTTTGGCTTTAGCGAATATGTAACTCCCGGCATCCGAGCCGAGGAGTGGGAAGTACTGGGCATAAGCCCATCCAAAGCAGAAGAAGTGAAAGAGCGGGTGAACGAGGGTGTGGAAGAGGCTATACAGTTCGCAAGTTCGTTTGCATGATTCCCGTGCCTTTACGGTTCGGTTTTTTTCTTGCCCGCTTCCCCGCCATTGT
>JAUXSD010000139.1 GCA_030681525.1 Solirubrobacteraceae bacterium
GCGCAGGACGTCCTCGTTGCGGCGGTCGCAGACGACGAGCGCCGGCGGGCAGGCGGCCAGGCGCAGGCGCAGGTCCTTCGCGCGCAGCTGCTCGTTGCAGGGCAGCACGACCCAGCCCTGGCGGAAGCAGGCGAGCATCGCGGCGACCCAGTCGGGCCGGCTGCCGACGAGCGTCAGCACGACGTCGCCCCGCCGCACGCCGAGCGCGTCGATGCGGGCCGCGAGCGCGCGGGCCGCGAGCGCGACCTCACCGAAGGTCCATTCGCGGCGCGCTCCGTCGCGCGCGAGCTCGACGAGCGCGAGGCGATCGGCCGGCGCCGATTCGACGATGTCTACGGCGAAGTTGATCATCGGCGCGCGCAGTCTCGCAAAGGTAAGCTGACCCGCGAGTCAACCGCGAGATCCTGACCCTGGGAGAACGTCACGCCATGGCCGTAGCCGCGCCGTACAGCGAGTACACCGACGAGCAGAAGGACATCATCGCGATGGTCCGCCAGTTCGCCGACGAGCAGATCCTGCCCAACGCCGAGCACTACGACCACGAGGACGAGTTCCCGCAGCCGATCGTGGATCAGATGAAGGAGCTCGGGCTGTTCGGGGTCACGATCCCCGAGGAGTACGGCGGGATGGGGCTGGACCTGACGACGTACTGCATGATCGTCGAGGAGCTCTCGCGCGGCTGGATCTCGATCTCCGGGATCATCAACACCCATTTCATCGGCTCCTACCTGCTCATGAAGTACGGCACCGACGAGCAGAAGCAGAAGTTCCTGCCGCAGATGGCGACGGGCGAGTGCCGCGCGGCGTTCAGCCTCTCCGAGCCGGAGATGGGCTCCGACGTCCAGGCGCTCAAGTCAACGGCGAAAAAGCTCGACGACGGCAACTACGAGCTCAACGGCCAGAAGATGTGGGTCACCAACGGCCTGCGCTCGCAGATCGTCTTCGTGCTCGTGCGCACCGATCCCAAGGCCGACCCGCCGTACAAGGGCATGTCGTGCTTCATCGCCGAGAAGGAGCCGGGCGTCTCGGAGAACACCGGCGAGTACGCCGGCTTCACCGTCCCGCCGCCGCTGAAGAAGATGGGCTACAAGGGCGTCGAGTCGACCGAGCTGGTCTTCGACGGCTACAAGTGCCCCGCCGAGAACATCCTCGGCGGCGAGGACGCCGGCCTGAACCGCGGCTTTCAGCAGATGATGGACGCGCTCGAGGTCGGCCGCGCCAACGTCGCCGCGCGCGGCGTCGGCATCGCCCAGCGCGCGCTCGAGCTGGCGCTGCGCTACTCGCAGGAGCGCAAGGCGTTCGGCAAGCCGATCGCCCAGCACCAGGCGATCCAGTTCAAGCTCGCCGACATGGCGACGCAGATCGAGGCGGCGCGCCTGCTCACCCGCAAGGCCGCGCGGCTGAAGGACGCCGGCGAGAGCTCCGAGCTCGAGGCCGGGATGGCCAAGCTCTTCGCATCGGAGGCCGGTCGCTTCTGCGTCGAGGAGTGTTTCCGTATCCACGGCGGCTACGGATACTCCAAGGAGTACGAGATCGAGCGGCTGTATCGCGACGCGCCGCTGCTGCTGATCGGCGAGGGCACGTCGGAGATCCAGAAGATGGTCATCGGCCGCAAGCTGCTGCAGCGCAACAAGATCTAAGTCGACGTACATCGAGGAGGCTTCACGGATGAACCGCCCACGTACCCTCGCCTTCGCGGCGCTTGGCGCGCTGTCGCTCGCCTCGGTCGCCGCGGCCGACCACATCGAGGGCACCTCCTGCGGCACTTCCGCCAAATGCGCAGACCACGACGGCTGGCCGCGGATGACGTTGGACGACGTCCAGACGGCGGCGCAGTCACGCGGCACGACCCTGCGCGGCAAGCCCGACAACAGCGACGAACTGCTCGGCTGGCACGGCTCGGACACCCTGTGGGGCTATGGCCGCGCCGATGTCCTGTGGGGCGACCACATCGGCACCGGCCAGCCGACCACGCAGTGGGACCGGATCTACGGCGGACCGGGCAACGACTTCATCTACTCCAGTCGCGGGCGCAACACCATCGATGCGGGTCCCGGCAACGATGCGATCAAGATCCGCTACGGCCGGGGCGTCCTGAACTGCGGACCGGGACGTGACGTCTACAACGTGCCGCGCAGCCGCAAGAGCCGCTGGAAGATCCGCAACTGCGAGAAGGTCGACTACCGCACCGAGGCTCAGCGCGGCGGCGGCCTGAAGCCGTTGCGGTGATCGATCAGCCGGGTTGGTCGACCATCTAGGCTTGCGCCGTGCCCCCCGCCGAGAAGCCCGAGAAGACCGAGGACGCCAAGACCCTCATCGAGACCGCCATCACGCGGTTCATCGCGGAGGTGCCGGCGCTCGCGCCGCTGAAGCTCATCTTCGCGGTCGAGTTGCGCGGGCGCGGCGACGTGCAGATGTACCGCGTCGAACTGCGCGGTCACGACGACTTCGACGTGACGAAGGGCATCGGCGAGGATGCCCGCGTGCGCGTCGAGATGCCGCGCTCGTTCTTCAACGTCATGGCCAAGGAGGCCCACATCGCCGACTGGCGCGAGGCCTTCACGTACGGCCAGGCCAAGGCGACCGGGGTCGAGCAGATCCTCAAGCTCATCGCCCACGTGGTGGAGAAGCAGGAGGAGCGCCAGCGCACGCGCCGGGCGCGCCAATGACAACGGGCCGGCGTTCGCCGGCCCGTCGACACCTCCCGCAGATCAGGTCCTACTTGCGCCCATAGGGGTCGACCCAGACGTCGTCGACCGAGTAGTCGGCGCCCTGGGCGGTGAAGCGGAACGCCACCGGCGTGCGCTCGCCCGGCAGGAGGGGGAGCAGGTTCGCGACGACGAGCATCGGGCTCGTCGGCTGCCAGCTCCCGCCGTTTCCGGCGACGCCGATCGGCAGCGACGCGACCTGGCCGGTCGACGTCTCGAACAGGACGTCCACGCGCACCGAGGACAGCGACAGCCAGCCACCGCTCTGGCGCTTGGCGAAGAAGCGGATCGTCGGGTGCACGAGCCCGACGCAGATCGCGGGGCTCGTCGCCGACGCGCCGGCCGGCAGCGAGAGCGAATGCGAGTCGCCGCTGTCGCCGACGTAGTAGGGCTCGTTGCCGCCGCCGATCGCGGCGCCGCCGGTCATCGACCAGCCGTCGCCGGCGCCTTCGAAATCGCCACCCGACAGCGCGGTGTAGTCGGCGATGTCCCACCAGGGCAGGAACGTCTTCTGGGTGGACTGCTGATCGCAATCCGGGGCTGAAGCGACGAGGACGCCTGCGCTGGCGCTGGATGCGCCGGCGGCCAGGGCGACGGTCGCGGTCAGCGCGGTGACGGCGGAGCGCTTCCAAAAGCGGGTCAGGAACACTGGGATGATCTCCTTCGGTGGGCCGGTCTTGCGCCTTCGCTCCCCATCAGCGTCGGCCTCACCAGGCTCATCGCCAGCAATCGCGGCCAGCTACGTACGACAGTCGCCTAATTTTGTGTCCACTGGGGATTGGACATCGCGCCGTTACGATTGGATGGTGAGCGTGCGCGACCCCAAAGCGGCCTTGTCGCGGCTTCGCGGCAGCGCGCGGCCGCACCTCAGCGGGGCCGCCGAACGGCTCGTGGTCACCGCCAACGAGCGCCGGCGCAACCCGGCGGAGCGCCGCGAGGCACATGTCGAGGCGGCGTTCGCGGCAGTGCTCGTCGCGATCGTCGTCGGGCTGCCGCTCGCCTTCGACGCTCCTCTCCCGGACACCGGCGTCGTGGTCGCCCTGATCGTCGCCCTCGCGGTGGCCTCGCGCGTCGAGTTCGACGTCGGCGCAGGCGTCACCTATCCGCTGCAGCTGGTCTTCGTGCCCGTGCTGTTTGTCCTGCACCCCGCGTGGGCGCCCTTCGTGGTTGCGACGGGACTTGTCCTCGGGCGCCTGGGCGACGTCGTGCGCGATCGCAATCCCGAGCGCCTGCTGGTGGCAATCGGCAACTCGTGGTTCGCCGTCGGCCCGGCGCTGGTGCTCTCGATCGGCGACGTCACGGCGCCCGCTCTGGAGCACTGGCCGCTGTACCTGCTGGCGCTGGCGACGCAGTTCGCGGGCGACACCGCGACGGGCATGGCCCGCGAGTGGCTCGTGCTCGGCCTCCCGCCGCGCCTGCAGCTGCGCATGATCGGGCTGGTCTTCCTCGTCGACATCCTGCTCACGCCGATCGGGCTGCTCGCCGCGCTCGTCGCGCAGGACGAGCCGCTGGCGTTCCTGCTCGTCCTGCCGCTGGCCGGGCTGCTGGCGATCTTCGCGCGCGAGCGCGCGGCGCGGATCGATCAGGCGATCGAGCTGAGCAAGGCCTACCGCGGCACCGCGCTGCTGCTCGGCGACGTCATCAGCGACGACGACGAGTACACGGGCGAGCACAGCTACGGCGTCATCGCGCTGGCGCTGCAGATCGCCGACGAGATGGGGCTCGACGAGGACGAGCGACGGCTCGTCGAGTTCG
Source organism: Solirubrobacteraceae bacterium (assembly GCA_030681525.1). Classification (GTDB taxonomy): domain Bacteria; phylum Actinomycetota; class Thermoleophilia; order Solirubrobacterales; family Solirubrobacteraceae; genus CADCVQ01. The sequence goes on from JAUXSD010000139.1 coordinate 4,464, forward strand.
GCGCGCTGCTGCACGACGTCGGCAAGATCGCCGTGCCCAAGGAGATCATCAACAAGGCCGGCCGGCTCGACGACGAGGAGTGGGCGGTCATGAAGCAGCACACGGTCTACGGCCAGCAGATGCTCGACAAGGTCGGCGGCAGCATGACCGACGTCGGCGTCGTGGTGCGCGGGTCACACGAGCGCTGGGACGGCATGGGCTATCCCGACGGGATCGCCGGGGAGGACGTCCCGCGCGCGGCCCGGATCGTGTCGGTCGCCGACACGTTCAGCGCGATCACGACGACGCGCTCCTACCGCAAGGCGCAGTCGCCCGAGGCGGCGATCGCGGAGCTGCGCCGCTGCGCCGGGACGCAGTTCGACCCGCAGGTCGTCGACGCGGCCGTCACCGTGCTGCAGCGGCCCGCCCCTTCCACCCCGGCCGAGCTGCTCTCGCTGGCGTCCTACGGTGGCTCCGACGGGGCGCGCGAGACGCGCAGTCCCCACGCGTTGGTGGAAGACCAGGTCGAGCAGCCGTTCTGAGCGTCGGGTAGAACAGGCCCCATGGACATCGCGCGCTCGCTTGCGGCGCTGGACGAGCTGCCGGAGGCGACCGTCGTGATCTCGGCCGTTCGCGACGATGCGGGCACCATCGTGGACTTCGTCTTCGACTATGCCAACCGGGTCGCGGGCCGGGTCGCGCGCGTGACCTCGGTCGAGCAGCTCGTCGGCCGCCGCGTGCTCGAGACGCTCCCCGCCTTCCCACGTGAGCTGTTCGTGAGCTTCGTCGAGGTGGTCGAGACCGGCGCCACCCTGCGCACCCGCATCGAGCTCGGCCCGCGCAACACCTGCTTCGCCGTCTCGGCATCGCGGCTGCGCGACGGGCTGCTCGTCGTCTACGAGGACGTCAGCGCGCGCGAGCGGGTGCGGGCGACCGAGCGGCGCTACGGCGCGGTCCTCGAGGCGACCTCCGACTGGGTGTCGATCGCCGATGGCGACAACAACATCGTCTACGTCAACCCGGCGGGCCGCCGGATGGTCGGGATCGGCCTGGACGAGGACGTCACGGGGCGCACGGTCGGCGCCTTCTCGCCGGCGTGGGCGCGCGAGCGGGTGCTGCGCGAGGGCCTGGCGGCCGCGCGCCGCGACGGCGTGTGGCGTGCCGATCTGGCGCGCCTGCATCGCGACGGGCACGAGATCCCCGTGTCGCAGGTGATCGTCGCGCACCTCGCGGCGGACGGCGCGGTCGACTTCTACGCCACGATCGCGCGCGACATGACCGGCGAGCGCGCGGCCGAGGCCGCGCTGCGCGCCAGCGAGGAACGCTTCCGCGTGACGTTCGAGCAGGCGCCCATCGGGGTCTCGCTGATCGACCTCGACGGGCGGTTCCTGCAGGTCAACGACGCCTACTGCCGGACGGTCGGCCGCTCGCGCGAGGAGCTGCTCGAGCTCGGCCCGGTGGCGATCACGCACCCCGACGACATCGCCCACACGCGCCACGCATTTCGCGTGCTGGCGGACGGAACCGCGCCGACGGTGCGCTTCGAGAAGCGCTACGTCGACGCGCGCGGCGACTCCGTGTGGGTCGAGCTGAGCGGCAGCGTGCTGCGTGACGACGACGGCCGGCCGCAGTACTTCATGGGCATGGTGCAGGACCTCGGCGAGCGGCGGGTGGCACACACGCTGCAGCGCAGCATGCTCACGAAGCAGCTGCCCGCCGTCGACGGCGTCGAGCTCGCCGTGCGCTACCTGCCAGGGGTGCGCCAGACCGAGATCAGCGGCGACTGGTACGACGTCATCCCGCTGCCCGACGGGCGCGTCGGGGTCGTGATCGGCGACGTCGTCGGTCGCGGGATCGAGGCCGCCGCCACGATGAGCCAGCTGCGCACCGCGCTGCGCGCCTACGCGATCGAGGGGCTCGAGCCGGCCGAGGTCGTCGCGAAGCTGCACCGGCTCGTCGACCACCTCGGCGTCGGGCTCAGCACGACGCTCGCGTATCTGGACTTCGACCCGTTCACGCGCGAGGTGCGCTACGTGAGCGCGGGGCATCTGCCGGTGCTGCACATGCCGGCAGAGGGCCCGTCGCGCTTTCTGCCCGGCGCGCGCTCGACGCCGCTCGGCGCGGTGCCGGTCGGCGCTGCGATCCCGCAGGAGCGGATCGTGCTGGGAGCCGGCGACGGCGTGCTGCTCTATACCGACGGCCTCGTCGAGCGCCGCGACGACGGCATCGACAGCCGTCTGCAACAGCTGCGCGCAGCCGTCGCCGGCGCCCCCGCCGACCTCAACAGGGCGCTCGAGCACCTCACCGCGACGCTCGTCGGCGACGAGACCCTGCGTCAGGACGACGTCGCGCTGCTGGCGCTGCGCGTCATGCAGCCCGTCGCCGAGACGTTCGCCGCCGTCATCGGCCCGTACGCCGACGAGCTCGCCGCGCTGCGCCGTGGGCTGCGGGACTGGCTGACGCGCGCGGGCGCGACCGCGAGGGAGAGCGGCGATGTGCTCATCGCGGTGGGCGAGGCCTGCGCCAATGCGATCGAGCACGCGGGCGCGCAGCCCGGCAGCACGATCGACGTGCGGGCGCAGCTCGTCGGTCGCGAGGTCGTGCTGCGCATCTGCGACCGGGGGCACTGGCGCGCCTCGACGCCACGCTCCGACCGCGGCCACGGCCTGCGGCTCATGCGGGTGCTGATGGACACCATCGACATCGCGGCGGTGCACGAAGGAACGCGCGTGGAGCTGCGCCGCCGGCTGGCGGCACGGGGGAGGGCGGGCCACGACGGCGCGGACGGTCCGGTCGAGGCCGGCGCGAACGGCGGGCACGCCGCCGGCGCCAGCGTGGCGTTGGATCGCGATCGCGAGGTCACGGTCGCGCGTCTGCAGGGCGAGGTCGACATCGCCGCCGCCGATCGGCTCGGCCGCGCGCTCACCCACGCGACGCGGGCCGGGGACCGCGGGCTGGTGCTCGATCTCAACGGCGTGGACTACCTCGACAGCGCCGGGCTGCACCTGCTGCACGACACGTCGCGGACCCTTGCGGCGCGCGGGCAGTCGCTGCGCGTCGTCGTCGCGCCCGACGCCGAGGTGGCGCGCGTGCTGGAGATCGTCGACCTCGCGCAGACCGTGGCGGTCGACGCGTCGGTCGCGGAGGCCGTCGACGCGCTGACGTCCCCGCCGCTGCTGTAGGTCGCTGGAGTGGGTGGGAGCTCTGACGGGCGGACCGGTCAGGCTCGATCCGCCTGCGCGTGGTGCGTCAGCAGGAGCACCGTCGACCCGTCCTCGCCGACGTAGAGGGCCAGCCAACCGGGCACGCATGAGAGCATGCCCGCGCCGCCGGCCATGAGCGTGGCGACCGCAGAGCGCAGCGGCAGCTCGAGGCCGTCGCAATCGCCGTGCCGGGATCGGTCGGCCTGGGCATCCGACGCAGTATCGGCGGGATCGTCGGCGTCCGTCACCGCCGCGAGGTCGCGGGTGTTCGTCCCGGCGCGGATCTCGCGGTCAAGGCCCTGCGCACGCCTGCCGATAGCGGAAAGGTCCCGTCCGGAGCTTTGAGCGGCGCCGCCGGTTTTCGGTGACGCGTTCCGCGTATTGGGCCCGGACGATTTCAGGAGACCTATGGGTTCGATTCCCACCAACCAGCTCGTCCCCGGGGGCCGGCGCTCGCGCAGCCGGTGCGCGGCCCTGCGGGTTCAGACCCCCGCCGCGCCCCGGTGGTCCTCGCGGACGAGCCTGAACTTCACATGATCCACCGCGCCACCATCCACGAGACCGAGGTCGGCCTGCTGTATCGCAAGGGGCGCTTCGAGCGCCTGCTTTCGGCCGGTCGCCACTGGCTGTTCGGCGCGCACGTGCGCGTAAGCCGTGTCGACACGCGCCGCCGCCTGCTCACGGTGGGATCGCAGGAGGTCCTCACGAGCGACAGCGTCCAGCTGCGTCTCAGCGTGATGGTCGCCTTCCGGGTGACCGACCCGGCCCGCGCCCTGCACGACTTCGAGAGCTACGAACACGAGCTGCACCTGGCGACGCAGCTTGCCCTGCGTGCCGCCGTGGCTGAGCGCTCGGTCGACGACCTGCTCGAGCATCGGCTCGACCTCAGCGAGCAGCTGCGCGATCTCGTCACCACGATGGCCCCCGACCTCGGCGTCGAGATCGAGTCGGTCCAGCTGCGCGACATGATGCTGCCCGGCGACCTGAAGTCCGCCTACGCCGAGGTGCTGCGAGCACGCGCCGAGGGCCGGGCGGCGCTCGAACGCGCCCGCGGCGAGTCGGCGGCGCTGCGCAGCCTGGCCAACGCGGCGCGCGTCATGGACACCACGCCCGGCCTCATGAACCTGCGCCTGCTGCAGACGATGGAGCAGGACGCGGGGGCGATGGGCGCCACGACGCGGTTCGTCGTCCACATGCCGGGCGGCTCGGCGGCGGGCGCGGACGCGGCCGGCGACTCCGGCGACTGACGGTCCGGCCCAGCTCGTCCGACCTGGGTCCTCTGGGCGCGGGGCGTGACAGACTCCGGCGGGTGGGTCGACGTGGCCGGCGTTGGGCGCTAGCGGGACTGGCCGTGCTCGCGATCGGCGCGGTGATCGCCGTCGTGATCTCGCGATCGGGCAGCGAGGATCGGGGAGTCGCCTCCGACGAAGCCTTCGCGGTGGTGGCCCCAGGACCCAGCCAGATACGGCGCGCGACCGAGCTGCAACTGCGCTTCGAGACCGGAACCTGCCACCCCGGCAGCGACGCCGACCTCGCGCGGCAGGTCAACGCCCCGCTGCGCGTCGAGATTCAGGAGCGTCCCGAGGCCGTGGTCATCAAGGCCCGGATCGACCACGCCTACGTCCGCTCGATCTCACCGCCGGAGCGCGGGGACGCCTGTCTGGGCATCGCCCTGGGGTTCACCCGGCGCATTCGCCTCCCCAGCCCGATCGGCCGGCGCGCCCTGCTCAACGGCGGCTTCATCGCGCAGGGCGTCGCTCCGCAGGTGATCCGGCCATCGTTGGTGAAGGGGCACAACGCCCTCTGGTCGAACCGGATCGAGCGGCTGCAATACATGGGGATCAACCGCGAGGGCAAGCCGCTCGAGCCGGGCGAGACGCCCTGAGCTGCGTGGCGAGCGGTCAACGTCCGGCGCTAGGGTTCGCGCATGGGGAAGATCACCGTCACGCAGGAGGGGCCCGTCGCCGCGCCCGCCGCGCTCACGTACCGGCTGATCGCCGACGACGAGCACCACCGCCACATCCTGCCGGCCGGTTTCTCGGACTTCGAGGTCCTCGAGGGCGGCGTCGGCGCCGGGACCCTGCATCGCTTCAAGGTCAAAGCGGGCGGCCGCGAGCGCGAGTACGTCATGCGCGTCGAGGAGCCCGAGCCGGGCCGCGTCATCAGCGAGGCCGACCAGAACTCGTCGCTCGTGACGACGTTCACGGTTACCCCGGCGGGTGAGGACGCCTGCGCCGTGAAGATCGAGACGACGTGGAACGGCGCCGGCGGCGTCGGCGGCTTCTTCGAGCGCACGTTCGCGCCAAAGGTGATGCGCAAGATGTACGCCGAGGAGCTCGCCAAGCTCGACGCCTACGCGCGCGAGCAGGCGGCGGCGGGCGGAGCCTGACTACTCGAGCGTCGCGCCGCCGTCGTAGAGCTTGATCACGCGGACCGCGTCCTGGCCGACGTCGAGGTGGGCGACGTCGAGGCACAGCTTGCACAGGACGCACTCGTCGACGTTGCGCTCGACGATCTCCAGGCCGCCGTCGCCGACCTCCTTGTAGATGTCGACGGGGCAGACCGTGTCGAGGTGCTTGGCGAGGTCGGACTCGCTCTTGAGCGCCTCGTCGTCGACCTCGATGCCGATGAAGATGCCGTCGGTCCTCATGACGCGCCGTGGGTCCAGGAGGGGACGCTGACGCCCGGCGGCTTGAGGTGCTCGACGTGGGCGGGCAGCTTGGCCTTCATGATGTCCGGGATCTCGGAGATCTCCTCGGCGACCGTGATGCCGGCATCGGCCAGGCGGGCGATCTTCTCGGCGGCGGTGTCCTCCTTGCCCTCGACGATCGTGCCGGCGTGGCCGAAGCTCATGCCCGGCATCTCGTCCATGAAGCGCCCGGCCATGAACGCGACGATCGGCATCCGGCAGTCGTTGTCGATGACCCACTTCGCCAGCTCGGCCTCCATGCGGCCCCCCGGCTCGGTGTAGATGACGATGCCCTCCGTCTGCTTGTCGGCCGCAAAGAACGGCATGAGCTCGGCGTACGTCGAGCCGATGATCGCGTCGCCGCCGATCGACACCGCGGTGGACTGGCCGAGCGAGGCCGCCGACAACGTCGAGGACATCTCGGTGGTCATCCCGCCCGAGCGGCTGATGACGCCGATCGGCCCGGGCGTATAGGCCTGCGCCGCGTTCTTCGCCGGGCCGCCGATGCCGCCCATCTTGATGACGTCCGGGACGATGATCCCCAGGCAGTTGGGGCCGATGATCCGCGCGCCGCGCATGTCGGCGAGCTCGACCATCTGCGCGACGTCGCGGCGCGGGATGCGCTCGGTGACGATCACGACGAGCTTGATGTCGTTCTCGAGCGCCTCGAACACGGCGTCCTTCGTGAAGGCGGGGGGGACCGTGACGACCGAGCCGTCGATCGGGCTGCCGTGTGCCGCGACGGCCTGGGCGACCGTGTCGTAGACCGGCACGCCGTGCACGTCGCGGCCCTTGCGGCCAGGCGTCACGCCGCCGACGATCTTCGCGCCCGTGCCGTAGTCCAGGCACTCGCGCGTGAGGTTGACGGCCTCGCGGCCGGTGATGCCCTGGACGATGAACGTCGTCTCGGCGTCGATGAGGATGCTCATGCGCTGACCGCCTCGGGGCCGGCGATCTTCGCGACGGCGCGCCGCGCCGCCTCGTGCATCGAGACCGAGCGGTCGGCGTACTCGATGCCGTACTTCTCGAGGATCTTGAAGCCTTCCTCCTCCCACGCGCCGGGGATGCGGAAGATCGCGATCTTCTCGGCCGGGTCGTAGCCGAGCTCGAGGCAGGCCTTGATGACGCCGCGGGCGACGATGTCCACCCGCGTGTTGGAGACGATCGACATCATCACCGCGATCTTGTCCACGCCGGGCTTCGTGAGCACGAGCTTGGCCAGCCCGCAGGCCTTCTGGACCGACGGGTTGCCGCCGATCTCGCAGTAGTTGGCGGGCTTGCCGCCGTGCGCGCGGACGGCGTCGAAGAGCGTCAGCGAGCCGCCGCCGGCGCCGATCACGAGGCCGATGTTGCCGTCGAACTCCGTGACGTTGCCGGCGACCCCGCGGTGGTCGGAGCCGTCGACCTCCTCGCCGGCGAGCTCGAACGGCGTCGGCTCGCGCGCCAGCCGCGTCTCGTCGTCGCCGACGCCGAGGTCGGCCAGCAGCCCCTTGTGGCGCCCGCGCGCCTCGCTCTCCATGTCCATGTGGGCGTCGAGCGCGACGAACGTCCCGTCGTTCATCTCGCACAGCGGGTTGATCTCGGCGAGCACCATGTCGTTGTCGACGAAGAGCTGCGCCAGGCGGCGCACGATCGGCGTGAGGCGCTGCAGGGCCTTGCCGGTCACGCCGGTCTGCGCGATGCACTCCTTCGCCTTGAAGTCGGAGATCGGCAGCAGGTTGGAGAGGTGCACGCGGCCGACGTGGTCGGGGTGCTGCTCGGCGACCTCCTCGATGTCGATGCCGCCCATGTCGCTGAAGAGGATCACCGGCTTCTTGGCGGTCCCGTCCCAGACGACGCCCGCGTAGTACTCCTGCTTGACGTCGGCCTTCGGGTCGACGAGCACGCCGCGCGGCATGTGCCCGTTGATCTCGAGCCCGAGGATGTCGGCGGCGTACCGCTCGGCCTCCTCGGGCGTGTCGGCGAACTTCACGCCGCCGGCCTTCATGCGCCCGCCGGTCAGCACCTGGGACTTGATGACCGTCGGGCCGCCGATGCGCTCGGCGATCGCGCGGGCCTCTGCGGCGTCGGTCGTGAAGCCGAAGTCGGTGACCGGGATGCCCGCGCGCTTGACGATCTCGCGGGCCTCGTACTCGAAGAAGCGCATGGGCGAGACCCTATAAGACGGGTGGCGGACAGCGGCCTCGCGTGCACCTCGCTTCAGCCGCGCCGCCGGGATGCCGATGGCGCACGTGTGCTTCGAACCTCAGCGGCCGTCACGGTCGCACTGGGCGCCGCGCTGCTGACGAGCGCCCCCGCTGCCGCGCAGTCCCCTCCGGTCTTCGCGGCGCCGCAGGTGCTCGCGAACGAGGGTCGGCACGCCGTCACCGCGATGGGTCCGGCCGGCGACGTCATCGTCGCCTGGGCCGGCACGCAGCGCGGCGTGTTCGCCGCCCGCCGCGCCGCGCTCGGCGGCCGCTTCGCAACGCCCGTCCAGGTCTCCGACGATCGCGTCAGCTTCCTGGCCCCGCTCCGGCTGGCCCGCAACGACCGCGGGGATGTCGCGCTCGCCTGGATCCGGGAGGCCGGCGGCCAGGACGCGCCGGGGGTGCTGCGCGTCGCGCTCGCCGCCGCGGGCACGACCGCGTTCGGCCCGCCGGAGGACGCGGTCTCCGCCCCGTCCGTGGGCGATCCCGCGCTCGCGATCGGCGACGGCGGCGAGGTGGCGCTGGCGTTCGAGGTCCTGGCCCCCGACGGCAAGGCCGATGCGTATGGCGTGCTCCGTCCCGCCGGCGGGCCGGTCGGGCGCCCGGCGCTGCTCGGGCGGCGCGTGCTCGGCCGCGGCGCACAGCTCGCGGCCGGCCCCGGCGGCACGCTGCACGCGCTGTGGGTCGCCGAGACGAGCGAGCTCGGTCGGCCGGCCACGAGCGCCGCCTTCACCGCGGAGGCATCGCCCGGCAGCGGCTTCGGAGCGCCGCGGCGTCTGTCGGATCCCGCGCTCACCGCCGGCAACGGCTACGTGACCCCGCAGCTCGTCGCCAACCGCCGCGGCGACCTGCTCGCGGCGTGGGCCGGCAGCCCGCCCTTCTCCGGGCCCTTCCAGACACGGGCCGACGTCGCCACGCGACCGGCCGGCGGGGACTGGTCGGCGGCCGGCGACGTGGCCGGTCCGCACAAGGCCGTGCTCAGCGTGAGCCCCGTGCTCAACGACCGTGGCGACGCGGTCGTCTCGTGGGGCAACCTGTCGCACGTCGAGACGATCTTCCGGCCGGCCGGCGGGGCCTTCGGAGGCCTCTTCAACACGCAGGTCGTCGCCTCGCCGGACTTCGACGGGATGGCGGTCGCGCTCGACGCGCTCGGCATCGCGCTGATCGTGCGCCGCCAGGTCGTGGGCCACGCCGGGGGCCCCGGGCGCATCCACGTGCTGCTGCGCGCGCGTGCGGAGGTCCCCGGACCCGACATCCCGGTATCCGGAGTCGAGGAGGCGATCTCGTCGCCCGCCATCGCCACCGATCCCTTCGGCAACGGCATCGTCGTATGGAGCAGCGGCGGCAGCGCCCGGCCCGTGACGGCCGTGGCGTACAGCGCGACGGCGCCGGTGGTCGCACGGGTGCGCGCCGGCTCGCGCGAGCTGCGCTTCCGGGCCAACGAGCCGGCCAACGTGCGCATCACGGTTCGCCGGGACGTGCGCCACGGGAAGTCCGCGACGCAGACCGCGGTCGCCCGGCCAGGCGCCAACAACGTCCGCTACGTGTCGAAGGTGCGGGCGTTGCTGCGTCGCAAGGGCCGCTACGTCGCGACGATCCGCGCCCGCGACGCCGGCCCGCGCAGCGCGACGGTCAAGCTGCGCTTTCGGCGCCGCTGAGCACCGCGCCGCGCGCTCAGGCCGGCGCGCCCTCCATCTCGTAGGCCTCGGCCAGCTCCGGGTCCTTGCGCGACAGCATCTCGGCCAGGTCGACCATGACCTTGCACTGCTTCCAGGTGGCGTCGTCCTGCATCTTGCCGTCGATCATGTGCACGCCGCGGCCGTCGGGGATCGCCTCGATGACGCGCTTGGCGAACTTCACCTCGTCGGGGTCGGGCGAGAAGACCTTCTTGGCGATGTCGATCTGCACGGGGTGCAGCGACCACGCGCCGACGCAGCCCATGAGAAACGCCGCGCGGAACTGCGCCTCGCAGCCGGCGACGTCCTTGATGTCGCCGAACGGGCCGTAGAACGGGAGCATCCCGCGCGAGGCGCAGGCGTCGACCATGCGGCCGATCGAGTAGTGCCAGAGGTCCTGCTGCGCGCTCGGCCGGGCTGCGTCCGGGTTCTCGGGGTCCGGGTCGGAGAGCGAGATGTAGCCGGGGTGCCCGCCGCCGACGCGGGTCGTCTTCATCCGCCGGCTCGCGGCAAGGTCGGCGGGGCCGAAGCTCATGCCCTGCATGCGCGGGCTGGCCGAGGCGATCTCCTCGAGGTTCGTGACGCCGAGCGCGGTCTCCAGCAGCGCGTGGACGAGGATCGGGCGCTCGATGCCGGCCTTCGCCTCGAGCTGGGCGAGCAGGCGGTCGACGTAGTTGATGTCCTCGGCGCCCTCGACCTTCGGCACCATGATCACGTCGAGCTTGTGGCCGATTTCGCCGACGATGCGGGTGAGGTCGTCGAGCACCCACGGCGACTCGAGCGAGTTGACCCGCGTCCACAGCTGCGTGTCGCCGAGGTCCATCTCGCGGCCGACCGTGATGAGGCCCTCGCGCGCGGCCTCCTTGCGCTCGACCGGCACGGCGTCTTCGAGGTTGCCGAGCAGGATGTCGACCTTCTTGGCGATGTCGGGCGCCTTGGCGACCATCTTCTCGTTGGAGAAGTCGAGGAAGTGGATCATCCGCGACGGCAGCACGGGGATCTCGTGCACCGGGTCGGGCGCACCCATGGCTAGCGGCTTGAAGAAGGCTCGGGGGTTCTTCACAGGGCGGCTCTCCGGAGGTCGTCGGACGGCTTCGGTCGAGGACGGAAGCTATCGAGTCCGTGTGCGGGCGGGCGTTTCGAGGGACCGACGGGTGGGCGGGCACGAAGCCTCGCGCGGGCGCGACCGCGCGCTCTGCGCCAGAATGCGCGCCTCCGCGACGAATCGAAGGAGAACCCCCGGATGAGCGACGGATTCACGACCGACCAGCGCGAGCGCGAGGCTTCCGGCGCGCACCCGTACGGCCGCTACCTCGAGGAGTTCGAGGTCGGCGCGGTCTACAAGCACTGGCCCGCGAAGACCGTGACCGAGACCGAGGACCACCTCTTCTGCCTGATCACGATGAACCACCACCCGCTGCACGTCAACGACGTCTACGCCGCGCAGTCCCAGCAGGGGCGCAACGTCGTCGTGGGGCCGATGGTCTACTCGCTGGCGCTCGGCATGAGCGTCTCCGACGTCAGCGGCAAGGCGATCGCCAACCTCGCCACCGAGGAGCTCAAGCATCCGGCGCCGGTCTTCCACGGCGACACGCTGTTCTGCGAGTCCGAGGTGCTCGAGAAGCGCGAGTCGAAGACCAAGCCCGACCGCGGGACGGTGCGCGTGCACACGCGCGTGCTCAACCAGGACGGGGTGCTGGTGGCGGAGTTCAAGCGGCTCGTGCTGGTGCCGCGGCGGGAGCACGGGGCG
>JAUXSD010000148.1 GCA_030681525.1 Solirubrobacteraceae bacterium
CTGATCAGTCGCCGGTGTACTGGAACAGCCAGACCCCGGAGTCTCGGTCGGAGGCCAGCACGTACTTCTGGCCGTTGGGGTGCTTGTGCACCTCGACGCCCCAGAAGTTGTTGCCCTGCGCGTCGATGTGCGCGCCGACCTCTTGCAGGTCGGGGTTGCCCTCCGCGTCGCGGTACTTCAGCACCCGCAGGCCGCCGGCGTAGTACGAGATGTAGGCCAGATCCTCGTCGGGATCGGTCGCCACCTCGTGCACCGACAGGTCGCCGTAGCCGTCGGCGTAGTCCTCGTCCTGCGACTCGGGGATGAAGTACTGGTCGTGGCCCTGCATCGTGTTCGCGTCGTAGAGGTGCACGTAGCCCCATCCGTCGAAGATCGCGCGTACGTCGACCTCCGAGCTGTCGTGGCCGATACCCGGCGCCGCGGTGCCCGCGGCGTCCGCGCCTGTCGAGCAGGTGTAGCCGTCCAGCGGCGCGCCGAGGATGCGGAAGCCATCCGTGCGCGACACGAAGATCGCCGGGATGGTCGACGACGCGAGCATCGTGACCAGCGTCTCGCAGCCGTCCTCGCCCGTCCGGTTGAAGACGATCGCGCCCTCGTAGCCGGCTGCCTTGACGAGATCGATCTTGACCTGGAAGTCGCACACCCCGCGCTCGATCACCGCGATCTTGTGCGCCGCGTCGGCCGCCGGGAAGGTGCCCGCCTCGCACGCCAGCCCGACCGGCTGCGTGTCACCCGTCATCGACGTGTCGGCGTCGATGAACGGCACGTCGTCGCCGTGGACCGCCGTGAACTCGTGGCCCGCGAACGGCCCGCTGCTGACCGTCGCCGTGACGCGGTACGGGTCGAAGTCCTCGTCGGTGGCGATGAACAGCTCGTTGTCGCGCGTGAACTCGGCCTGGTGGCCGTTGCCCTCGGGCGAGATCTGCTGCCCGAAGCCGAGCCGCACGGGGTCGAACGGCAGGTAGTCCGTGTCGGCCATGAACGTGGCGTTCGCCGGATCGGTGACGTCGAACTTGATGTAGCCGCCGTCCCAGTACGACAGCAGGGCGACGTAGCGGCCGTCGATCTTCTTGACGATCTCGTCATGGATGAAGACGGCATCGCCGTGGACGGCGCCCAGCGGCTGCGCCGACTGCGCGGTCAGGTCGTAGTCGGCCACCCACTTCGGCCGGCTCGGGTTCGTGATCTCGATGATGTCGGTGTCGGCCGCCTCCTCGTCGTCGGTCATGATCACGTAGGCGCGGCCGGTCTCCTCGTTGACCCAGCCGAACGCCGAGTGCACCTGGTTGGCGTGCGTCTGGCTCTTGCCGTTGGTGTTCGTGAAGTCACCGAAGCCCTCGACGAGCTTCTTGGGCTTCAGCGGGTTCGTGACGTCGATGAGCGACACCCCGCCGATGCCGTTCTGCTCGCGGCCCGCGCAGATCTCGTTCTGGTAGATGAGCACGTCGCCCTTGAACTGCTTGGTGTCGAGGCTGATGACCTGCGAGCCCTCGCCCGCGTACGTGCCGAGGTGACTCGGGATGTACGGGCCCCGCTTCGGTGCGGCGGGATCGGAGATGTCGACGACCTGCACGCCGCCGCGCTCGCACGTCGGCTCGCGGTAATGGGTCAGGTAGGCGTAGTTGCCCTTGGCCGAGACGTCGCCGATGCGACCGGCTTCGTCCCCGGGCGCGAAGAGGTCGATGTGACCGATCTCCTTGACGTTCTCGCTCCTGGGCGGCAGATGTCCCTGGTCCTCGCCGTGCTGCTGGGCGTCGTGGTGCTTGGTCTCCTTGCCGGTGTCGATCGCGCCGTCGGAGACGGCGGTCAGGCCGTGGTCGGCGAGCGCGACGGCGGGCGCGAGCAGCGCCCCGGCCGCGAGCACGCCGGTGGCCAGCGCGCTGCGCGCGACGCGGCCGAGTGATGAACCTCTCAAGAGAACCTCCCTGGCTGGGGACCGTTCCGCGAGGACGGTCCCGCGGTTGTACGGGCCCCTGCTCCCCCACTCAAGCGGCGCCGGTCACGTCGCCTCGCGCGGCACCGGCAGGCACGCCCAGGCGGCGAAAGCCTCAATGCGCACTAACGTATAGCCAAGGCGCACATACAACAAGCAAATCCCGATGCCGTGTCGCCGGCGCGTCAGACGCCGCTGGAGCCGAAGCCCGCCGCGCCGCGCGCACTCGCGGACAGATCGTCGGCCTCGACGACGTCCGGCGCGGCGACGGCGACGATGACGAGCTGCGCGATCCGGTCGCCGGCCGCCACCTCGAACGTGCCCGCCCGGTCGGTGTTGAGCAGCAGGACCTTCACCTCGCCGCGGTAGCCCGCGTCGATCAGCCCGGGCGCGTTGACGATCGCGATGCCGTGGCGCGCCGCGAGACCGGAACGAGGCAGGACGAGGCCGGCGTGACCCGGGGCAAGCTCGATCGCGATGCCGGTGCGGATGGCGGCGCGCTCGCCGGGTGCGAGGCTCGCGGCCTCGAGCGCGTGCAGGTCGTAGCCCGCGTCGTCGTCATGGGCGCGGACCGGCAGCTTCGCCGCCGGGTCCAGGCGCTGGACGCGCAGGGGCGCCCCGCTCACCGTCGCCTACGCCGGTGAGCCGTTGACCGAGAAGCGCTCGTAGCGCTCGGCCAGCGTCGCCGGCACCCGCGCGTGGACGCGCACGCCCTCGGCCGTGTCGGTGCGCTCGAGGTCGCCGGCGATGTCGTGCAGCTCTGCGAGGCGGGCGCCCTCGGCGTAGGGCAGCAGCAGGTCCACGGAGCGCAGCGAGCGGCGGAACTCCTCCTCGATGCGCAACCCCAGCTCCTCCAGCCCCTCCCCCGTCGCGGCCGAGATGAGCATCCCGTCGGGATGGGCGAAGAGCAGCTCCAGGCGCCGCTCGGCGTCGATCGCGTCGCCCTTGTTGAGCACGAGCAGGCGCGGCCGGTCGCCGGCTCCGACGGCCTCGAGGGTCTCGTCGACGGCGCGCATCATGTCGGCCATGTCGGCCTCCGGTGCGGAGGCGTCGACGACGTGCAGGACGAGGTCGGCCTCGCGCGTCTCGTACAGCGTCGCGGCGAAGGCGTCGACGACCTGGTGGGGCAGCTTGCGGATGAAGCCGACGGTGTCGCTGAGCAGGTACGGGCGTCCGTTGATGCGCAGCTCGCGTGTCGTCGGGTCCAGGGTGTGGAAGAGGCGGTCGCGGACGCCGACCTCGGCGCCCGTGAGGCGATTGAGCAGCGTCGACTTGCCGGCGTTCGTGTAGCCGGCGAGGGCG
>JAUXSD010000149.1 GCA_030681525.1 Solirubrobacteraceae bacterium
GGCGGCTACGCGCTAATTTCCGACAGGCTGCATCAGCCGCTGGAGCAGGGTTTCATCGTCACCAAGCGCGCCGCCGACAATACGCTGGCGCAGGCCTTCGTCCGCTTCATGGTGAGCGGTGAGGCGCGCGCAATTATGAGCCGTTATGGGTTTGTGATGCCTGCCGAAGTAGAATAACAAGATGGAATCCGCTTTCTCTGCCGCCGATCTGTCCGCGATCTGGCTTACTTTCAAGCTGGCTGCGGTGGTGACTGTCATCCTGCTGCTGGTCGGCACGCCGATCGCGTGGTGGCTGGCGCGCACCCGCTCGTGGTGGAAAGGGCCGGTCGGCGCGGTGGTGGCGCTGCCGATCGTGCTGCCGCCGACGGTAATCGGTTTTTACCTGCTGGTGGCGATGGGGCCATCCGGCCCGCTCGGCGCGCTGACACAGGCAATGGGGATCGGCCTGCTGCCGTTTACTTTTGCCGGGCTGGTGGTCGCCTCGGTGTTCTATTCCCTGCCGTTCGTGGTGCAACCGCTGCAAAACGCCTTTGAGTCTATTCCGGAGCGCGCGCTGGAAACCGC
Organism: Solirubrobacteraceae bacterium; assembly: GCA_030681525.1. GTDB lineage: Bacteria > Actinomycetota > Thermoleophilia > Solirubrobacterales > Solirubrobacteraceae > CADCVQ01. The sequence goes on from JAUXSD010000149.1 coordinate 565, forward strand.
CGCGACGCTGCGCGCGTCCGCGCTGGATACTTTTTTCAGCGTGGCGCTGCCGCTGGCCAGGCCCGGCTTGCTCACCGCATCGGTGCTCGGCTTCGCGCATACCGTCGGCGAATTCGGCGTGGTGCTGATGATAGGCGGCAACATTCCGGACAAGACGCGCGTGGTGTCGGTGCAGATTTACGACCACGTCGAGGCGATGGAATACGCCGCAGCGCACTGGCTGTCGGCGGGGATGGTGGTGTTCGCCTTTGTCGTGCTGCTGGCCTTGTACACGCTCAACCCGACGGGGCGGCGCAAATGATCCTTAATAGCCCACTTCACCACGAAGAACACGAAGATTTTTTATGCCGTTGCATGATATTGCGCGATCACCTGCAGGATGAATCTCCTTTTGGAAATAATCCAATGTTCTTCTTCGCGGCTTTCGTGCTCTTCGTGGTTCAACAAGAGTTTTCAGGATGATTGACGCCCGTTTCGATCTCTCCTATCCCGGTTTCACGCTGCACGCGGAGTTGCAGGTGTTCGCGCATGGCGTCATCGCGCTGTTTGGCCCGTCCGGTTCGGGCAAGACGACTTTGCTGCGCTGCATCGCGGGGCTGGAACCGGCGGCCAGAGGAGCGTTGCAGGTAAAGGGCGAGGTGTGGCAGAGCGGCGAGAAATCAATGCAAGTTCATCGGCGCCCGCTGGGTTATGTGTTCCAGGAGGCCAGTCTGTTTCCGCATCTGTCGGTGCGGCAGAAT
>JAUXSD010000151.1 GCA_030681525.1 Solirubrobacteraceae bacterium
TCAATGCCGGGTGGCGAAGAAGCCGCCGAGATCGGCGAATGCAAGACCGAACCCGAAGGCATGGTCCTCATGGCCACCGCCTTCGGAGGCAAGCGGGTGATGGACCAGCTCGTGGGCGATCCATTGCCACGCATCTGTTAGTCGAGAGGGAGGAGCTCACGTGGCATCAATCGAGTTCGCACCAAGGCAGCATGAGACGGAGCAGATCACTGCTCACGTCATCTGGCTGACGTCAGGACTGAGCTGCGACGGCGACTCGGTCGCCATGACGTCGGCGGTCGATCCCAGCCTCGAGGACATCATCACGGGCGCGATCCCGGGCATGCCGAAGGTCGTTGCGCATACCCCGGTGCTCGCGTACGAGAACGGCGCCGAGTTCCTGCAGGCCTGGTATGACGCAGAGGCCGGCAAGCTCGATCCGTTCGTCCTCATCGTCGAGGGTTCGATTCCGAACGAGAAGATCAACGGCGAGGGTCACTTCGCCGGGATGGGCGTCAATCCGTCCAACGGCCAGCCGATCACCACGAACGAGTGGATCGATCGCCTCGCTCCGAAGTCCGCCGCAACGGTTGCCCTGGGCACCTGCGCGACGTACGGCGGGATCCCGGCGATGAAGAACAACCCGACGGGCGCGATGGGCCTGTGTGACTACCTCGGCTGGGGCTGGACCTCCGCTGCGGGCATTCCCGTCGTCAACATTCCCGGTTGCCCCGCGCAGCCGGACAACACCACCGAGTCGCTGACGGTTCTCGTCATGGCGCTGGCCGGCATCACGCCGATCCCGGAGCTCGACGAGCAGCACCGTCTGACGATGCATTTCGGCCGCACCGTGCACGAGGGCTGCAACCGCGCTGCCTTCTACGAGCACGGCAACTTCGCCACGGAGTACGGCTCCGACCACCGGTGCTTGGTCAAGCTCGGGTGCAAGGGTCCCGTCGTGAAGTGCAACGTTCCGATCCGCGGTTGGCAGAGCGGCGTAGGCGGTTGCCCGAACGTGGGTGGCATCTGCATGGCTTGCACGATGCCGGGCTTCCCCGACAAGTTCATGCCGTTCATGGACGAGGACCCCAAGGCGAAGCTGTCGTCGAATGGCGCCAAGTTCACCTATGGCCCGCTGCTGCGCTACTTCCGCAACCAGTCGATCAACAGGATCGGCGACAAGGAGCCCGAGTGGCGCCACCCGCGGAACGAGATCACCACCGGCTACACGCCGCACTGGCAGTAAAGAGGAGGAGAGAACTCACACATGGCCACACTTCAGACACCGTCGACAACCTCCGGGGTTGTCGTCAAGGAGATGGCGTGGGATCCGATCACCCGTATCGTCGGGTCGCTCGGCATCCACACGGAGATCGACTTCACGAACCGCAAGGTCAACAAGTGCTACAGCACGTCGATGATCTTCCGTGGATTCGACATCTTCATGAAGGGCATCGATCCGCGTGATACGCACTTCATCACGAGTCGTATCTGCGGCATCTGCGGCGACAACCACTGTACGGTGTCGTGCCTGAACCAGAACATGGCCTATGGGGTCAAGCCGCCGAAGCTCGGCGACTATGCCTTCAACCTGGCCGAGACCGCGGACTACATGTTCGACCATGCGATCTTCAACGACTGCATGTGCAACGTGGACTTCTGCGAGCAGATGGTCAAGGAGACCAACCCGTCCGTCCTGGCGAAGGCTGAGAACACCTCGGCCCCGCACTCGGACATCCACGGGTACAAGACCATCGCCGACATCATGCGCGCGCTGAACCCGTTCACGGGTTCGTTCTACCTGGAGACGCTCGGCGTCGCCCGGTACACGCGTGAGATGTACTGCCTCTTCGGAGGCCGGCACACGCATCCGTCGACGATCATGCCCGGCGGCTGCAGCGCGGACATCACGCATCAGACGATGACCGATTACTACGTGCGGCTCATGCGCTACATGGACTACATCAAGCGCACGGTCCCGATGCACGACGACCTGTATGACTTCTTCTACGAGGCCATGCCCGGTTACGAGCGCGTCGGATACCGCGACACGGACATCATCTGCTGGGGCGCCTTCGACGACCCGGAGCACGTGACGTACGAGTACAAGTCCATGACGGATTGGGGCCGCAAGCGTTTCATCACGCCGGGCCTCGTGTTCAAGGGCGAGCTGATCACGACCGACCTGGTCGAGATCAACCTGGCCATGCGCATCCTCCTGGGCCACTCGTACTTCGACGACTGGGATCAGGAAGAGACGTTCGTCACGCACGATCCGCTTGGGAACCCGGTGGACAAGCGCCACCCGTGGAACAAGCAGACCCTGCCGCGTCCGCAGAAGCGCGATTTCAACGACAAGTACTCGTGGGTCGCTGCCCCGCGCATGTACGACAAGCGCAACGACATCTACGTTGCGACTGACACCGGTGGCGGCCCGTTCGCGCGCAACTGGTGCACGGCGAAGGCCGGGCTCGTCGATCTCGGGTACCTCAAGGCAACGGGTCACAGCATCCAGATGGTGCTGCCGAAGTCGCTGAACATGCCGGAGATGGAGCTCGAGTGGAAGATCCCGCCGTGGTCCAACGCCATCGAGCGTGACCGTGCCCGTACCTACCATCAGCCGATCTCCGCGCTGATCGGTCTGTACAACCTCGAGAAGGCACTCGTCGAGGTCCGCGCCGGCCGCACGAAGTCGTGGAACAGCTTCACGGTTCCGGAGGAGGCAATCTCCTGCGGCTTCCATGAGGCCGCTCGCGGCGTCATCAGCCACCACATGGTGATTCGCAAGGGCAAGGTCGCGAACTACCAGCCGTATCCCCCGACCCCGTGGAACGGGAACCCGCGCGACAAGTTCGGGACCCCGGGACCCTACGAGGACGCTGTCCAGAACACCCCGATCTTCGAGGAGAACGGGCCGGACAACTTCAAGGGGATCGACATCATGCGCGCTGTGCGCTCCTTCGACCCGTGCCTGCCGTGTGGCGTGCACATGTACAACGGCAAGGGCCGTGTCACGAAGGTTCAGCACACGCCGACGGGGATGTGCTAGGGGCCTAAGTGGCTACTGACGCCCAAGCTCCGGAAGAGCTGGTCGAGCGGGTCCAGGATCTCCTGGGCTCGCTCGACGACATCGCCGATCCGTTCGCGCAGCAGCGCGTTCAGGAGCTCATCGGCGCGGTTCTCGAGTTGTACGGAGCTGGTCTGGACCGGATCCTCGGCGTCGTAGCTGACGCCGGGGAGGCCGGCCTCCCGATCCGCGACGCGCTGCTCGACGACGGCATCGTCGCCAGCCTGCTGCTGATCCACGGCCTGTTTCCGGTGCCGCTCGAAGAGCGTGTCATCGAGGCGCTGGACAGCGTGCGGCCGTTTCTGGCGTCGCACGGCGGAAACGTCGAGCTGATCAGCGTCGAAGAGGGCATCGCGCGCCTGCAGCTGCAGGGCAGCTGCAACGGGTGCCCCTCGTCGGCCGCGACGCTCGAGCATGCGCTGCGCGAGGCGATCGACGCTGCCGCTCCCGACCTGCTCGGCCTCGAAGTCGAGGGCGCGGTCGGCCTTGAAGACTTGACGGACGACAAGGCCCCCGGCCTGTCGCTGCCGATGGTCCAAGTCGGTGCCACGCTGCCGATGGCGGACTCGCCGTACACGGAATGTCCCTCGGGCGTGGGTAAGTGACTGCCGGCGGTCGCCTGCCGTCCACACTCGTGGCTGGCCTGGGTCGCCTTGCGCGGCCCGCGCCAGTTGAGGAGACGGAGATCTGCGAGCTGTGCCAGCGGCCGGTCTCAGACGACCACCGCCACCTGCTCGAGCTCGACGAGCGGCGCATCCTGTGCGCCTGCGAGCCGTGCATGGCGATCAAGTCGGGTCTGGCGAACTACGCCCCGGTCGGCGTGCGCACGCTGTGGCTCGACGACTTCGTGTTTCCCGACCAGCTGTGGGCGTCCTTCCAGCTGCCGATCGGTCTGGCGTTCTTCATGCGCTCGACCGGCACGAACACCGTCGTGGCGCTGTACCCGAGCCCGGCCGGCGCCACCGAGTGCGAGCTGCATCTCGAGAGCTGGGACAAGCTCGTCGAGCTCAATCCGATCCTGCTCGATCTCGAGGCCGACGCCGAGGCGCTCGTCGTCAACCGCATGGGCGGCGAGCACCAGCACGCGATCGTGCCGATCGACGAGTGCTACCGCCTCGTCGGGCTGATCAAGTCCACCTGGCAGGGCATCTCCGGCGGCAGCGCCATCGAGGAAGCCGTGCCGAAGTTCTTCGACTACGTACGCCACAAGGCTGGAGTGACATGACCCCCGAACCCGATCCGGCGGAGGAACGCTCGAAGGGCAATCGCGATTTCGGCCCCGAGATCACCATCGAGATCCTCGGCGCCGCCCACGAGCCGTTCGCCGCGCAGCCGACGCTGCGCTTCGAGCTCAGCGTCTTCGAGCCGACCGATCGCCCGATCTACGCGATCGCGCTCAAGGCGCAGATCATGTTCGACCCGGCGCGGCGCGACTACGACGCCGAGACGCGCGAGAAGCTCTTCGAGATCTTCGGCGCGCCCGAGCGCTGGCCGTCGACGACCCGCAGCTTCCTGTGGTGCCACTCGACCGCGATGGTCAACTCGTTCACGGGCGCCACGACCTTCGGCCTCGAGGTCCCGTGCACCTCGGATCTGGAGGTTGTCGCCGCGCGGTACGTCTCGGCGCTGCCCGACGGCGACGTCCCGCTCACGATGCACTTCACCGGCCGCATCCTGTATCAGGGCCCGGAGCGCAAGGTCCAGGTCGTCCACCTGCCGTGGAGCCTGTCGGCGCAGTATCGGATGCCGGTCACCGTCTGGAAGAACATGATCAAGCACCACCACGGCAACTCCGGCTTCGTGCTGCTGCACGACGACACGATCGCGGAGCTTGGCAAGCTCAAGCGCCAACGCGGCCTGCACAGCTACGACGCGGTCGTGCTGGACCTGCTCGAGCACGCGCCCGCCGGCGATGCGCAAGGAGCCCTGGGATGACGACGAGCAACAAGATCGAGCCGATCACGCCGGAGACCCCCTCGAACGTCGGCATCACGTCATCGAAGACCCATCTCGAGCGGCTCGTGGACTCCCTGCTGTTCGAGGGCTACGCGCTGTACCCGTACACGCCGGAGTCGCGCAAGAACGCGACGCCGACCCCGTTCGGGATCGTCTATCCGGCCGACTACGCGCGCAACGAGACGCACGCCTTCGACCGCATGCAGATGCAGGGCGTCGTGACCGACGCCGACGCGCTCGTCACCGGCGAGGTCCGCTTCCTGCAGGCCGCCGGCGAGAAGCACAAGGCCACCGAGCGGCGCGTGCAGCTCGGCGCCGCACCCTCGCGCGTGGCGTTCGAGTTCGACGGCGTCGAGGGCTCTGCCGAGCTGCTCCTCGAGCGGCTGCCCAGCGGCATGGCGCGGGTGACGCTCCAGGTCGAGAACACGACGCCGCTGACCGAGGAGCAGGCCAACGCCGACCGCTACGACGTGCTGCCGCTGGCGATGCTCAACACGCACCTGCTCGCCCGTGTCGAGGGCGGCCATAAGTTCCTCTCGCCGCTGGAGCGCGGCGACGACGGCGTCGCCGGCTGCTGCCAGGTCAACACCTGGCCGGTCCTCGCGACCCGCCAGGACGACGCACTGCTGGCGCCGACGATCATGCTGCCCGACCATCCCGAGATCGCGCCGGAAAGCGTCAACGACTTCTTCGACGGCACGGAGATCGAGGAGGCGCTGGTACTGCACATCCAGGCGCTGTCCGACCAGGAGCGCGAGGAGATCGCGGCGCAGGACCCGAAGGTGCGCGAGATGCTCGCGCGGGCCGATGCCACGACGCCGCAGCAGCTCATGGACCTCCACGGGCGCGTCCGGATCCAGGACCCGCCCGGCGAGCGCGAGTTCACCATCGACGGCGTCACGTACCGGCGCGGCCAGAAGGTCATCCTGCACCCGCCCGAGAGCGCTGACGTCTACGACAAGATGCTCGACGGCCGCAAGGCGACGATCCATCGCCTGTTCATCCGCCTCGACGACAACGACGAAGGTGAGCGCCTGCACCTCGGCGTCACGGTCGACGACGATCCGATGCAGGAGATCCTCGGCGAGAGCGGGCGCTTCCTGTTCTTCTTCTCCGACGAGGTCGAGGTGGTCTCATGACCGAGAGCGACGAGGATCGCCAGGCCGAGACCCTGAAGCCGCCGACGGACACCTGGCGGCCACCCGCGCCCGACGCGCCGCTGGAGCTGCACGAGCCCGACGTCACGAGCCGCCCCAAGCGGGTCCTGATCGCCGGCATCGGCAACTCCTGGCAGCGCGACGACGGCTTCGGCAGCGAGGTCGCGCGCCGCATCGAGGCGCGCGAGCTGCCCGATGGCGTCGCCGTCATCGACTTCGGCACCGGCGGGCTGGACCTCGCCTACCAGGTCATGTACGGCTACGACGGCCTGCTGATGATCGACGTCAGCCGTCAGGGCGGGTCGCCCGGCACCCTGTACGTCATGGAGGTCGACGAGGACGAGGTCGCCGGCGGCTCGGTCGAGGATGGCGAGGTCCTCAACCCGCACGGCATGGATCCCGAGACCGTCCTGCGCTTCATCAAGCTCACGGGCGGCTGGCCCGGCAAGGTCGTCATCGTCGCCTGCGAGCCGCAGACCGTCGAGGAGATGGGCGTCGGCCTGAGCCCGGTCGTCGAGGAGGCCGTCGACCGCGCGGTCGACCTCGTGATCGAGACCGCCAAGGAGCTCTTGACGGACGAGGCGTACGCCGTCGACGAGTCCACGTAGCGCAGGATCGAGCCGCATGCACGAGTTCGACCTCTCCAGCGCGATCGTCCAGACGGTCAACAAGCACGCGGCCGGGCGCAGGGTCACGCACATCACGCTGCGCGTCGGCCGGCTGCGTCAGGTCGTCAAGGACACGCTGCTGTTCTACCTCGCGATCGTGGGCAAGGACACCCCGTGCGAGGGCGCTACATTGGAGATCATCGACGTGCCCGCCGTCCTGCGCTGCAAGAGCTGCAAGAACGAGTGGGAGATCGAGATCCCGGCCTTCATCTGCGGCACGTGCGGACCGGGTGGCGTCGAGGTCGCGACGGGCGAAGAGTTCATGGTCGAGTCGATCGAAGTCGAAGACGAGGAGGAGGCGGCATGCACCGCACCAAGGTGAGGGTCGTCGAGGACGCGCTCGACGCCAACAACACGATTGCGGGCGCCAACGCCAGCGACTTCGAGCGGTCCAACGTGACCGTCGTCAACCTCATGAGCGCCCCCGGCGCCGGCAAGACGACGCTGCTCGAGCGCTCGCTGGAGGGCATCGCCGAGGAAGGTCTGCGCGTCGGCGTCCTGGAGGGCGACGTCCAGGGCAGCTTCGACGCCGACCGCCTGTCGGTGCTGCACATCCCGGTCGTCCAGCTCAACACCGACAACGGCTTCGGCGGCGAGTGCCACCTCGACGCGAACATGGTCCGTTCGGCGCTGCCGGCCGTGCCGCTCGACGACATCGACGTGCTCATCGTCGAGAACGTCGGCAACCTCGTCTGCCCGGCCGAGTTTCGCATCGGCGAGGACTCGCGGATCATGGTCTGCTCGGTCACGGAGGGCGAGGACAAGCCGCTGAAGTACCCGCTCATGTTCCGCGCGTGCGAGCTCGTCGTAATCAACAAGGTCGACCTGCTGCAGTATCTCGACTTCGACGTCGACCGCCTCGAGGCGAACATCAAGCAGGTCAACCACGACGCCACGGTCATGCGCGTCAGCGCGAAGACCGGCGAGGGCGTCGACGAGTTCCGTGCATGGCTGAAGGCGCTTCCCGCCCGGATCGCCACCGAAGCGGCCCACGATCACGATCACGATCGCGGCGATCACGACCACGATCACCACGACCACGCCGAGCAGCAGCCCGCGACGGCGTGACGCAGGCGCCCGGTGGTGTGAGACCGACCACCAGCAGCACCGGCGCCGTGCGGGTCGAGGCCCGGCTGCGCGAGCGCAGCGAGGCCAACGGGCGCTTCTTCACCGCTGAGGCCGAGCGCCTCGCCCGGCTGTGCCACAAGATGGCCGAGCGCTTCGCCCGCGCCGGCCGTCTCGTCGCGTTCGGCGCGACGCCGGCCGACCGCTCCGACGCGCGCCACGTCGCCGTCGAGTTCGTCCATCCGGTGATCGTCGGCAAGAGCGCGCTCCCCGCGCTGGCGCTGGCCGGCGAGGGCGGCCGGGTGGCCGACCAGGTCGCGCTGGAGGCCGAGGGCGACGACATCGCGATGGCCTTCGGGGGCCATCCCGACACGCTCGCGGCGCTCGCCGCGGCGCGCGAGCGCGGCTGCCTGACCGTGGCGTTCGTGCCGGACTCCGGCGCCGAATGGGAGTTCGACCTCTCCGACGTGGCGGACCCGCTCATCCGCCAGGAGGTCGTCGAGACGCTCTACCACCTGCTGTGGGAGCTCGTCCACATCTTCCTCGACCACCGCGGGCTGCTGGAGGGCCGCGCGGCCAAGCCCGTGCACGACTCCGGCGCGTCGAGCTTCCTGTATCCGTTCCTCGGCCAGCAGGAGCACAACCTCGACGACATCCTCGACGACGTGCGCAAGTCGATGCTGCTCAAGGCCGACGAGATCACGGCGCTGCGCACGCAGACGCTGCACGACGGCTGCGACACGCTGCTGGCCGCCGCGGCGGTTCTGCGCGACCGCCTCGACGCCGGCGGCCGGCTCATCGCGTTGGGCAACGGCGGCTCGGCGACCGACGCGATGGATGTCGTCGCCGACTTCCACACGCCGATGTTCGGCGGCCCCGCCCGCCGCGCGCTGGACCTCACCGAGGACACCGGGATCATCACGGCGGTCGCCAACGACATCGGCACCGAGGAGATCTTCCAGCGCCAGGTCATCGCCTACGGGCGCGAGGGCGACGTCCTGCTGGCGATGTCGACGAGCGGCAACTCGCTGAGCGTCCTGCTCGCGCTCGAGGAGGCGCGCAAGCGCAAGCTCGTGACGGTCGCGTTCGTCGGCTACGACGGCGGCAAGGTCCTGGCCAACAACCTGGCCGACTACGTCGTCGTCAGCGGCTCGCAGAACATCCCACGCATCCAGGAGGCGCACGCCAGCGCCTACCACGTGCTGCGCGAGCTCGTCGAGCTTGCGCCGCCGTCGTGAGCACACGCCCCGAGGAGACGCTGCGGCGCATCCGCGCCCGCGTCGACGGGACCGTCCAGGGCGTCGGCTACCGCCCCTTCGTCTACCGCCTGGCCGACGAGCTCGGCATCGCCGGCTGGGTGCTCAACGACGAGCGCGGCGTGCTCGTCGAGGCCGAGGGCCCGCCCGATGCCGTGGCGGCGTTCGTCGCGCGGCTGAGCGCCGACGCGCCGCCGCTGGCCGAGGTCCGCGCGGTGCAGGCCGAGGCCGTCGACGTGGTCGGCGCGCCCGGCTTCGAGATCGTCGCGTCCGCGCACGGTGGCGCCGCGACCGCGCCGGTCACGCCCGACTCGGCGACGTGCGCGGACTGCCTCGCCGAGCTCGCCGACCCCGCCGACCGCCGCTACCGCTATCCGTTCTTGAACTGCACGAACTGCGGGCCGCGCTTCACGATCGTCCAGGGGATCCCCTACGACCGCCCGCTGACGACGATGTCGGGCTTTGCGATGTGCGAGGCCTGCCGCGCCGAGTACGAGGACCCGCTGGACCGGCGCTTCCACGCGCAGCCCAACGCCTGCCCCGTCTGCGGACCGCAGGTGCAGCTGCTCGAACGCACCGGCGAGCCCGTCGAGGGCGCCGGCGACGATCCCCTGCGCGCCGCCGCGCAGGATCTGCTCGGCGGCGCGATCCTCGCGGTGAAGGGTCTGGGCGGCTACCACCTGGCCTGCCGCGCCGACAGCGAGCAGGCCGTCGCCGCGCTGCGCTCGCGCAAGCATCGCGAGGACCGGCCGTTCGCGCTGCTCGTCGCCGACGTCGCGGCGGCCCGCCGGCTCGTCGAGCTCGACGCGGTCGAGGAGGCGCTGCTGGCCTCGCGCGCGCGGCCGATCGTGCTCGCCCGCCGGCGCCCCGACGCCGACGTCGCCGCCTCGATCGCCCCCGGCGCCCCCGACCTCGGGCTCATGTTGCCCTACACGCCGATGCACCACCTGCTGGCGACCGACACCGGCGTGCCGCTCGTCTTCACGAGCGGCAACCTGTCCGACGAGCCGATCGCCTTCGACGACGACGACGCGCGCCAGCGCCTGCACCGCATCGCCGACCGCTTCCTCGTCCACGACCGCCCGATCGCGACGCGCACCGACGACTCGGTCGTCCGCGTCGTGCGCGAGCGCCCGCTGCTGCTGCGCCGCTCGCGCGGCTACGTGCCGACGAGCCTCGACCTGCCGATCGCGGCGACGCAGCACCTGCTCGGCGTCGGCGCCGAGCAGAAGAACGCGTTCTGCGTGGCCAAGGGCGATCGCGCATGGCCGAGCCACCACATCGGCGACCTGAAGAACTACGAGACGCTGCAGTCGCTGGAGAAGGGCATCGAGCACTTCGAGACGCTGTTCGAGGTGACGCCCGAGATCGTCGTCTACGACCTGCACCCCGACTACCTCTCGACGCGCTACGCGCTCGGCCGCGACGGCGTCAAGCTCATCACGGTCCAGCACCACCACGCGCACCTCGCCGCCACGCTGGCCGAGCACGGCGAGACCGGGCCGGCGGTCGGCGCGATCTTCGACGGCACCGGCTACGGCCACGACGGCACCGTGTGGGGCGGCGAGATCCTCGTCGGCGGCTTGGACAAGGTCGCGCGGTCGGGCCGCCTGCGCCCGATCCGCCTGCCCGGCGGCGAGCGCGCGATCGCCGAGCCGTGGCGGATGGCCTGCGCCTGGCTGACCGACATGCAGGTGGCGCTGCCGCCGGCGTTCGACGACATCCCGCAGCCGCGCTGGAACATGGTCGCGCGGATGTCGCTGCAGGGCACCGGCTCGCCGTTCACGTCGAGCATGGGGCGCCTGTTCGACGCCGTCTCGGCGATCTGCGGCGTCCGCCTGGAGGCGACCTACGAGGGGCAGGCGGCGGTCGAGTTCGAGGCGGTCGCCGACCGCGCCGCGGCGGATCCGTACCCCCTGGAGTTCGAGCACCGCGGCCAGACCGTCGCGCTCGATCCGCGCCCGATGATCCGCGCCGTGCTCGATGACATCGCCGCCGGCGTGCCCGTGCCGACGATCTCGGCGCGCTTCCACGCCGGGCTGGCGCGCGCGACCGCCGACGTGCTCGTGATCGTCGCCGAGCGCGACGACCTGCAGCTCGCGGTGCTGTCCGGCGGCGTCTTCCAGAACCGCCTGCTGCTCGAGCTGACGCTGGACGCGCTGCGCGCCGCGGGCCTGCGCGTGCTCGTGCCCGAGCGGCTGTCGCCCAACGACGGGCAGATCGCGTTCGGGCAGGTCGCCGTCGCCGCGGCGCGGCTCGCGAACGCCTGACGGTCCCGCCGGCGGGACGTATGCTCTGCGCATGGACAGCTTCGCGCTGAGCGAGCGCTGGAACGGCTGGACGAACCTCGACGTCATGGTGCAGGCGGCCCGCGCGGCCGCCGCGGCCGGGCCGCTGGATCCGCTCGTCTGCGACGTCACGCTCGAGTGGGACATGGACGAGGACACGACGCTGCACAGCCTCGAGGAGCTGCAGGCGCTGCTGCGCAGCGGAGCCGAGCCGATGACGCTGGAGATCATGGTGGCGCACGTCGTCGAGGAGGAGGCCAGCCTCGTCATCGACTTCAACGGGCGCTGGCTGCAGATCCGTGGGGCCGGAACCGACTGGAGCCGCGCCCGCCAGGCCTACGATGCCGCACAGGTCGAGTTCGCCCTGGAGTACGGCATCACGACGTTCCGGCTGCCCACGCCGCCGGTCGACACGGTCACGGAGGTCCGGCGGCGCCACGGCGTCAAGAACCAGGACCCGGGGCGCGCCGAGAAGGATGTCTTCAGGCCCGAGCCCGAGCCGGGCCCCGGGCCTCACGCCTGAGGCGTACCGGGGTCCTCGGCGGGCGTCGTGCCGGGCGCATCGGCCCCCGGCACGAACCAGTCGGGGATCGTCAGCGGCGCGTCGGGGTCGGCCTCGAGGTGGTCCGGCGGCCAGCGCTGCGCGTAGGGCGGGCGCTTCCAGACCCACTGCTCGCCGCAGTATGCGTAGTGAAAGCGGATCGTCTTGAGCAGCGTCTTGCGGTGGTCGGGACAGGCGTATCGCCGCGGCCCGAGCAGACCGCCGGCGTGCCATACGAGCCACTTGCCGGGCATCGCGTCGATGAGCTCGCCGAACAGGTCCTCCTGCGTCGATGCGCCGATCGCCGCGCGCGTGTCGGCATCCGGCAGGCAGCCGCAGATGTCGCAGCGAAACCAGTAGCTCACCGGCACGGTGAACAGCGTAGCCCCCGATCGCCGCAAACGCGATTCACCGCGGGCGTGCCTGACTGCCGGGCGGTTCGCTATTGCGACCTAGTGGCAGTTTGGTTAGGGTGCCGACACCAAGGCCAGCGCCGCTGGACGGCGCGCCGCGACCAGGGAAGCGAGATCGTCTTTGCGCAGCGTCCGCCGGTTCTGCGTGGCCGGGCTGACCATCGCCTCCGGCGCGTTCGCCGCCGCAGGGTGCGCAGACGACGGGGGGGCCGCCGCGCCGGGGGCGTCGTCGAAGCTCGAGGTCGCCACGACCGTGGCGCCGATCACGAGCATCGCGTCGAACATCGGCGGAGATCGGGTCAGCATCACCGGGATCGTCCCGGAGGGCACGAACTCGCACACGTTCGAGCCCAAGCCGAGCGTGGCCGAGCTGCTGTCGGGCCTCGACGTGCTGTTCGTCAACGGCCTCAAGCTCGAGGAGCCGACGAAGGAGCTCGCCCGGGAGAACCTGTCCGGCGACGGCGAGATCGTCGAGCTGGGCACGAGGTCGATCGCGCCGCGCGACTACGCCTACGACTTCTCGTTTCCCAGGTCGGGCGGCAAGCCCAACCCCCACCTGTGGACCGACCCGAAGTACGCGCTGAAGTACGCGGCGATCATCCGCGACACGCTGTCGGAGCGCGACCCGGTCAACGCGCGCTACTTCGCCGCCAACTACGACAGGTTCGAGGCGAAGGTCGGCGAGTTCGACACGGCGATGCGCGCGGCGTTCGCCACGATCCCGCGGGCCAGGCGCAAGCTGCTGACCTACCACGACGCGTACGCGTACTTCGCGCGCGACTACGGCTGGGACGTCATCGGCGCGATCCAGGTGTCGGACTTCGAGGACCCCACGCCGAAGGAGGTCGCGGCGCTCATCGACCAGGTGCGCGACACGAAGGTCCCGGCGATCTTCGGCTCGGAGGTGTTCCCCAGCCCGGTCCTCGAGCAGATCGGCAGGGAGGCCGGGGTGAAGTACGTCGACGTGCTGCGCGACGACGACCTGCCCGGCGCGCCGGGCGACCCGGAGCACTCGTGGATGGGCCTCATGCACTTCGACTACGTGACGATGACCGAGGCAATGGGCGGCGACGGCGCCGCGCTGAAGGCCTTCACGCCGGGCGACGTCGCCCCCGACACGGCGACCTACCCGCAATGAGCCCGGCCGCCGACCGCCACGAGCTCCTCGGGCTGTCGGGCGTGACGTGCGGCTACGCGAGCGAGGCGGTCCTCGTCGACGTCGATCTCGCGATCCACCGCGGGGAGTTCGTCGGCATCGTCGGCCCGTCGGGCGCCGGCAAGACCACCGCGCTGCGCGTGCTGGCCGGCAGCATGCGCGTCGCCCACGGCACCGTGCGGCGCCACCCGGGGCTGCGGATGGCGTACGTGCCGCAGGTCGAGACGATCAACTGGAGCTTTCCCGTCACGGTCCGGGAGTGCGTCCTGATGGCGCGCGTCCACGGGCGGCGGCTGCCGTGGGCCAGCCGCGCCGAGCGCGCGCAGGTCGCGGCGGTGCTGGCCCAGCTGGACATCGGCGATCTCGCCGACCGCCACATCCGCGAGCTGTCGGGCGGCCAGCAGCAGCGCGTGTTCATCGCCAGGGCGCTGCTCGGCGAGCCCGAGCTGCTGCTGATGGACGAGCCGACCTCGGGCGTCGACGTGCGCCTGCGCCACGAGATCCTGCACCTGCTCGACGACCTCAACGACCACGGTCTGGCGATCGTCCTCTCGACGCACGACCTCAACGGGATCGCCGCGCACCTGCCGCGCGTCGTCTGCCTCAACCGCCGCGTGATCGGCGACGGCGTGCCGCACGACGTGCTGAGCACCGACGTGCTCGAGCGCACGTACGGCGCGAGCATGGAGGTGCTCGTCCACGGCGGCATGCCGGTCGTCGTCGACAGCTTCCGCCGCCACGCGCCGCACCCGCATCCCCATGCCCACCCGCACCCGCACGCCGACGCCGACCCCCACGCCGAGCCGCACGTCCACTCCGAGGCGCGCCCGTGATCGAGGAGCTGCTGCGCCCGTTCGAGTTCGAGTTCTTCCGCAACGGCCTGATCGTGGCGACGATGGCCGGCGCGCTGTGCGGCGCGATCGGCGTCTACGTCGTGCTCAAGGGCATGAGCTACATCGGCCACGGCCTGTCGCACGCGATCTTCGGCGGCTTCGCGGCGAGCTCGCTGCTGGGCGTCAACTACCTGCTCGGCGCCGGCCTGTGGGGGGTCGTCTCGGCGCTCATGATCAACGCGGTGACGCGCCGGCGGGTGATCGGCTCGGACGCCGCGATCGGCGTCATCACGACGGCGTCGTTCGCCCTCGGTCTAGCGCTGTTCGCGCTGTTCGGAACGAGCGGGCGCAGCTTCGACGCGGCGCTGTTCGGCAGCATCCTCGGCGTCGGCCTGGACGACGTCGTGGCGATCTGCGTCGTCAGCCTCCTGGCCGGAGTGCTCATCTTCCTGCGCTACCGCGCGCTGCTGTTCACGACGTTCGACCCCGAGGTCGCCGACGTCGCGGGCGTCAACACGGCGCGCATGGACGCGCTGCTCATGGTCGTGCTGGCCGGCTCGATCCTCGCGACGATGCAGGTGCTCGGCGTCACGCTGATCGCGGCCGCGCTCGTGATCCCGGCGGCCGTCGCGCGGATGCTGACCAACTCGTTCGCCCGGATGCTGCAGCTCGCGACCGCGATCGGCGCGTTCTGCGGCTTTCTCGGGATGAACCTCAGCTACCACCTGGACGTGCAGTCGGGGCCGACGATCGTGCTCGTCGCGGCGACGCTCTTCGCCGCGGTGTTCGTCGTGACCGGGGCGACGGGCCGGCGGCGGGCGGCGGCGATCGCGGCGCCCGCCCGGTAGCGCCCGCTCAGCGCGCGGCGCGCGCGCGCTTCTTCGCGCAGCGTGCGCACAGCCCGACGATCGGGAAGTGCGAAAAGCTCGCCTCGAAGCCGGACAGGTCGCGGACCGCGTCGCGCACGGTCTCCAGCGCGGCCGGCTCGACGGACTCGAGCAGGCCGCAGGACTCGCACGCGAGGTACTCGCGGTCGCCGAAGCCCTCCAGCACGTAGCGCCCCGGGCCGTGGCCGGCGTGGAAGTGGCGCACGAGGCCCAGCTCGCCCAGCGTCTCGAGGTTGCGGTAGACCGAGGCGATGTCCGACTGCGTCATCCTGCCGCCGAGGCCGTCGGCGATGTCCTCGGCCGAGATCGGCGCGCGGGCCGCCAGCAGCGCCTCGAGCACGAGCCGGCGCGCCGCGGTCAGGCGCAGGCCGGTGGCCCGCACCGCGGCGAACGCCTCGTCGAGATCGGTGACGACGACGGGCTTGCGGTCGGGCGAGACGGTCACGTTCGGCAACGTAGCGCATCGCCCACCGGCGCAAGCGCGGCGGGCGCGGCTAGTAGACCGGGTACTTCGGCGGCGGTGAGTAGTCCTTCGTGCGGCTGGCGAACAGCTTGATCGCCAGCAGGCCGAAGACGAAGCCGCCGATGTGCGCGAAGTAGGCGACGCCACCTCCGCCGCCCGTCGGGTTGGCCAGGTCGAAGTAGCCGAACGCGACCTGCTGGAGAAACCAGAAGCCGAGGATCAGCATCGCCGGCAGCTCGATGATCGTGAAGAAGAAGACGATGAAGATGAGCGTCACGACCCTGGCTCGCGGATAGAGCAGGATGTAGCCGCCGAGCACGCCGGCCACGGCCCCCGACGCGCCGATCGTCGGGACCGCGGCATCCGGGTCGATGATGATCTGCCCGAACAGCGCCACGAGGCCGCCCAGCAGGTAGAAGGCGACGAACTTCACGTGGCCCATGCTGTCCTCGACGTTGTTGCCGAAGATCCAGAGAAAGAGCATGTTGCCCCCGAGGTGCAGGATGCCGCCGTGCATGAACATCGAGGAAAACAGCGTGAGGATCGTGGGCGGCTGATCGGGCGCGGTGCCGCTGACGCCCGCCTGGCCCTCGCAGACGATCTGCTGGGCGTCGATCCCGCACTCCTTGCCGGGGTGCGTGACCTCGTAGGGGATCGCGCCGTAGTCCACCACGCCGCTCTCGCTCGGCCCGCTGAAGATCGCGCCCTTGGACTGCAGGACGAAGTAGACGATCACGTTGATCGCGATGAAGGCGATCGTGACGAACGCCGTCCGGTCGGTCGGGATGTTGTCCTTGAGCGGGAACACGGCGCGCCGCCCGGACCCTACCCGGCGCGCCTGCCGGTCAGCGTCTGGACTGCAGCAGCCGCGCCTGCACGTCGGCCATGAGGTCGCCCGGCACGCCGTCGGGGTCGATCAGCCGCTCGAGCGCGAAGCCGTTGGAGAGCGCCAGCGTGACGAGCGCCCAGCGCTCCGGCTCCAGCGTCGTCGCGGGCGGGGCCAGCTCCGCGAGGCTCGTGCGCAGCCGCCGGTAGCGCTCCGAGAACGCGGCCAGCAGCGCCGGCTCGCGCGCGGCGTGCACCCAGAACTCGATCGAGAGCAGCAGAAACCGTGCGTTGCGCGCCTCGACCGGCTGGTCGGCGAGCGCCTGCAGGCTGGCGTCGGAGCCGGTGTCCGCGTGATCGGTGATCGCGCGGGTCGCCGCCAGGCGCTGGTCGACGATGTCGTCGAACAGCGCGAGGAACATCGCGGCCTTGCTGCCGAACGTCGAGTACACGGCGCCCTTCGTGTAGCCCGCGTCGTCGGCGATGTCGTCGATCGTCGTCGCGTGGTAGCCGGCCTCGAAGAAGCGCCGCTGCGCCGCGTCGAGCAGCTCGCCGCGGGTCTGGGCGCTGCGCTCGGCGCGGGTCAGTCGGGCGGTCGCCGCCATGTCACAGGTTCGAGCGCATGATCGTGGCGAACCGGACGGCGTCGCTGCCGGGCGCCAGCGGCGGGGCGGCGCCCGTCGACGGCCGGTCGGCGAGGGGGCGGCCGGGCGATCCGGCGGCCGCGCGCAGTTCGGCCATCCACTCCGCCGGCACGACCGGGCCGATGTGGCCGCCGTACTCGGGCAGGACGCGGCGGGCCAGCGCGGCGGCCGGACGCCAGTCGATGTACGGGGCGAGGTCCTCCGACAGCATCAGCGCCGCGACGTTGACCGCGACCTGGAAGTCGGCGGCGTTGAGCTGCTCGCCGCCGAGGACGCCGTCGGCGATCCACGCGTCGATCTTGTCCATGCGCTCGGGCAGCAGCTCGACGTCCTCGCGGCCGGCCTCGTCGGACGCACGATGCAGCCCGGTGGCGAGCTTGATGACGACCGGTGCCAGCATGCGCATGCCGAGGCTCTTGACCGGCCCGCGCCCGGCGCCCAGAACGCTGAGAAACGCCTTGCGGTCGCGGCGCGCGGCGCAGTAGAAGATCCGGCGCACGGCGTTCTGCAGGTCCTCGCCCCAGCGCTCGGCGTCCTGGACCTCGCGCCGCCGCACGGGATCGGTCGGGAAGAGCAGCGGCTTGTCGGGGTACATCTCGTCCAGCGCGCGGGCGATCCAGCGGGTGCCCTGGACGCGGACGCCGCCGACCTTGATCGCCGGCACGCCCATCGTGGGGAAGCCGAGCATGAGCATCGTCGGCGCGTGCACCGCCGGCGGCAGCTTCACGAAGTCGTACTCGAGACCCTTGTGCTCGAGCATTAGCCGGCCGGTGTAGACCGAGTTGGAACCTGTGAAGCCGTAGAGCTTGAGCTTGCCTGACACGCTGCCCCCTTGACGTTTTCCCCGTACCGGCGGTACTTCGATACCGACGGTATCAGGAGTGCGCCGCGAGCGGGCCGCTGCCGGGCTCCTCCTGCGGGATGTGCTGGTCGGCGTGATAGCTCGAGCGCACGAGCGGGCCGGCGGCGATGTGGTCGAAGCCGAGCGCGTAGGCCGCGGTCTCGAGTGCCTTGAACTCGTCGGGGTGCCAGTAGCGCACGACCGGCAGGTGGCGCTCGGTGGGGCGCAGGTACTGCCCGACCGTGAGGACCTGGACGCCGTGCTCGCGCAGCACGCCGAAGGTCTGGACCATCTCGTCGTGCGTCTCGCCGAGGCCGACCATCAGCCCCGACTTCGTCGTGACCGCGTCGCCGCCCATCTCCTTGGCGTTGCGCAGCACGCGGCAGGAACGCTCGAAGCGCGACCCGCGGCGGGCGACCGGATACAGCCGTGGCACGACCTCGACGTTGTGGTTGAAGACGTCGGGCCGCTCGGCGATGACCTTCGCCAGCGGCATCTCCTGG
Organism: Solirubrobacteraceae bacterium; assembly: GCA_030681525.1. GTDB lineage: Bacteria > Actinomycetota > Thermoleophilia > Solirubrobacterales > Solirubrobacteraceae > CADCVQ01. Next base: position 18,543 of record JAUXSD010000151.1, read on the forward strand.
CCGCGGAAGTCGGGCGTCAGCACCTCGACCTTGCAGCGCGGGGCCTGGCGGCGGATCTGGCGGATGACGCCGACGAACGCGCCCGCGCCGTAGTCGGGCAGGTCGTCGCGGTCGACGGAGGTGATCACCGCGTGGCGCAGTCCCATCTTCGCGATCGAGCGCGCGACGCGGGCGGGCTCGAGCGGATCGTTCCAGGTCGGCTTGCCGGTGCGCACGTTGCAAAAGCCGCAGCGCCGGGTGCACGTGTCCCCGAGGATCATGAACGTCGCGGTGCCGCGCTCCCAGCACTCGCCGACGTTCGGGCAGGCGGCCTCCTGGCAGACCGTGTGCAGGTTCTCGTCCTTGATGAGCTTCGTCAGCTCGCGGTAGCGCTCGCCACCGGGCGCCTGGACCTTGAACCACGGCGGCTTGCGCTCGCGCATCGGCCGCACGTCGGGCCCGAGAACCTTGCGCACGTCCATCCCGCCGGGGTTGGCGCGGGAGCGCGTGGAGAGCCTGCGTTCGTCGGTGGCCATGAGGCTTCTTCGAGGGTAGAGGGTCAGGCCGGGCGGCGCAGGATCTCCCATGCGGCGCATGGTCGCGTGCGCCGCGCGCACTCCGCCCTCAGGGGCCGTCGTGACGCGCCCGTTCCTATATCCGGACTCGGCGCGTCACGACCTGGACCTCTCGCCCCAGCCGCACGACTCACACACCTTCAGAAATGCCGTTCGGCGACGCGATCGCCACCACCCCGCGACGCGAACCACACCCTGATTCAGGCTTGCATGCACGTGGCGTCGATGCTCGGGCGTCGCCGTGACAGCGGCTACGCCGGCCGGCACAGAAAGATGAGATCCGACGCCAGCAGCCCGTGACGGGCGGCGCCGTCCGCGCCCAGCTCGCGGGTCAGATCGACGACCTCGACGTCCAATCCCGCCGCGCGCAGCCGGTCAGCGATGTCGGGCGCGTAGAGGCGGACGTGGTCGTGCTGGAGGAACTCGCGCCGGCGGTCCTCGGGCGCGGTGATCGTCGGGTCCTCGTAGGTCGTCGCCCGGTCCAGCGCGAGCGGAACCATCACGAGACACCATCCGTCGAGCGCCGTGATCCGGCGCAGCTCGCGCATCGCCGCGGCGTCGTCGGGGACGTGCTCGAGCACGTGTGAGCAGATCACCGCATCGAACGCGTCGTCGGGCAGGCCGGTGGCCGTGACGTCGAGGCGCAGCTCGACATCCTGCGCCGGGTCCAGGTCGGTAGTGACGTAGCGCAGGTGCGAAAGCGACTCCAGCTGATCACGCAGGCACCACTCGGGCGAGAAATGCAGCAGGGCGCGCGCGTCTTCGAGCAGCTCGGGGCGGTGCCGGTGCAGCAGCAGCCATTGCGCGCGGTGACGCTCGTGCGAGCCGCAGCGCCAGCACAGCGCGTTCGGCCGATTCCATTCGTCCTTGAAGCGGTCAAAGCCGTGCTCGCACAACGGGCACTGCACCGCGCCGCCGCGGTGGCGGGCCGTGGCGGCGCGGACGCGAACCGCGTCGACCAGGCGGCTCACGCGGCCGGCGCGGCGGCGTCGACGCGGTCGAGGTCGACCTCGACGGCGCGCCGGTCGAACGCCTCGGCGAAGCGGGCGGCCATGTCCTCGCGCGTCCTCGTCAGAAGCGGCACGTCGCCGTCGGTGAGCGCGCCGGTCTCCTCGCGCACCGAGGTCATCTGCACGCCGGTCAGCCCGCAGGGCACGACCCAGCCGAATGGCGCGAGGTCGTTGTCGACGTTGATCGCGAAGCCGTGGGTCGTCACGCCGCGCGAGACGTGAACGCCGATCGACGCGATCTTGCGCTCGCCCGCCCAGACGCCGGTGAAGTCCGGTCCCTCGTCGGGCCGTGCGCGGGCGCTGATGCCGGCGTCGGCCAGCGCCGTGACGATCGCGCGCTCCATCGTGCGCAGGTAGGCGATGACGTCGTCGATGCGCATGATCGGATAGCCGACGAGCTGGCCGGGCCCGTGGTAGGTCACGCGCCCGCCGCGGTTCGTGTCGACGATGTCGATGCCCTGCTCGCGGTACCAGGCCTCGCCCATCGTCAGCTCGCTGGGATCCGAGCGCCGCCCGCGGGTGTAGACCGGCGGATGTTCGAGCAGCAGCAGCGTGTCGGGGATGCGCTCGTCCTGGCGCGCGGCGCGGACGCGCTCCTGCAGGTCGCTGGCGGCGCGGTACTCGATCGCCGGCAGATGGCAGACCCAGAGCTCGTCGGTCATGGCTCGATGATGGCAGGCGCGTCACGCTGCTCGTACACGCGCAGCGTGAGCGCGAGAAAGGCGGTGGCCGCCGGCGAGTGGCGCCGGCCCGCGCGCGAGGCGAGCGAGACGTCGCGCCGCATCTCCGGCTCGACGAGCCGCGCGATCGACACCGGCGAGCCCGGGCCGCCGGCGTCCGAGCGCGGCAGGATCGCGACCCCGAGGCCGCCGGTGACGAGGCTGCGGATGCGCCGGCTCTCGTTGGACTCCAGGGCGATGCGGGGTTCGAAGCCGGCGGCCGCCGCGCCGGAGTCCAGCAGCTCGCGCAGGCGCGAGCCGGTGCGAAAGGCGATGAACGGTTCGCCGGCGAGCTCGTCGAGGCGGACCACGTCGCGGCCGGCGAGCCGGTGCGGCGTCGGCAGGACGACGACGAGCTCCTCGCTGACGAGCGGGTGCAGCTCCAGGCCGCGGCGCTGGATGCGCTCGGTGACCGAGAGGAACGCCAGGTCCACGACGTCCTCGCGCAGCATCTCGGCGAGCTCCTCGCTGGACTGCTCGCGCACGGTCAGCTCGACGGCGGGATGGTTGCGGTGAAAGGACGCCAGCAGCAGCGACAGGTCGACCGGGCCCATCGTGTGCAGCGCGCCGACCGACAGTCGGCCGCCCTGCACGCCCGCCAGCGTCTGCAGCTCCGCCTGCGCGGCGTCCATCTCGGAGAGGATGTGGCGCGCCCGAGCGACGAGCATCTCGCCGGCGCCGGTGAGCGCGACCTTGCGCGTGGTGCGCTCGACGAGCGCCAGGCCCACCTCGGCCTCCAGCCGGCGGATCTGCTGCGACAGCGCGGGTTGGGCGATGTGCTCGCGCGCAGCCGCACGCGTGAAGTGACATTCGTCGGCGAGCGCCACGAGGTAGCGCAGCTGGCGTAGTTCCATACGCGTAGCTTATGAGTTGGGACGACTACTGGTATTGGACTTCTGGATCGTCTTGTTGCACCATGGTCGAGCCGCTCAACACACCGCGCATCGCCGGGCCGGCTTGTCTCTCTCCTCCCGCCGCCACCCGGCGAATGCTCGGGTCCCACGCAGCTCCCGCGGGGGGCGCGCCGATCTCTCCTCCCCGGCGCGCCCCTCGCAGCTGCTTGCCCGAGGCCATTAGGCTCCGCCCCATGAGGTATGCCGACCCGTTTCGCGACGCCGGCCGTCCCGAGACGACCGACCACGACTTCCTGTTGACGTGCACCTGCGGCACCGAGCAGCGCCTCGACGAGATGACGCTCGACGAGAGCGGGATCGTCACGCTCTACGACTGCAAGAACTGCACGCGCAGCGTCGTCGGCGTCCTCACCGACGACCCCGACCTCGCGATGACGGCGCCCCAGGCCCTGACCCGCTGGCAGGAGAAGGCCGGCCACCACCTGCGCGGCTACATCATCGGCGCGCGCGTCGACGTCGCGCTGCGCCCGGACGGATCGGACCACGACATGCTGATGATCCCGGCGACGCGGTACTTCTTCGAGCAGTACGCCAACCTGTAGCGACCCGGCTCAGAGCTCGTAGCTCTCCACGCGCTGCTTCACGCTGGCCAGGAAGCGGGCGGCGAGCGCGCCGTCGAGCGCGCGGTGATCCCAGGAGAGGCCGAGGATGACCATCGGCCGGATCGCGATCGCGTCGTCGCCGAACTGATCGGTGACGACGACCGGGCGCTTGACGATCGCCTCGACGTCGAGGATCGCGACCTGCGGCTGGGCGATGACGGGCGTGGCCATCATCGAGCCGAACTGGCCGGGGTTCGTGATCGTGAACGTCGCGCCGTGGACGTCGTCGGGGCTGAGCTCGCGCGAGCGGGCGCGGCGCGCGAGGTCGCGGATGCGCCGCGACAGGCCCTCGGGCGACAGGTCCTGCGCCCCGCGCACGACCGGCACGATGAGGCCGTCCTCGCCGAGCGCGACCGCGATGCCGAGGTTGACCTGCTCGTGGACGGTGTGGACGTCGTCCTCCAGCCAGGCGTTGAGCAGCGGAAACTCGACGAGCGCGCCGATCGTGCAGCGCGCGATCAGTGGCAGCGCCGTGATTGCGAGCTTCTTGCGGGCGACCTCGACGCGCGAGACGTCGACCTCGATCCAGGTCGTGCACGTCGCCGCGGTCATCTGCGACTGCTTCATGTGCACGCCGATCGCCTGGCGCATGCGCGACAGCGGGCGTCCCTCGGGCGGCGTGTAGGGCCCGTCCGCGGAGGCGCCCGCGCCGGGGCGGTACGGGCTCTCGATGTGCAGCATCGGCTCAGGCGCCTCGCCGTCGGTCGAAGCGGGCGCTGCGCCGGCGCCGGCCGCGTCCGCGCGGGCGGCGACAACGGCCATGACGTCCTTCTTCTGCACGCGCCCGTCGCGGCCGGTGCCCTGTACCTCGTCGAGGTCGACGCCGTGCTCGTCGGCGATCCGCTGCACGACGGGGCTGTAGCGCTTCGCCGCCGAGCCGCCGGCCCCGCGCGCCGGTGCGGGCGCGGGCAGGGTCGCGGGCGCAACGGCGGCGGTGGGTCGGACGGGGGGTGGCGGCGGGCCGGCGGCGGCCGGGGCCACGGGGCGCTCGTTCTCGGAGCTGTGCGGCTCACCCGGGCGGGCGTCGGTGGCGATCCGCGCCAGCGTCACGCCGACGTCGACCGTCGTACCGACCGCCACGAGCACCTCGACCAGGCGCCCGCCGGCCGGCGCCGGCACCTCGGTGTCGATCTTGTCGGTCGAGATCTCACAGATCGTCTCGTCGGCCTGCACCCAGTCGCCGGGCTGCTTGCGCCACTCGACGACGGTGCCCTCCGCGACGGAGACGCCCATCTGCGGCATCGTGACGTCCACGAGGGTCGCCGGGTCAATACTCGAGGAGCTGACGGCAGGCCTCCCTGATGCGATCGGCGGACGGCAGAACGGCCGCCTCGAGCGGCGGCGAGAACGGGATCGGGACGTCCGGCGAGGCGACGCGCACGACCGGGCCATCGAGGTCCTCGAAGCCGTGCTCGGCGATGAGCGCGGCGACCTGGGCGCCGGCGGCGCAGGTCTGGTTGGCCTCGTCGACGATGACGACCTTGGAGCACTCGTGGACCGCGGCCAGGATCGCGGCCTCGTCGAGCGGGACGAGCGAGCGCAGGTCGAGCACCATGATCGACGCGTCGTCGAGGTCCTCGGTCGCCTCGAGCGCGGTGTGCACCATCTGGCCGTAGGTGATCACGACGAGGTCGCTGCCCTCGCGGGCGACGCGGGCCTGAAACGGCGTCTCGTAGGACCCCTCGGGAACCTCGCCCTTGACGTGGCGGTAGAGGTTCTTGTGCTCCATGTAGATGACCGGGTTGGGGTCGCGGATGGCCGCGATGATCAGGCCCTTGGCGTCCTCGGCGGTGCTCGGCGCGACGACCTTGAGCCCGGGCGAGTGCATGAACCAGGCCTCCGGGTTCTGGGAATGGAACGGGCCGCCCGAGAAGCCGCCGCCGCTGGGCAGGCGCACGGTGATGTTCACCGGCAGCCCCTGGCGGTAGTACATCTTGCCGGCGACGTTGATGATCTGGTCGAAGCCGCAGGAGACGAAGTCGGCGAACTGCATCTCGCAGACGGGGCGCAGCCCGACGGTTGCGGCGCCGACGGCGGTGCCGACGATTCCCGATTCGGCCAGCGGCGTGTCCATGACGCGCTCGGCGCCGAACTCCTCGATGAAGCCGTCGGTCACCTTGAACGCACCGCCGTAGACGCCGATGTCCTCGCCCATCAGCAGGACGCGCTCGTCGTCGCGCATCTCGGTGCGCAGACCGTCGGAGATGGCGCGCAGGTAGGTCATCTCGCTCATGACGCGTCACCGGTCCGGGCGAAGCCGCTCCAGGGGGCCTCGCCGTCCTCGAGCAGGATCTCCTCGGCGTCGCGCGGTGCAAAGAGGCGGTCGGTCGCCGTCGCCGGATCGGGCATCGGTCCGGCCAGCGCCTTCGCGGCGGCCGCGTCGACCTCCGCTCGCACCTCCGCGCGCAGCGCCTCGACGTCGACCCCGAGCGCCGCCACGCGGGCGCTCTGGCGATCGATCGGGTCCTTCTGGCGCCACTCCTCGACGAGCGCCTTGGGCACGTACTTCATGTCGTCGTGGGCGCCGTGGCCGTGCATGCGCATCGTGACCGCCTCGATGAGCGACGGACCGCGGCCGGAGATCGCGCGCGCGCGCGCCACCCGCGTCGCCTCGAACATCGCCTCGACGTCGTTGCCGTCGACCGAGACGCCGGGAAAGCCGTAGCCCGCCGCGCGCTCGACGGGGTTGACGGCGAACTGCTGCTTGATCGGCGTCGAGTAGGCGAACTGGTTGTTCTCGAGGATGAAGATCACCGGCAGGTGCTGGACGCCGGCCCAGTTCATCGCCTCGTGGAAGTCGCCGCGGGAGGTCGACCCGTCGCCGAACCACGTCAGCGCGCAGCGCGCCTCACGGCGCAGCTTGAAGGCCATCGCCATGCCGGCGGCGACGAGCATCATGTCGGGCAGCATCGAGACCATGCCGACGCAGCCCGTCCGGTAGTCGCCGAAGTGCACGTTGCCGTCGCGGCCGCGCGTGATACCGGCCTCGCGGCCCATGTACTGCGCGAGGATGTTCGCCGGCTGCACGCCGCGCACGAGGTGCGCGCCGAGATCGCGGTGCAGGATGCAGAGGCGGTCGGCCGCCGCCATCGCCCACGTCGGGCCGACGGACACGGCCTCCTGGCCGAACCCGTCGTAGAACGACCCGGGCACCTTGCCCTGCCGGTAGAGGTTCATCGCGCGCTCCTCGATCGCGCGCATGAGGAGCATCGCGCGCAGCAGGCCGACGCGGTCGTCGGGGTTCAGATGCGCGGACGGGCTCTCGGGGGCGTGTGTACTGGGACCGATGTGAACGTCGGTGCTGCTGGTCGCCATCTTCGCCTTTCGTTCTCGGCGGTCGAGGACGGGATCTCCGCCTCACCATTTCGACGTCTCGTCGGGATCTCCGCGCGAGACGCCAACCGTCTTCTGCGAGGGTATCGGGTACGTACGCTGGTCACATGGAGGAGTCGGCAGATGGACCATCCCGGGCTCGCCTGCGGCGCCTGCGCTGGCGCCTGAGCGGGGCGTGGCTGTGGCCGACGTTCGTCGTCGTGACGCTCCTGGAGATGGCGTTGCTGCACTGGCTGCCGATCCAGGGCGACGGCAGCGGCTGGATCGCGTCGCTGCTGCTGGCCGGATCGTTGAACGTCATCGCGGTCGCGGTGCTCGGCAAGCTCGGCGGGGTCCTGCTGCGCCGCCGCCGGCGCGATCTGCCCAAGGTCGTCGCCGACGACTACGCCGGTCTGGCGGCGCTCGGCGTCGTCGCGGCCGCGTTCCTCGTCGCGGGGCTCGTGCACCGCCCGGAGCTGGCGGCCGACGAGGAGGCGTTTGCCCGCCAGTCGCTCGCCGTGCGGCTGTGGGTACAGGCCAACGGCGACGACTTCACGCGCGCGCATGTCGACGCGGCCGACACCGTGCAGGTCGACCGCGACCTGTACCGCACCTGCGTACCGGGGCCCGACCCCGAGCGGCGGCGCTGGCTGTGCCTGATCGTCGACACGTCGCACCAGCCGCCGCGCGTCAAGCGCGACAGAAGCCGCGAGTCCAACGCCTCGCAATATCCCCGCGGGGGGTTCAGGTAGAGCGCCGACCTGCCGATAACGCTCCTGGGATGTCAGGGACCCGTGCACTCTTCGCCTCGATCGGCGCCAGCGTCTCGCTCGTCGCCGCGGCCGCCCTCTCCCTGCTCGCCGTCAGCGCCGTGTTCGCCTTCGGCGGCTGGTCGGACCCCGTCGCCCAGTCCGCGCCCCAGACCGCGCTGATCCTCGCCGCCGGCCAGAGCGACGCGACGCGCACCACCCGGCGCGATCCGATCGTGCTGCCCGCGCGCGCGCCGGCCCAGGGCACGCGGCAGGCCGCCCGCGCGACCGCCCGGCCGCAGACCGGCCCCGCAGTCGGGGCTCAGGCGGTCATCACCCGGTCCGGCGAGAGCCGGCCGCCCAAGGCCTCGTTCACGCCTGCGCCGGCCGGCGACCCGCCGGCGACCGTCACGCCGCCCGCCGCCTCCGCCCCGCCGAAGAAGAGCGCCGGCGACGGCGTGCGCACCGCCGGCGAGGACCTCAGCGGCAAGGTGCAGGGCACCGCCGACGCGCTCGCGCAGGTCACCGATCCGCTGCTGCCGCCGGTCGCGGCCGCCACGCAGAAGGTGCTCAACGTCGTCGCCGAGCTGCTGCGCCGCACGACCGACGGTCTCGGCAGCACCGTCGACGGCCTGCTCGCGCCGCGGTAGGACCGGGCTCAGGCGAAGGCGAGCGCCAGCGGGCGCTCGAGCAGCGCGCGGATGCGCGCCAGGAACTGCGCCGCGTCGGCGCCGTACAGAATGCGGTGATCGCAGGCCAGCGTGACGTTCATCGTGTGGCGCGCGACGAGTTCGCCGTCGCGGACGACCGCGCGCGGCGCGAGCGCGCCGACGGCGAGGATGGCGGCCTGCGGCGGGTTGATCACGGCGGTGAAGTCCGTCACGCCGTACATGCCGAGGTTCGACACCGTGAAGGTGGCGCCGCTGAGCTCGGGAGGGGTGATCGCGCTCGACCGCACGCGCTCGGCCAGCGCGCGCGTCTCGCGGGCGATCTCGCGCAGCGACTTGCGGTCGGCGTCGAACACCGTCGGGACGATGAGCGCATCCTGCGTCGCGACCGCGATGCCGATGTTGACGCGGCTGTGCAGCTCGAAGCGCGCGTCGCGGTAGCTGCCGTTGGCGCGCGGGAAGTCGCGCAGCGCCACCCCGCACGCCTTGACCACCATGTCGTTGTAGGACGGGACGTCGTCGCCCAGCGCCTTGAGCTCGGCGCGCAGCGCGACGCACGCCTCCATGTCGATCTCGGTGCGCAGCTCGAAGGTGGGGATCGTGGCGCGCGACTCGGCCATCCGGCGGGCGATGAGGCCCTGGGTGCGGGTGAGCTCCTGGGTGGTGACGTCGCCCTTCGCGGTGCCGGTCGGCGCGACGGTCGCCGGCGGAGGCGGAGCGGCCGCCGGAGCGGGCGCGGCCGGTGCGACCGCGGCAGCGGGTGGAGGGGCGGCGGCGGGCGCCGGGGTCGCGGCGGGCACGGGACGCGGCGCGCTCGCCGCGCGCTCGACGTCGTCCTTGACGATCCGGCCGCCCGGCCCCGTGCCGGTGATCGCATGCAGGTCGATGCCCTGCTCGCGGGCGAGGCGGCGGGCCAGGGGCGAGGCCTTCACGCGACCCTCGGCGCGGGGAGCCGCGGCGAGAACCTCGGGCGCGGCGGCCGGCGGGGACTCCGGCGCGGCCGCGGGTTGCGGCGCGGCGGCCGGCGGCTCGTCGGGCGCGGCGGGGGCGCTCGCGCCGGAGCGACCGTTGTCAGCGCCGTCCAGCGTGGCGATGACGCTGCCGATCGGCAACGTCTCGCCGGCGTCGGCGACGATCTTCAGCACGCCCGCCGCATCGGACTCGTAGGTCAGCGTCGCCTTGTCGGTCTCGATCTCCGCCAGCGGCTCGCCGCGCGCGACCGCATCGCCGTCGGCCTTCAGCCACTTGAGGATCGTGCCCTCCTCCATGGAGTCCGACAGGCGCGGCATGACGATCTCGGTCATGGCCGGACGCGGTCCCCGAACGTCGCGAGCACCGCGTCGACGATCTGCGGCTCGTGCGGGAAGGCGAGCTGCTCGAGCGCCTTGGAGTACGGCATCGGCACGTCCGCCCCGGTGACCCGCTGGACCGGCGCGTCGAGGTCGTCGAAGGCCTGCTCCTGGATGAGCGCGGCGAGGTTCGCGCCGACGCCGCCGTGCGGCCAGCCCTCCTCGACGATCACGCAGCGGTTGGTCTTGCGCACCGAGGCGAGGATCGTGTCGAGGTCCAGCGGGCGCAGCGTGCGCGGGTCGATGACCTCGGCCTCGACGCCGTGCTCCTCGCTCAGCGTCTTCGCCGCGCGGGCGGCGGTCAGCGCCATGCGCGAGATGCCGACGACCGTGACGTCGGAGCCCTCGCGGCGGATCGCCGCCACGCCGAAGCGCACCGTGAAGTCGTCGTCGTCGGGCACCTCGCCGCGCTGGCCGTAGAGGTACTCGTGCTCGATGAAGACGACCGGGTTGTCGTCGCGGATGGCGGACTTCAGCAGCCCCTTCGCGTCGGCGGCGGTCGTCGGGACGGCCACGAGCAGGCCGGGGACGTGCAGGTACAGCGCCTCCCAGGAGTGCGAGTGCGTCGGGCCGAGCTGGTGGCCGGCGCCCTGCGGCATCCGCACGACCAGCGGCACCTTGACCTGGCCGCCGAACATGTAGCGGATCGTCGCGGCGTGGTTGACGATCTGGTCCATCGCCAGCAGCGAGAAGTTGATCGTCATGAGCTCGACGACCGGGCGCAGGCCGGTCATCGCGGCGCCCACGCCCATGCCGACGATCGTGTTCTCGGAGATCGGCGTGTCGCGCACGCGCTTCTCGCCGAACTCCTCGAGCAGGCCCGCCGTCACCTTGAAGGCGCCGTTGAAGACCCCGATGTCCTCGCCCATGAGCATGACGTTCTCGTCGCGCGCCATCTCCTCGCGCAGCGCGGCGTTGAGCGCCTCCCGATACCGCATGACGGTCATCCGAGCACTCCCTAGTCCTGATCTCGCTGGGCGTCGTCGGCTGGCTTGACCTCGCTGGCGTTGGGCGCGTGCGCGCCCTCGTGGCCGTGCTCGGCCGAGCGCGGCAGGTCGGCGCGGTCCATGCCGCGCTCGTCCTCGCCGCGGTGCGGGGTCGGCGTGCGCTCGTCGACGGAGTACCAGCCGCGGACCTGGTCGCCGAGCACGTAGATGTCGTCGTAGAGGTCGTTGGGCGACGGGTAGGGCGAGGCGTCGGCGAACGCGACCGACGCGTCGACGCGCTCGATCGCCTCGGTGTCCATCCGCGCGCGCTCGTCGGCGTCCAGGACGCCCGCGGCGACGAGCTGGTCACCGAAGACCGCGATCGGGTCGCGGCGGCGCCACTGGTCGACCTGCTCCTTGGTGCGGTACTCCTCGGGATCGGCCATCGAGTGGCCGCGGAAGCGGTAGGTGACGGCCTCGACGAGCACCGGCCGGCGCTCATCGCGCGCGATCCGCAGCGCCTCGGTCGTCACGGTGTAGGTGTCCATGACGTCCATCCCGTCGCAGCGCATCCCGGGCACGCCGAAGCCCTCGCCCTTGCGCATGAGGTCGGTCACCGCCGAGTGACGCTCCAGCGACGTGCCCATCCCGAACTGGTTGTTCGTGACCATGAAGACCACCGGCAGGCTCCATAGCGCGGCGAGGTTCATCGTCTCGCCGAATGTGCCCTGGTTGGAGGCGCCGTCGCCGAACTGGCACAGCGTCGCGTCGTCGGTGCCGAGGTAGTCCGAGGCCAGGCCGAAGCCCGCCGCCAGCGGCAGGTTGCCGCCGACGATGCCGTAGCCGCCCATGAACCGCCGCGCGAGGTCGAACATGTGCATCGACCCGCCGCGGCCCCGGCACAGGCCGTCGACGCGGCCGAAGAGCTCGGCCATGACCTTGTTCGGATCGCTGCCGCGGGCCAGCGTGTGGCCGTGCGAGCGGTACGTCGAGATGAGGTAGTCGCGATCGCGCAGCGCGCGGGTCGAGCCGACGATCGTCGCCTCCTCGCCGATCGCGAGGTGCAGGAAGCCGCCGACCTTGGCCTTGGCGTACATCTCGCCCGCGCGCTCCTCGAAGCGGCGGATGAGCAGCATCGTCGCGAACCACTCGATCGCGACCGCGGGCTCGGGGAGCTCGGCCGGCTCGGTGGATGGCGCGGTGCGCTCGGTCATCGAGAGCTCCAGGGTACCGGCCGCGAACGGGCGCCCAGGCGGCAATCCGGATGCGCTGCGCTGAACGCCGCCGTTTGACAGGCGCGGGTGCGGCGGCGATCGTGCAGGCGTGAGCGACCACGGACGCGTCAGCCGCCGCCGCTTCGTCGCAGGTGCCGCGGCTGCCGCTGCCGCCGCGGCCGCGGGAGGTGGGGTCGGGCCGTCCGCGGCGGCCGGCCAATCCGTCCCGCGCCGTGCCCCGCGGCGCCGCATCCGCCGGCGGCAGGACGTCGTCGTCGTGGGCGCCGGGCTCTCCGGGCTGGTCGCCGCGCGCGAGATCGCCCGCGCCGGGCACTCCGTCGCGGTGCTGGAGGCGCGCAGCCGCGTCGGCGGCCGGATGCTCGACCAGCCGATCGCCGGCGGCGAGGTCGTCGACCTCGGCGCGGAGTTCATCGGGCCCACGCAGAACCACATCCGCGCGCTCGTCGACGAGCTCGGGATCGCGACGTTCCCGAGCCCGAACGAGGGCCAGAACGTCTACCTCGCGGGCGGCCGGCGCATGGCGTACTCCGACACCGGTCCGACCGGCACCGCGCCACCCGACCTCGCGCTGCTCACCGACCTGCTGCTCGCCATCCCGCAGCTCAACTCGCTGTCGCTGAGGGTCGGCGCCGAGGCGCCGTGGGACGCCCCCGGCGCGGCGCAGCTCGACAGCCAGTCGCTGGAGACATGGCTGCGGCGCAACTCGCCGGCCGGGCAGCGCTTCATGGACGTCGCGCGCGCCGCGACGCGGCCGATCTTCGGCGCCGAGCCGCGCGAGCTGTCGCTGCTGTTCGTGCTGTTCTTCATCGCCGCGTCCGGCGACGAGCGGACGGTCGGCACGTTCGAGCGCAACTTCAACACGCGCAACGGCGCGCAGCAGGACCGCATCGACGGCGGCACCCAGCAGATCGCGACGAAGCTCGCGGAGGGGCTCGGGCGCCGCGTGATCCGCCGTTCGCCGGTGCGCCGGATCGTCACGGGCCGGGGCTACGTCGACGTGATCTCCGACCGCTACGTCAACCGCGCCCGGCGGGTCATCGTGGCGCTGCCGCCGGTGCTCGCCGGCCGGATCCGGTACGAGCCTGCGTTGCCGTCGCTGCGCGACGGGTTGACCGCGCGGATGCCGCAGGGTCACCTCATCAAGATCCAGGCGATCTACGAGCGCCCGTTCTGGCGCGGCGACGGGCTCAACGGCTCGTCGATCTCCGACGCCGGCCCGATCAACGTGACGTACGACAGCTCGCCGCGCTCGGGTGCGCCGGGCGCGCTGCTGGGCTTCGTCGGCGGCGACGAGGCGCGGGCGTTCACCCGGCTGTCGCGGGACGCGCGGCGGCGAGCGGCGCTCGAGAGCCTCGCGCGGGGCTTCGGCGCGCGCGCGCGGGACCCGATCGCCTACTTCGAAACCGATTGGGCGGCGGAGCCGTACACGCGCGGCTGCCCGGTGGCGATCGCTCCGCCAGGCGTGCTGAGCACCTACGGCCGCGCGCTGCGCGAGCCGATCGGGCGGCTGTACTGGGCCGGGACGGAGACCTCCACGTACTGGAACGGCTACATGGACGGCGCGGTGCGCGCGGGCCGGCGCGCGGCGCGCGAGGTGCTCGAGCGGCTGTGAGGCCCGTCGACGGCGTGCCCGCGGTCCCGTAGAGCGCCGCGCCCGATGCGAGACCAGCGACGGGTGCGGCGTTCGCCCCAGGGAGGACGGGGGGCTGCTCTACGGGACCAGCGCGTCGGGCGCCATGCCGTATCCCCCGATGCGCGATCGCGGTAACCGCCAGTCGCCGGCGCGGTGGCTCAGCCGACGGGCTCGGAGGCAGTGATCTCGCTGCCCGCGTGGCAGTTGCCGCCGCGGCGCTTGGCGGCGTAGAGCGCGAGATCGGCCTGTCGCAGGACCTCGGCGGCGGAGCGTGCGCCGTCGATCGGCGCGCTCCCGGCGCTCACCGTGGTGCGAGGCGCGATCCCGGCCGTGCTCCCCGGCTCGGCGGCGGTGGCGATGATGCGCGCGGCGGCCGCCGCGGCCTCGGCCTCACCGGCTTCGAGCAGGATGATCGCGAACTCGTCGCCGCCGATCCGCGCGGCGAGGTCGGTCTGCCGGGTCTCGTGATGGATCGCCGCTGCGATGTGCCGCAGTGTCCGGTCGCCGGCCTGGTGGCCCAGCGTGTCGTTGATGCGCTTGAGGCCGTCGACGTCGACGAGCAGCAGGGTCGCGGGCGTTCCGTGACGCCCGGCGAGCGCGACCTGGCGGTCGAGCGCCTCGTCGAAGCGCCAGCGGCGCGCGAGGCCGGTCAGCTCGTCCTCGCTGGCGCGCCGCACGGCCCGATCGGCGAGCCGCCGCTGCTCCTCGACCGCCGCCTTGAGCGCGGAGTGCTGCGGGGAGGGCACGATGTGCAGCTCGAGGCGCATGATCGAGCCGGCGATGAACAGCCAGGCGCCGATCGCCTGCATGGAATGAAAGACGATCTCGTGCGTCTCGACCGGCTGCGGGTTGGTCTCCAGGGCGTGGACGAGGATGTGAATGTGCGTCGCACCGCAGCCGATGAAGAACGCCACCGCGGCGCCGCGGATCGCGAACACGAGGCCGGCCGAGACGCTCGGCATCTTGATCCGCGGGGCGACCAGGATCGCGATGACGAAGTACCCCAGCGCGACCGACGCGGCGAGGGCAGCCATGACAGACGTGGCCATAGCGGTGATATCGCCATTCGCCCGCTGGAACTTGAGCCCCCCTGCGCCGGCGTCCTAGGGACCGCTGCGCCGCGGACCGCCGCAGCACCACTGCACCGACCGCGGAGACGACGGGTTCGCGGCGCCCGGCATGAACTGGCGCGCGATGTTCGCGACGGCGGTGAGCCGTCCGCTCCCGTGCGGGCGCAGGAACAGCCACTGGTCGGCCTCGCGCCAGCCGATGAGCAGCCGGTCCCCGGCGGGCGACCACGCCAGGCTGTCGAAGCGCCCCGGGCCGGTGAACAGCACGCGCCCGCGCAGCTCGCGGGCCGCGTCGAGGAGCACCACCTCGCTGCGGCCGGCCGCCGGGAAGCGCTGAACGACCGCGACCTCCGTGCCGCGCGGCGCCCATTCGGCGTGCTGCAGCACCGCGGCGGCCGGCATCGGGCGCGAGAACAGCAGCCGGCCGGCGCCGTCGAACACCAGCAGGCTGCGCGCCGTCCGGGCCAGCAGGAGGCGCCCGTCGGGCGACCACGACAAGCCCGTCAGGCCGCGCACCGCAGCGCTGCGCCACAGGCGCCGGCCCGAGTCGACGGCGACGACGTTCACCCGCTCGCCGGGGTCGACGTATGCGAGCACGTGGGCGTCGTCGGGTCGCCAGGCCGCAGCGACGCCGCGCCGCGCCGCGCCATGACGGCGATCGCCGGTCCCGTCGCCGTTGACCACCCGCAGCTCGCCGCCCGCGAGGTAGGCGATCCGAAATCCGTCGACCGGAGCCCAGCGGGCCAGCGCCACGCGCTCGGGGCGGGCGAGCGACCACCGCACCTGCCCGCCCGGGTCGAGCGCGGTGAGCTCACCGCTGCGCCACGCGATGACGAAGAGCCCGTTCGGAGACCAGCCGGCGCCGGCGTAGGCGCCCAGGCGGCGCTTGGCGCCGTCGCCGGACACCACCCACACGCCGTCGCCGCCCTGGACGAGCAGCCGGCCGCCGCCCGGCACGCGGACGAGCGCCGGCTGAGCGTTGCGCTCCCCGATGCCCAGCACGCCCCGTACCCACTGCCCGACCGCGGTGTCCGGCGCGCTCGCGGCGGCCCCCCCGGCGGCCGCGATCGGCACGAGCCCGGCGGCCACGGCCAGCCCCACCAGCCGCCGGCGGCGCGGGCGCCGCCGGCGCGGCTCGTGCTCGGCGTACGCCGCCTGCACCACGCGCCACGCCCGCTGCCGGGCGTCACCGTCGTCGGGCGCGGCCTCGCGCAGCGCGTCGCGCAACTCGCGCTCGTTCATCGGGGCTCGACCTCCATCGCGTCGCTCAGCGCATCGAGGCCGCGCCGCAGGCGCGAATTGACGGTTCCGCGCGGCAGGTCCAGGATCGCCCCGATCTCGCCCGGCGTGAACTCCAGCAGGTACCGCAGCACCACCACCGCGCGCTGCTCGGGTCCCAGCCTCAGCAGGGCGGCGGCCACGTCGTCGCCGAGCGGCCGCGGGGCGGCGTCAGGCGGCGCCGTGGCGCCGGCGGCCGCATCCGCGCCGACCTCGTTGCGCAGCGCGCGCGCCCGCGCGAAGTCGATCGCGCGGTTGACGACGATGCGGTGAAGCCACGGTCGCAGGGGCCGCCGAGCGTCGAAGCGCGGCAGGGCCCGGATCGCGGCGAGAAACGCCTCCTGCGCGATGTCCTCGGCCGCGGCGGCGTCCCCCGTGACGAGGAACGCCGCGCGATACGCCGCGCTCCAGTGACGCGCGAAGAGCTCGGCGATCGCGGCCTGCGAGCCGTCCTGCGCCGCGCGCACGAGCGCCCCCTCGCCGGCCCGGGCCGGGCGGCTCAGGGGGCGCCTCCGGCCCGCGAGCGGCCAGGCGGCGACCGCCGCTGCGCTGATGGCCTCATCGCCCACACCAGGTCATACGAACGGCGCGGCGTCAGAGGTCCCGGCGGCGTCGGGCACGCTGCGCGTCAGTCGCTTGCCAGCCGCGCGAGCAGCTCGTCGAGCCGCGCGTACGTCTCGTTGACGCCGTACTCCATGCCCGAGCCGAGCATCCCGTCGCGTTCCTCGGTCGTGTAGAACAGGGACGTCGTGACGAGCTTCGTGCGCTCGCCGAGGTCCTCGAAGGTGGCCGTCTCGAGCGCGACGTAGCCCGGCATGCCCTCCCACTCGAAGGTCTGCACGACGCGCTCGGGCGGGCTGATCTCGCGGTAGCTGCCACGGAAGGCGGTCTCGCTGCCGTCGCTGCCACGGCTGATGAAGCGCCAGTCGCCGCCGGCGCGGACGTCCATCTTGTCGACGATCGTCGTCGAGTCGCGCAGCCCCCACCACTCCGGGATGAGCTCGGGGTCCGTGAAGACCGCGAACACGCGGTCGCGGGGCGCCTCGAAGATGCGCTCGATGCGGATCTCGCGCTCGGTCGGGGTCGTGATCGTGGCCGTCGCCGCCTGCTGCTGGTGGCTGGTCATCGTGGGTCTCCTTTCGTTCGTTCGAGCAGCTCCCCGAACCGGTCGAGGCGCTGGTCCAGCAGCCGGCCGTACATCTCGATCCACGCCTGGACGTCGTCCAGGCGCCGGGGACCGAGGCTGCAGCGCCGCGCCCGTCCCACCTTCTCGGTGCTGACGAGCTCGGCCTCCTCGAGGACGCGCACGTGCTTCTTGATGCCCGTCAGCGATATCCCGAACGGCTCGGCGAGCTCGCTGATCGTCGCGCTGCCGCAGCCGAGGCGCTCGAGGATGCCCCGTCGAGTGGGGTCCGCCAGCGCCGCGAGGGTCCGGTCGATCGGGGGATACTGAACCATATGGTTCAGTATTCCGCGGCGGGCCGGACGTGTCAAGTCCACGGTTCGAATCCCTGGCGACCGGCCCGGCGCGGCCGGTACGCTCGCGCCCGGATGCCGCCGACCGACCACCTCCTCGCGTTCGTCCTCATCGCGTTCGTGCTCATCCTCGTCCCGGGGCCGAGCGTGCTGTTCGTCGTGACGCGCTCGCTGACGCTCGGCCGCGGGGCCGGCGTCGCGACCGTCGTGGGCAACACCGCGGGCGTCTACGTGCAGGTGGTCGCGGTCGCGTTGGGGCTCGGCGCGCTCGTGCAGGAGTCGATCGTCGTCTTTGCGATCGTCAAGTGGTGCGGCGCGGCGTACCTCGTGCTCCTCGGCGTGCAGACCTTCCGCCGCCGCGGCTCGCTGGCCGCCGCGCTCCAGGCGCCGGTCGAGCGCAAGGTGCTGCGCCGGATCCTCGCCGACGGCTTCGTCGTCGGGCTGCTGAACCCGAAGGTGATCGTCTTCTTCATGGCGGTCCTGCCGCAGTTCGTCGACGGCTCCGGCTCGGTCACGCGGCAGCTGCTCATGCTCGGCGCGATCTTCTGTGCGATCGCGCTGCTGTGCGACAACATGTGGGTGCTGCTGGCGGGCGCGGCGCGTCGCTGGCTCGTCGCGTCGCCGCGGCGGCTGTCGGCGGTCGGCGGGAGCGGCGGGCTCGTGCTCGTCGGCCTCGGGGCGGGCCTGGCGGTGAGCGGCCGCCCGAAGAGCTAGCCGGCTCTGGGAGCCTGTCGAATAAGTCCTCGGGGCCGGAGCGGCTCATCCGCGGGCTGTGGATCGCCACACAATTCCTCGCCGATGCAACCAGCATCGCCTTCGAAATTGCGCGGCGCCCACAACCACGGCTGAACCACCCCGACCTCCGACGACGTTCCCGACAGGCTCCTAGGCCTCCTGCTCGGTCCCGGCCCAGCGGTCGATGAACTCCTCGACGTCGAGGCTGGCGAGCTCCTCGCGCAGCCGGCGTGCGCGCCGGGCGGCCTCGGGCGCGGGCAGATCCCAGAACAGGACGACCTCGCCGGACGCGACGTCGACGACCTCGAGGTGGTCGATCCGCGCGGGATCCAGCGCCGCCGGACGGCGGCTGGACTTCGTGTGCAGCAGGCGATAGCTGCGGTTGGCGCGCATCGTGAGGCGACGCTACGCGATCAGCGCACCACACGCGTCATCAAGCGCGGCGTCGCCGTGGAAGACGCGCCCGTCGGGCAGCCACACCGCCGGCACGTCGCGCACGCCGCGCTGCGCCGCGAGCGCGGTGGCCTCGTCGAGCCCGCGCGCGACCGACGCCATCGCCGCGCCCTTCGCGACGGCCTTGGGATGCAGCTCGCAGGCCGCCGCGGCGATCAGCACGGTGTCGGACTCGCCGAGATCGCGGCCGGCGGCGAACGCCTGGCGAAACGCCGCGAGCGAGAACGCGACCGCCCGACCGATCTGGCGCGCGTACGTCGCCACCCGCATCGCGTGGGCGGTGTCGGACGGAAACGGGTCGGGCCAGCGCAGCGGCTGCAGCCCGCGCCGCGCGGCGACGCGCTCGATGCGGTCGCGGAAGGCCTCGACGTCGGTCTGGCAGCGAAAGCCCTCGAGCGTGTCGGCGCCCGGCAGGTCCGGCGCGCGCACCGGGACCCACTCGGCGCCCGGCAGCAGCTCGAGGACGCGCTCGGCGGCGAGGTAGGCCTCCGGGCTGAAGAGGTCGTAGTAGAAGGCCGCGCGGGAGGCGCCGGGCTGCATCTAACCGTGGATGAGCCAGCCGTCGGCGTCGCGGGCGGCCTCCATGACCGCCTCCGACAGCGTCGGATGACCGTGAATGATGCGGGCGACCTCGACGAAACCGCCCTCGAGCGCGCGCACGTTGACGAGCTCCTGGATGAGGTCGGTGGCCTTCGTGCCGACGATGTGCCCGCCGAGCAGCTCGCCGTAGCGGCGGTCGCCGACGATCTTCACCATCCCGGTGCGATCGCCGTACACCGTGCCCGCACCGACCGCGCCGAAGCCCATCTTGCCGACGACGACGTCGTGACCGGCATCGCGCGCCTGCTGCTCGGTGAGCCCGAAGCTCGCGACGTTGGGTAGGCAGAACGTCGCGCGCGGGATGTCGACGTGGGCGAGCGGGTGGGTCTCCAGGCCGGCGGCGTCCTCGGCGGCGATGATCCCCTCGTCGGAGGCCTTGTGGGCGAGCGCCGGGCCGGCGACGAGGTCGCCGATGGCGTAGACGCCCGCCAGCGACGTGCGCATCGCGCCGTCGACGACGACCAGCCCCGTCTCGGATTGCTGGATGCCCGCGTCCTCGAGGCCGAGGTTCTCGACGTCCGGTGCGCGGCCGGCGGCGATGACGAGCCAGTCCGCCTCGGCGGCGTCGCCGGCGACGGTGAACCGCACGCCGTCGGGACCCGACACGACGTTCTCGACGAACACGCCGGTGCGCACGACGATGCCCTGCTTCTTGAAGCCGCGCTCGGCGATCTTCGAGACGTCGGCGTCCTCGGTCGGTAGCACGCGGTCGAGGCCCTCGTAGAGCGTCACGTTGCTGCCCAGGCGCGCGTAGGCCGAGGCGATCTCGGTGCCCGAGGCGCCGGCGCCGACGACGGCGAGCGTCCTGGGCAGCTTCTGAAGCGCCCACGCCTCCTCGGTGCCGATCACGCGGCCGCCGAAGCGCGTGCCGGGCAGCGGCCGCTTCACCGATCCGGTGGCGAGGATCACGGTCTTGGCGGCGATCTCGGTCCCGTCGAAGTTGCTGCCGACCTTGACGTTGCCCTCGTCGGTCACCACGCCGTGGCCCTCGATGACGTCGATGGCGTTCTTCTTCATGAGCCCGGCGACGCCGCCGGTCAGCGTCTTGACAACCTTCTGGCGGCGCTCGCTCACGGCGGCGAAGTCGACGGTCGGCTCGGCCACGGTGATCCCGAAGGCGCCGGCCTCGCGGATCTCGCCCAGGACGTCGGCCACGCGCAGGACCGCCTTCGCCGGGATGCAGGCGTAGTTCAGGCAGCGCCCGCCGATCTGGTCGGCCTCGATCACCGCGGTCTTCATCCCGAGCTGTGCGGCGCGGATGGCGCCGACGTAGCCGCCGGGACCCGAGCCGATGACGATGCAGTCGTAGGAGCTTTCCGCCATGGCCATCGAGCCTATCGAGCGGCCGTTGTCGCCTAGGCCTCGTCGGCCGGACGCTTGGGCATCTGCAGCCGCGCCATCGCGCTGACGAGCTTCCAGAACAGCCAGCCGAGCAGGCCGATGGCGACGAGCGGGACGATCGCGTGCCACCACTTCTGCACGCCGATGAGATACAGCGAGAAGAACACGATCTGCAGGCCGAGGATCGTCTCGAAGCCGAGCACCGCCCAGTACTGGCGGGCGAGCATGCCGAAGCCCGCGACGAGCAGCAGCGCGGTGGTGACCGCGGTGGCGACCGACGGGTCGCCGGTGGCCGAGGAGATGTCGTTGCCGGTCAGCGCGGTGGCGACGTTGGCGATCGCGAAGACGAAGGCGACGACCGCCGCGAACGTCACGACGCCCGGGCGCTCGCCCGGCGCGAGCGGGACGAGGTTGGCCCGGATCTCGTCGTCGCGGGCGCGGCTGCGGGCGTAGCCGCGCGACAGCTTGTCATCGGCGGCGGGCGGTGGAGCGCTCGCCGGCGGGGCCGCGGGCGCCCGCGACTTCGCCGCGGCGTCGGTCGCGCGGGCGCCCGAGCGCTTGCGCTTGCGGCTACGCGCGCCCATCGAGCGCCTCGAGCTCGACCGCCGCGCGCAGCTGCGCGGCCGCGGATCGCGGGTCGGCGGCCTCGGTGATCGCCCGCACGACGGCGATCCGCCGCGCGCCGGCGGCGACGACGTCTCGCACGTTGGCCGTGTCGATGCCGCCGATCGCGAAGAACGGGACGGGGGCGTGGAACGCCGCGAAGCGCACGAGCTCGACGCCCACCGGGTGGCGGCCCGGCTTCGTCGGCGTCGCGTGGACCGGGCCCACGCCGATGTAGTCGGCGTTGCCGGCGCCGGCGACCTCGTCGGGGAAGTGCGTCGACTGCCCGACGAGCGCGTCCGCTCCCGCCCGCTCGCGCGCCGCCGGCACCTCCATGTCGTCCTGGCCGACGTGGCAGCCGTCGGCGCCGGCCTCCGGCACGAGCTCGGGATGGTCGTTGAGGATCAGCAGCGCCCCGGCGTCGTCGCACAGCTCGCGGGCGATCGCGGCGGCGGCGAGCAGCTCGTCGCGGCCGGCCTGCTTGTCGCGCAGCTGCACGATGTCGACGCCGCCGGCGAGCGCCGCGGCCAGCACGTCGGCCAGCGGTCGCCCGCCCGGGCGCAGGTCGCACACGAGGTACAGGCGGGCGGTGCGCAGCCGCGCGCGGCGGTCGTCGAGGACGGGCATCTCGGCCATTGTGGCGATCCGGCGACATCGCGATGGCCGGGCCCCTCGGCCATCTACACTGAAGGCCATACGGGAGCCCGCGCACGCGGGCTGAGAGGGCGTCGACGCCGACCGTCAACAGCTGATCCGGATCATGCCGGCGAAGCGAGGTGCCAGTGCCGCAGGACCCAACCGCAACGACCGACGTCGCCGTCATCGGCGGGGGCGTCATCGGCCTCGCCATCGCCTGGCGCGCGGCGGCGCGCGGCCTGCGCGTCTGCGTGCTCGAGCGCGGCGAGCTCGGCGCCGGCGCGTCGCGGGTCGCCGCCGGCATGCTGGCCCCGGTCACCGAGGCCGACGCGGGCGAGCTCGCGCTGCTCGGCCTCGGGCTGCGCAGCGCGCGCGACTGGCCGGCCTTCGCCGCCGAGCTCGAGCAGGCGGCGGGCGCCGACCCCGGCCTGCGCCGCAGCGGGGCGCTCGTCGTCGCGCGCGACCGCGACGAGGCCGAGGCGCTCGAGCGCGAGCTCGCGCTGCGCCTCGAGCTCGGCCTCGACGTGCAGCGCCTGCTGCCCAGCGCCGCGCGGCGCCTGGAGCCGGCGCTGGCGCCGACCGTGCGGCTGGCGCTCGACGTCGCGGGCGATCACTCCGCCGACCCGCGCGCCGTCGTGCTGGCGCTCGCCGAGGCCGCCCGGCGCGCCGGCGTGACCCTGCGCACGTGCACGGCCGTCGAGCGGATCGAGTCGCGCGGCGGCCGGGTGACCGGCGTGGGGCTGGCCGGCGGCGAGGTCGTGCGGGCGCCGCGGGTCGTCGTCGCGGCGGGGGCGTGGAGCGGTGCGATCGAGGGCCTGCCGCGCATCCCCCTGCGGCCGGTCAAGGGCCAGATCCTGCGCCTGCGCGATCCCGCCGGCGGCGGGCTGGTGGCGCGCATCGTGCGCTTCGAGGGCGGCTATCTCGTCCCGCGCGGCGACGGGCGCTACGTGCTCGGCGCGACGATGGAGGAGCGCGGCTTCGACACGACCGTCACCGCGGGCGGCCTCTACGAGCTGCTGCGCGACGCCGGCGAGCTGGTCCCGGGCGTGCATGAGATGGTCGTCGAGGAGATGTCCGCCGGCCTGCGCCCGGCGACGCCCGACAACGCCCCGGTGCTGGGCCCCGCCGAGGAGCTCGCCGGCGTGCACTGGGCGACCGGCCATCACCGCAACGGGATCCTGCTCGCACCGGTGACGGCCGACCTCGTGGCCGGCGGCCTCGGCGACGGGGGCGAGCCGGTCGCGCCCGCCTTCGCCGCAGCGCGCTTCGGCCGGGTGCCCGCATGATCTTCGTCAACGGCGAGCCGGTCGACACCGCCGAGCGGCCGACGATCCGCGACCTCCTCGTGGAGCGCGGGATCGATCCGGACACGGCCGGCATCGCCGTCGCCGTCGACGCCGAGGTGGCCCGCCGCGGCGTGTGGCAGACGCGCACGCTCGACGACGGGGCGCACGTCGAGATCGTACGGGCGGTGCAGGGCGGATGAGCGCGCGGCGGCACCCGGGCGCCCGCGCGGCCTCCCCGCCGCTGCGGATCGCCGGGCGCACCTTCAAATCGCGGCTGCTGCTCGGCACGGGCGGCTTCACCCGCATGGAGACCCTCGGCGACGCGATCGACGCCAGCCGGACCGAGCTCGTGACGGTCGCTATGCGCCGCATCGACGCCACCGCCGAGGGCTCGCTGCTCGACGTCATCCGCGACCGGGGCGTCGACGTCCTGCCCAACACCGCCGGCTGCTTCACCGCCCGCGACGCCGTTCTCACCGCGCAGCTCGCGCGCGAGGCGCTCGGCACCGACTGGGTCAAGCTCGAGGTCATCGGCGACGAGCGCACGCTGCTGCCCGACGCGCCGGAGCTGCTGCTCGCCGCCGAGCAGCTCGTCGACGACGGATTCGTCGTGCTGCCCTACACGAACGACGACCCGGTGCTCGCGCGGCGCCTGGAGGACGTCGGCTGCGCGGCGGTCATGCCGCTCGGTTCGCCGATCGGCAGCGGCCAGGGGATCGCCAACGCCGCCAACCTCACGCTCATCGTCGAGGCGGCGGGCGTCCCGGTGATCCTCGACGCGGGCGTCGGCACCGCGTCGGATGCGGCGCTCGCGATGGAGCTCGGCTGCGACGCGGTGCTCTGCGCGAGCGCGATCTCGCGCGCCACGGATCCCGTCGCGATGGCGCACGCGATCCGCCACGGGGTGCTCGCGGGCGTGCTCGCGCGCGACGCGGGCCGGATCGCCCGCCGCACGCATGCCCGCGCGAGCTCCCCGCTCGAGGGCCTGCCGGAGTTCGCGGAGTGAACGCGGCCGAGCGGCTCGTCGCCCGCTTCGAGGCGGCGTGGTCGGCGGCCGATCTCGCCCAGGAGCTGGCCGACACGTGCGCCGCGGACCTGCACTACGAGGACCCGCTGACCTTCAAGGGCCCGCTGCACGGACCGGCCGCGCTGGCCGAGCACGCCGGCCGGCTGCGGATCGCAGCGCCCGACGCGCGCCTGGAGCACACCGGTCCGCGGCTGACCGACGGGCGCTTCGTGGCCGCGCCGGTGAAGCTCCTGGGCACGCACTCCGGCGAGCTCGAGAGCTTTCCTCCGACGGGCCGCGAGCTCGTCGTGCAGGCGGTCCTGTACTGCGAGCTCGACGAGGCCCGGACACGGCTGTGGCGCGTCCGGGCGTTCTTCGATCTCTACGACGCCGCGACCCAGCTCGGCGTCCTGCCCAAGCCGGGCTCGCTGGGCCAGAAGGCGATGCTGCTCATGCGCGGCTTCGGCTTTCGCGCTACTCCGTGACGGTCAGCCGGCCCGTCTGGCCGGGATGGATCGTGCAGACATAGTCGATCGTGCCGGCCTTCGTCGGCGTGTACTCGAACGTGTCGCCCTTGTTCATCGTCTCGGACTTGAAGTCGGCGCCCTGCTCGGCCGTGACGTTGTGCGGGACGGCGTCGTCGTTGGTCCAGGTGACCTTCTGATCGACCTTGACCGCGGCCTCCTCCGGGACGAACTTGATGTCCTTCATCGAGATCGTGACGAGGTCGTTGGCCTCGGCGGACTCGCTCTGCGTGCTGGTCCCCGCCTCGGGGGTCGGGTTCGTCGTGACGGTGGAGCCGTCGCCTCCGGCGTCCCGGCCGGACTGGCTCTCGTCGTCCTTGCCGCAGGCGGCGAGGGCCAGCGCGAGCGCGGTGCACGCCACGGCGATCGTGAAACGGGGCATTCAGCGTTCTCCTGAGATTCGGGGCCGGGGGAGGAAGCGTAGGACTACCCACCGTCGCCCTGTGTCACGACGACGATGACCGGCGCGTGATCCGACAGCGGGCCGCGCTCCGGGCGCTCGGGCGTCCCGAGGACGCGAAAGCCGTGGCCGAGGACGTGGTCGACCTTGTGGCCGCCGAGCCGCCGAAATCCGTCCGCGCTGGGCTGGCGCACGTTGAAGTCGCCGCCCAGCAGCGCCGGCCCGCCGCCCGCCCAGGCGAGCGTCGCCGCCGCCGCGCGGGCGATGTCGGCGCCCGCGCGCTCGGGCGAGTGCACCTGGGCGTGGAGGTTCGCGCACCACGGGCCGCCGGCGAGCCCGACGCCGTGGCAGACGCGCCGCTCCGGCCAGCGGCGCAGCACCACCCTGCGGTGCTCGGAGATCGCGGTGCCCGCCGCGCGGCGCACGAGGATGACGTTCGCGCCGCCGCCGTTTGACTTGATGAGGTCAGGCCAGCGCCGGGCGATGAAGCGGCGCAGGAGCAGCAGCGAGTTGCGTGAGGTCAGCGCGGTGCGCTCGTCGGCGTCACAGGCGTCCGCGAGCACCGGCCCCCACCACGGCGGAACCTCCTGCAGCAGCGCGACGTCCCATGCCCAGCCGGCGAGCGCGGCCGCGAACTGCGCCTGCAGATCGCGCCCGGCGGGCGGCTGCGAGCGGCCGTGAAAGAGGTTCCAGGTCAGCACACGCATTCGCGCTGCAGCCACCATAGACTGCCCGCCTTGACGCGCCATCTGCTCACCGGGGAGGAACTCGGCCACGACGAGCTGGTCGCGCTGCTCGACCGCGCCGACGCGCTGAAGGCCGCGCCGCTGTCGTCGCGCGCGCTCGAGGGGGCCAGCGTCGCGCTCATCTTCGAGAAGCACTCGACGCGCACCCGGCTGTCGTTCGAGGCCGGGATCTTCGAGCTCGGCGGCCAGCCCGTCGTGCTGCGCCGCGACGAGCTGCACCTCTCGCGCGGCGAGTCGGTCGGCGACACCGCGCGCGTGCTGTCGCGCCACATGGCGGCGATCGGCCTGCGCACCGGCGCCGATGCGCTCATCGAGGAGCTCGCCGAGTTCGCGACCGTGCCCGTCTTCAACATGCTCACCGCCGGCCACCACCCCTGCCAGGCGCTGGCCGACCTCATGACGCTGCGCGAGCGCTTCGGCCGCCTGGAGGGCCTGAAGCTCGCCTACGTCGGCGACGGCAACAACGTCGCGCGCTCGCTGGCGCTGCTCGGCGCGATCGCCGGCGTCGAGGTCGCGATCGCCTCGCCGCCGCAGTACACGCTGTGCGACGCCCGCGGGGCGACGCTCACGACGGACCCCGGTGAGGCCGTCGCCGGCGCGCACGCCGTCTACGCCGACGTCTGGGTGAGCATGGGCGACGAGGACACCGCCGACGAGCGCCGCGCGGCCCTGGCGCCCTACCGCATCGACGACGCGCTGCTCGACCGCGCCGCCCCGGATGCGATCGCGCTGCACTGCCTGCCGGCCCACCCGGGCGAGGAGATCACCGCGGAGGTGCTCTACGGCCCGCGCCAGCGGATCTGGGATCAGGCCGAGAACCGCCGCCACGCGCAAAAGGCCCTGCTCGAACTCCTCGTCCGGTAGCGTCCCCGGGGAGATCGACCTGGGGAGAGACGTCCGATGGCGCAGCCCAAGAAGCCGGCGTCGTCCGGCCGCAAGCCGGCGGCCCGCAAGCCCGCAGCGCGCAAGGCGGCGGCGTCCGGCACCGGGGGCAAGCCCGCGTCGGCCGGTCAGGGCGCGCGCGCCAAAAAGCCCGCCCCGAAGGCGCCGGCGAGCCCGCCGGGCGGCCCGGCCGACGAGCAGCGTGAGGACCAGCTGCTGGCGGCGATCGCGTCCCTGCGCGAGGTGCTCTCCAAGGGCGTCGTGATCACCGGTGAGCGGCTGCAGGAGACACTCGACGAGACCGTCCGGCGCGGCCGCATGACGCGCCAGGACGCCGAGGAGCTCGTCGGCAACCTCGTCGAGATCGGCCGGCGCCAGACGCAGGACGCGCTGGCCGAGGTCGAGGGCCTCATCGGCCGCTCGGCGACGCAGACGCGCCGCATGACGCGCTCGCGCGCGAAGAGCGTCGGCGCGGTGGCCCGCCGCGCGCCGGGCACCGATCGCGCGCTGCGCACCGTCGACCGCGTGCGCCGCGCCGCGGGACTCGGGCAGTCGTTTCCGGTCATCGGCTACGAGGACCTGACCACCGCGCAGGTCAAGGAGCGACTGGCCGACCTCAGCGACGCCGAGCTGCGCAAGGTGCGCGACCACGAACGCCGCAATGCCAACCGCAAGTCGGTGCTGGCGGCGATCGAGAAGCGGCTGGCGTAGCCGGCCGGAGGGCGCCACCTATCCTGGGTGGCCCATGGAAGCCTCCACCTTCACCCGCCCCGAGAAGGGCGCGCAGATCGACCTGCGCATCGACGCGCTCGCCTACGGCGGCAACGGCATCGCCCGGATGGAGGGCTACGTGGTCTTCGTCTCCGGCGCCATCCCCGGCGACCTCGTGCGCGCGGTCGTCACGAAGCGCAAGCGGGCCTACGCGGAGGCGCGCACGATCGAGGTGCTCCAGGCCGGCCCGGAGCGGATCGCGCCGCGCGCCGACCATCCCGGCGCGCCGTGGCAGGTGCTGCCCTACGAGCGCCAGCTCGCCGTCAAGCAGGAACAGGTCGCCGACGCGCTGACGCGGATCGGCCGGCTGGAGGGCTTCCAGCTCGACGACATCGTTCCCGCCGTCGAGCAGTGGCGCTATCGCAACAAGCTCGAGTACTCGTTCGGCACGGCCGACGACGGCACGCTGATCTGCGGCTTCCACGCGCCCGGCTCCTGGCACGACATCGTGCCGGTCGCCGACTGCCTGCTGGCGTCGGAGCGCTCCAACCTCGCCCGCGAGCAGGTCCTCGCGTGGTGTCGCGACCACGGCCTGCCGGCGTTCGACCGGCGCACGCACACGGGCCTGCTGCGCAACCTCGTCGTGCGCGAGGGCCGGCGCACCGGTCAGCTGCAGGTGCGCCTCGTCACCGGTCCCGGCGACATCGACGGGCCGAGCCTCGCGGCGGCGGTCGACTGCGACGGCCTGTCGTGGACGACGACCGACGCGCTCGCCGAGACGACGGTCGGCGGCGAGACGATCAAGCTCGCCGGCAACCGCACGCTCGAGGAGGAGCTATGCGGGCTGAGCTTCTCGATCGCGCCCAACGCGTTCTTTCAGACGAACACCGAGATGGCCGAGCAGCTCTACGGGATCGCCGGCGATCTGGCCGACCTGAAGGGCTGGGAGCGCGTGTACGACCTGTACTGCGGGATCGGCACGGTCGGCCTGAGCCTGGCGGCGCGGGCCGGGGAGGTGTGGGGCCTGGAGATCGTCGAGCAGGCGGTCGCCAACGCGATCTCCAACGCCAAGCGCAACGGGATCAACAACGCGAAGTTCTTCGCCGGCGACGTGCGCCTGGCGCTGCGCGAGCTCGTCGACGAGGCCAGCCGCCCCGACGTCTGCGTCATCGACCCGCCGCGCGCCGGGCTGTCGCAGAAGGTCGTGCGGCGCGTCATCGAGGCCGCCCCGCGGCGGATCGTCTACATCTCGTGCAACCCGACGACGCTCGCGCCCAACGCGGCGCAACTCGTCGAGGCCGGCTACGCGCTGCGGCGCGTCGTGCCGGTCGACATGTTCCCGCAGACGCCGCACATCGAGTGCGTGGCGCTGCTCGATAGGGCCTGAGGTTTCGAGGCGCGGGTACCAAAGAGGTACCAACCCGCGCTATTCGGGCAGAGCCGGGCCACCCTCGAGTTCCAACGCATCCGCGAGATCCTCAAGTGCCTTGTCACTGAGCGGGAAGGCGTCGAGCACCAGTTGTTCTCCGTCGGGAGCTGCTCGGAGCGCGGCAGCGAGCGAGTCATCCTTCTCCCACGGCCAGGTGGGGCGGCCGTACCGCCGGTAGTCATGTATCCCAGCCTAGAAAGGCTCGCCTGCGCGATGGCATCCCGTTGAGCCGCCGTGCCTCGCAACGCCACCAAGCGTGGTACCCGTCGAGTCAGAACCGCGCGGGTACCGCTTTGGGTACCGACCGCGCGGATCAGACGGAAGCGAGCGACCGCAAGGCGCGGCGTTGGGCGTCCCTCCAGAGGTCCATCGACTGCGTGGCGCTGCTGAGGCTTCAGCCCTCCTCGCGGGCCGTGAGGACGGCGATGTCGCGCAGATCCGCCGGACGTCCGCTTGCCCGCTTCATCGCGATGACGTCGTCGAGGCCGGCGATCGCGAGCGCGATGCCGTTGAGCTCGACGACCAGCGCGCGCGATCGCAGCTCGGCGTAGGCCGGAGCTCCCAGCACGTCGCGCAGGACGTGCAGCTCGCCGTGCCGGGTTGTCAGCGGCGGCACGATCGCTGCCGTGGCGAGCTGCTCGACGGTCGGCGTGGCAGCGCCCGGGATGTCCCGGGGACGGGCTTCGAGCTCGACGAGCGCGGCGTGCAGGCGGGTCAGGTTCTCGAAATCGGGCGCTGGGATCACGTCGAGATCCTTCGTGGTGCGGCGGTGGCCGTGAACCTGGACGGCCACACCGCCGACGATCGTGTAGTCGACGCCGTGCCGGTGCAGCGTCGCCAGCAGCTCGTTGAGGTCGAGCGCGGCGGAGGGTGGTCCCTCGCTCATCTCGACCGAGAAGCCTTCGCGTGGGCGGCGATCTCGAGCTGGGTGGCGAAGAGGTTCCACGAAGCCGATTCGGCGAGGCGCTGCTCCGGCGTCAGCCGTCGCGCGTACGCCAGGTCCGCAGGATCGAGATCGTGTGGCAGCGGTGCTGTGTCGAGCGCCGGATGCTCCCCGAGCACGAGCAGCAGCTGCGTGAAGCGCTCGAAGCTCGGTGCCTCGAGCCCGGACTCAATTCGGCTGATCGCCGCCTGGGTCGTGCCGGCACGGCGCGCGAGCGAGCGCTGGCTGACGCCATGGCGCTGGCGCACCCGTCGCACGTGCTCCCCGACGACCGACATGAGGAAAGCCTATACCGCATCCGATATGGCGCTGCCCGTCGGCTAACGCCCGCGCAACGCGCGCAGCTCCGCGCGTAGCTGGGTGACCTCGGCCTCCAGGCGCGCGACGCGCTCGGCCAGCGGCAGCTCCGGCGCCGCAGCGACCTCCGGCGCGGCGGGCATCGGCCGGCCGGGCGCCCGGACGACCGGCCCCGGCGCGGCCGCCGGCGGCGCGTACACCGGCGCGGCCGCGGGCTCGGGCGCATCGTCGTCGGACAGGCGGTGCGCGTAGCGCTCCTCCTTCTGCCCCGGCCGGCGCGGCAGCTGCTCGACGAGATCGCGCTCGATGAGGCGCTCGAGCGTCGTGTGGACGGCGGCGAGGTCGGCGAACGGGTGCAGCCGGTCGCAGCGCGCCTTCAGCTCACCCGGCGTCTGCGCGCCGCGCAGCATGAGGACGCAGAGCACGGCGAGCTCGTCGGGCGCCCGTGTGAGCGTCTCGTCGAGCAAATGGCGGTACTTCGACGTGCGGCTGCCGGCGCCGCTGGAGAGGCGAGCGAAGCGCCGGCGGTGCAGGCGGGTGACCGCCTCGCGGATCGTCGTCTCGTCGTAGGCGACGACCGGGTCGCGGTTCGTCGACTGGTTGCACGCCGCGCGCAGCGCGTTGAGCGTGAGGGGATACGTGTCGGGCGTCGTGCGCTGCTTCTCGATCAGGCAGCCCAGGACGCGGACCTCGGCCGCGGTGAGGTCCACTACTCGCCGGGAGATCCGCCCTTGGGCGGCTTGTCCTCGTCGCCGTACTTCCTCAGCCAGTCCGAGAACTGCTTGCCGGCCGTGTTGACGTGCTCGCCGGTCTCGCGGAAGAGGTCGCGGAAGCGCTCGGAGTAGTGCGCGGCGGCGGCGGAGGCCTCCTCGCGGGCGGGCCGCTCCTGGCCGCGCCGGACGTACTCGCCGCTGACGATGCGGTCGTACTCGCCGTCGCGCACCCAGGCGAGCAGCTCGTGGACGCGCTTGACCGGCAGCGAGTGCGTCTGGCGCAGGTCGGTCAGCAGGCGCTGCAGGCGATCCAGGCCCTCGCCGGTCTCCGTGTACTCCATTGCCTGGCGCATGAACGCGTCGAGGTTGAGGTCGTCGGCCTTCGCGCCGCCGGTCATCGTCATGAGCATCTTGCACACGGCGCGCGGGTCGCGGGTGACGATCGCCGCCGCCCGGTCGCACGTCAGCTCCGTCGCGCGCGACCATTCCAGCAGCGCGTGCTGGACGGCCAGCAGCGGCATGCCGGCGACCAGCGGCAGGCGCTGGCTGCCGAGCTTGAGCAGGATCTGCAGCGCGGTGCGGTAGAGCACATGGTCGGACAGGATGTGGCCGACCTCGTGCGCGATGACCGCCTCGAGCTGCTCGGCGTCGAGCAGCTCGACGGTGCCGCTGTTGAGCACGAGGATCGGCTTGCCGGCCCCGACCGCCATCGCGTTGGCGATCGGCTCCGCGGTCAGGTAGAGGTCGTACTCCTCGGGCATGTCCAGGACGCTGAGCACATGCTGGTAGCGCGTCCAGATCTCCGGCAGCTGGTCGGTGCCGAGCCGCACGGAGGCGCCGAGGTAGGTCTGGCGCAGCGCCCGCTCGTAGCCGAACTCGATGAGCTTGCGCACGACGTAGTCGAGCATCGGGATCGACCCGAGCGCGGCCGTCGCGGCACGGTCGGCGGGATGCTCGTAGGCCTTCGGGGAGATGCCGGGCAGCCGGTAGGCCTCGGCGGGCGTCGACACGTCAGTGAGCTTAGCCTGAATCCACCCGAGGATCGGTGGATTCGGGCTTAGTTGACGCCATGGCCCGACGGGACGAGTTGCGCGGCGGGGGTGCGTGAGCAGGCCGTGAGCGTGGGTGCGCTTCGCGCTGTGGCGTTGGTGCGACCGCGTGGTCGAACGGCAGCTCTGAGGGGGTGAGTCTGGGTGGCTGTCGGCCTTCGTGCCGGGGCCGGCGGTCGGTGGGGGTGGCGGATGAGCCTCGGCCCGCGAGGGTTGTTCGCCAAACCCCTGTTCGCGCGTCCGGCTCCGGCCCGACCGTGGCACCTTTGGGGCGCCATTCGCCCCAAACTCGCCAACCGCCGGCCCCGGCCCGTCCGCTGACCGACGTCGCCGACTCCGGCCTTGGCTGCCCGAGTCTTCGGCTCCCCGCTGGGCTGAGGGCCGCGTCACTAGACTCGGCGGCGATGCGCGCCGCAACGATCCGCGACGGCGAGGTCCTCGTCGAGGAACACCCCGACCCCGAGCCGGGCGCCGGCCAGGTGCTCGTCCGGGTCCGCGCCGCGGGCCTCAACGGCGCCGACCAGATGCAGCTGCGCGGGCGCTACCCCGCGCCGGCCGGCTCGCCGCCCGACATCCCCGGGTTGGAGCTGGCGGGCGAGGTCGCCGGCCTCGGCGACGGCGCGGCGCGCTTCGCGGTGGGCGATCGCGTCATGGGCATCGTCGGCGGCGGCGGCCAGGGCGAGCTCGCGGTCGTCCACGAGCGCCAGCTCATGCCGGTGCCCGACGCCGTCGGCTTCCCGGACGCCGGCGGGATACCGGAGGTCTTCACCACCGCGCACGACGCGATCTTCACCCAGGCGGGTCTGCGCCCCGGCGAGCGGCTGCTCGTCCATGGCGCCGCGGGCGGCGTCGGCACGGCTGCCATCCAGCTCGCGCACGCGATCGGCGGCCATGTCACGGCCACGGTGCGCAACCCGGACTCCCGCGATGCGGTCGCGCAGCTCGGGGCCGACGAGGTGCTCGACCCCGAGGGCTTCGAGGAGCACGGCCCGTTCGACGTCGTCCTCGAGCTCGTCGGCGCGCCGAACCTCGGCGCGAACGTCAAGGCGCTGGGCACGAACGGCCGGATCGTCGTGATCGGCATCGGCGCCGGCGCGAAGGCCGAGCTCAACCTCGGCGCGCTCATGGCCAAGCGCGGGCGCATCATGGCCTCGACGCTGCGCGCCCGCCCGCTCGAGCAGAAGGCCGCGACGGCCCGCGCGCTCGAGCGCGAGGTCCTGCCGGGCTTCGCGACCGGCACCCTGCGGGTGCCGGTCGCCGAGACGTTCGCGCTCGACGACGTCGCCGCCGCCTACGAGCGCTTCGCGGCGGGCGGCAAGCTGGGCAAGATCATCCTGGAGCCCTGAGATCCGGCGCGGCCGGAGGTGCACGTGCGCAGTGGAGCGTGTCCGAAGTGCGGTCGGACGGAGATCCTGGACGGCGTCCGCGTGAAGGTGCCCTCCGCGGGAAGTGTCGATGACGTGCGCGTCGTGGTCGCACCCACGAGCGGCATGCTGCGTCAGCAGACCGGCAGCGATCTGCGGGCATGGATCTGCGCAGGCTGCGGGTTCACCGAGTTGTACGCGAGCGACCCGGGCCTGCTCGCGGATCGCTGGCGGGCGGGAGAACGCTAGGGGGCTTGACGGGATGGGCCGTCGTGGTTCACCCCCGCGGGCGTGGCCGTCAGCCGGAAGGCAGTGAGTCGTCGGTCCAGGCGATCTGCCCGGTCACCAACGCGATCGCCACCGCATGTGCTCGCGTGTGGGCCCCGAGCTTGGCCATGGCGTTCTGGATGTGGCTCTTGATCGTCTCGGGGGACAGATACAGACTCTCGGCCATGTCGCCGCTCTGGCCGCCGGCCGCCGCCAGCGTCATGATCTCGCGCTCGCGCTTGCTGAGCGGCAACCGTCCATCGCGTGCGGCCATGAGCGCTCGCCACTCGCCCACGCGCGTCGAGGTGGCCGCCTGCTCGGCGGAGCCCTCGTCGGCCGGGATGAACAGCGCCAGGTGCCGCCGCGGAAGCACGTTGGCGATAGCGCCGAACTCGACCGGAAACGGCTCGTGACCCGGCACGTACAGCTCATAGCGCCCGCCCGCCTCCCCCCTGGCCAGGAACTCGACCCATTGCTGCTTGAGCCGAGGACGCTCGCTCAAGGGTGTGAAGTCATCCATCGTGTGCCACGACACCGCCTCCTGGGCGAGCCCCAACAGCTCGCAGGCAGCCTCGTTGCCCGCCACCCAGCGACGGTGGTCGTCGGCGATCAGCATGGGATGCCGTGACCGGGCGAACGCCGCCCGCAGGCGTGCCGCCACCTGCAGATCGAACTCTTCGTCGAACGGCTCGGCCTCTGGCGCGGCGTCGGGCCTGTCCATCAGTTCGCCGGGCGGCCGCCGACGCGCTGCAAAGGCATGCCGTCTGCCGTAGGTGCTTGGGGGGGCATGGTGTTCTTGCCTCGTGTAGCTCGATGCGGCGTTCCCCGGCGCCGACCGATGATCCAGACTCGAAGTCACACACTACATCGCCGGCGGGCCCGGTGCTGACGGAGGCCGCTGCCGCGCCTCGGGTGTGTCCTGCACTCCTCACGCTGCCCGTTGCCTACCTGGTCCTGGGTAACCCATAAGAGGGAAGTTCGCACGGATCGTATGTTCGGGGGATGTCCAGCGCCCGGGGCAGCGTCGATAGTGAGCGCAGTCAGGACACTCCCCTGACAGCCAGACTCCGCACCACCCCGCTTGCAGGTGAAAGACCCTCCGGGAACCCGATGAGGGCCCCAGAACCCCGGCCAGACCAGCGAGGTCGTTCGGGTTTGCTCAAGCTTGACGATCAAGCCCCGTGGGGGGCTGAGAGGCATCGATGACGCACGCGTCCGTAGTCCGTAGTCCCGTAGCTCCGAAGCGCTGGCTGGCGTTCATCGCGCTGGTGGTTGGTGTCGGAGCCGTCGCCGTCCAGCCTTCCGCTGCGCGGGCTCAGGAGCCGGCTCCCGCTGCTGCACCGCAGGCCGCTTCGGCCCCTGCACTTCAGCCCGCCCCGGCTGCACCGCAGCCCGCGCCGGCCGCCGTCCCCGAGCCGGCTGGCGCCCCTGCACCGCAGGCGGCTCCGATTGCTGCACCGCAGCCTGCCTCGGCTGATGCACCGCAGCCCGCTCCGGCGCCGGCTCCCGAGCCGGCTGGCGCTGTTGCACCGCAGCCGGCTTCGGCTGGTGCACCGCAGGCGGCTCCGGCTCCGGCTCCGGCTCCTGCACCGCAGGCCGCTGCGGTCCCGGCACCTGAGCCCGCTCCGGCTCCCGAGCGGAGCCCCGCGCCCGCCTCCGCGCTCGAACCCGCTCCGGAGGCTGTCAGCGCCGAGCCCGCTGCGATCGATGAGCCCGCACCGGCGGCCGGTGCCGACACCGCTCTGAGCGACGCCCCCGCCCCTGCGGCCGAGCCCGAAGCCGTGAGCGTCGCGGCGCTGGCCGCCGAGGCGCCGGTGGCGAGCGCTGCCGCGCCGGACAGCGGCGCTGTCGACCAATGCAACAACGCGGGATCTGCCGGCGGCGACACGATCACCTGCGCGGTCACCGTCACCAACGACTTCACGTACAACCCAGCCACGCCCGATCAGCCGACGGGCTTGGCCACGATCGTCACGTCAGTCGAGTGCACTGGGTCGGCGACCGGATCGCCGTCATGCCCCACAGGCGCCACCACGGTCTCCACGACGCCCGTCACGAACATC
Organism: Solirubrobacteraceae bacterium; assembly: GCA_030681525.1. Classification (GTDB taxonomy): domain Bacteria; phylum Actinomycetota; class Thermoleophilia; order Solirubrobacterales; family Solirubrobacteraceae; genus CADCVQ01. The sequence continues at coordinate 54,086 of JAUXSD010000151.1, forward strand.
GATCAGTGCAACGGCAGCGGCCTGGGCGGCGCCAGCACCCTGACGTGCACGGTCACGGTCACCAACAACCTGACCGGGTACCCGGTCGGCTCGGCGAGCGACTCAACCGTCGCTCAGTGCCAGAGCCCCGGTGCGGTGAGCACCGAGACGTGCGTCGCAACGCCGCCGGGCAACGACCGCGCCGGTACCGCCGGCCCGGGCGGTCAGAGCGTCTCCCAATGCAACGACTCCGGTGGCGCGGGCGGCACGCTGACGTGCACCGTCACGGCTCCTCCCACCCAGAGCACGGGTCTGCCGACGACGATCACGCAATGCGAGGGGTCCGGCAAGACGGGCGCCAGCACGGTGACGTGCACCGCGACGATCACCAACAACTTCATGGAATCGACCGAACCGGCCGTCGTGCCGCCGGTCATCCCGCCGACCGTGGTGCCGCCGATCGTCGTCGCACCGGTGGGCGAGCCGGTTGTGGTCCCGCCGGTTGTCGTGCCGCCGATCGTCGTGCCTCCGGTCATCCCGCCGGTGGTCGTCGCGCCGGTGGTCCCGACGGTCGTGGTCCCGCCGGTGGTCCCGACGGTCGTGGTGCCGCCGGTGGTCGTCGCACCGGTCATCCCGCCGGTGGTCCCGCCGGTTGTGGTCCCGCCGCTCGAGGTCCCGCCGGCCGTTGTGACGATCGTCGTGGCGCCGGTGGCGCCGCTCGTCCCCGCGCCGGGCGTGGCCGTGCCGGCAACGCCGCCGCTGCCGGTTGCGGCGCCGATCGTCCCGCTCGCAGTCTCCCCACCGGTGCCGGCTGCGGTGGCGTCCCCGCCGATCGCCCCGGCCAGCGGATCTGCCGCGGGCCGCCCGGAGCCTGCTCAGACCGGCCCCGCCCCGGCCTTGGCGGCTGAGGTCGTCTCGGGCCCGAGGGGCACGGCGGACGTCGTCACCGCGCCGCCGGTTCCGACCGACAGCCTCGCCGCTCCGCCGGCCGCGACAGACGCCGACACGAGCCCCCCCGCAGCCCCGAACCAGGCGCTGCCCATCGCCCGCTCGAGCCAGAGCCTGCCGTTCACCGGTCTCGACCTCCGCATCCTGGGCCTGGGCGCCCTCCTGCTTCTCCTGGGGATCGCGCTCAGGAGACGGACGCCGAGCCCACGACCGCACGGAGAGCACGGGGTGGCGCAATGATCCGCCGCCTTGTATCGCGCCGCGCGGGTGTGCTGTGCATCGCGCTGCTCATGACGGTGCTCACGGCGACGGCGCAGGCCGCGACGCCGGCCGTGCCGCTCGGCAGCGCCGATGGCTTCGCCGTCCTCGCCGGCAGCACGATCACGAACACCGGCGACTCGGTCATCAACGGCGACCTGGGCCTGCACCCGGGGACGGCCGTAACCGGGTTTCCGCCCGGAACCGTCAACGGGGCACAGCACCTGACCGATGCCGTCGCGGCGCGGGCCAAGGCCGACCTTGTCAGCGCCTACGACGACGCGGCCGGTCGCCCGCTCTCGGCGGCGTCGCCGCCGGACATCGGCGGCCAGACCCTCACCGCCGGCGTGTACAGGACCGGATCGGTGCCGGCGCTCGAGCTGACGGGCGACGTGACGCTGGACGCGCAGGGCGATCCGCGCGCGGTCTTCATCTTCCAGGCCGCGTCGTCGCTGATCACCGCGACCGACAGCAGCGTCACGCTCATCAACGGCGCCCAGGCCTGCAACGTGTTCTGGCAGGTCGGCAGCTCCGCGACGCTCGGCACGAGAACCGCGTTCAAGGGCACCGTGATGGCACTGACGTCGATATCGGTCAACGACGGCGTACGCGTCGATGGCAGGCTCCTGGCCCGCAACGGCGCCGTGACGTTGATCAACGACACGATCAGCCGCGCTCGGTGTGCGACCGGCTCGGACAGCGACAGCTCCGGTGGCGATGAGACCAGCGACGCCACCTCGGGCGAGGACGGCCCGAGCGGCGGCACGGGGACCGACGGCACGGGCGGCTCCACGACGACCGCGACCGGCGCCACCGCAACCGGTACCACGGGTGGCGCCACGAGCCCCGGCGCGCAGCCATCAGGCGATACGGGCGGCGGCGGCAGCGTGGCGACCGCGGGTGGGGACACCGGGGACGGCGCCACCAGCGGCAGCACGGGCGGTGACGCCGACACGGGCGCCACGGGCGGTGGCGACACCACCGACGGCGGCGCCGGCGACGACACGGACCGTGAAGAGGCGACGGCCCGCCGCACCTCAGCCGGCGGGGACGACGACGACAGCGCTGGGTTCCTCGCGGACGGGGACCTTCCCTTCACCGGCCTCGACATCCGCTTCCTGGCCGTCGGGTTCGGCCTCGTCCTGCTGGGGATCGGCCTCAGGTTCCGCGCCCGTGACCACGGCGCGAAGCGCTGATCGGCGCAGGCGATGTCGCTGCACTCTGCGCCGGAGGTTCCCGCAGAGCTGTCGGCGCTGCTGAGTCGGCAGGCGTTGGGCGACTACTCGGTGGCCTGCGAGGCGGCGCAGGCCGCGGCTGAGCAGGCGGGCGCCGCCACGGGCCCAGGGCCCGACGCGGTCTCTCGCCTGCGCGACTGCCGCACGGATCTGATCGCCGCGGAGGAAGTGCTCGATCTCCTCGGCGACGAAACGGCCACACGGCGGTTCTGCGCTGCCTCGCTCGACGCTCGCCAGCGCCTGCTCGTCGCCGGGCTTGTCGGCATCACGCTCGAGCGGCTCTGTGCGGACCTCGAATCATCGGAGGAGGAGATCTGCGCTGCGGCCGCCAGGATCCAGGGCTTGCGCACGCTGTTTGAGCAGTTGGGCCCGGGTCTGCGCCACGCCGGTTGATGCGTCCGCGCGATCGCGGGCGGCCCCGGTTCTCGGGGCCGGACCTCAGCGCGCTGAGCCCGAACGGCCGATCGGCAGCGCCACCGTCAGATCAGGTGCCGGTCAGGCGGTACCGTCCGGCCGCCGCGTCAGCAGCCGCCACACCCGATCGAGGTTGGGCAGCAGGTAGCCGGCGGCCACGAGCGGCAGCGCGGGGATCCCGCGGTCGAGCCCGACGCTGAGGCCGAGCGCGGCGAGCAACCCCAGCAGCAGGCCCGCGATGGTCGCGCCGCGGCGAAAGCCGAAGCGCAACGCCCACGCGGCGAACAGCGCGACGAAGAACGCGTCGGAGAAGCCGAGGTGGCCGGCGCTGCCGGCGTCGCCCCACGCGGGCAGGTCGAAGCTCAGCGCGTCGACGCGCGGGGTGCCGGCGTCCAGCAGCCGCGACGTGGGGCCGAAGGCGACCGACAGCACGTCGATCGCCGCGACGAACAGCGGCACGGCGACGGCGATCGCGGGCGCCGCCAGCCAGCGCGCGAACAGCAGACCGGCGGCGCCGGCCAGCAGCGCCTCGGGTACGTTGGCCCCGGCGCCGACGCCGTCGGCGCCGTCGCTGTTGCACGCCGCCACGAGCAGCCCGGCCCCCAGCGCGATCAGCAGCGGCCCGATCAGCGCCTCGCGGGCGGGCAGCAGCGCCAGCGCGGACCCGGCGACGAGCAGCAGGCCGATCGACCCCGCGACGGCGATCGTCGCGTCGCCCGCGGGCAGCGCCGGCAGCAGCGGCGCGGCGAGGAAGTAGGCGAACGCCGCGAGCGGGACCGCGAACGCCAGAGGGGCGAGACCGCGGCGGAGGCTCAGTACGGCGGAAGGTCCGCGTACCACTCGCCGAGCACCCTGAACGCCGACCAGAAGGCGCGTTTGGCCGACTCCTCGTCGAGCGCCTCGTCGATGTTCGGCACGTAGAGCGCCTCGATCGAGGGCGTCAGCTCCTGCACCTCGCCGGGCTGCTCGGCAACCGGCCGTGCGAGCGGCAGCGCCAGGTCGTTGAGGACGGCCAGCGCGTCCTCGCCCATCACGACGATCATCTTCGGCTGCACGATCGCGATCTCCTCGGCCACGCGGGCGACGCAGGCCGGGTCGGCCAGCGACGTGTCGCTGACCGGGCACTTCACGCACAACGTGCCGTAGACGGCCAGCGGATCGATCGCCAGGCGCTTGAAGGCCTTCATGAGCGCGGCGCCGGCGCGGCCGTAGAACGCCACGCCCTCCTCGATCTCCGGCGGCATCGGCGCGTGCTTGAGCAGGAGGATGTCGGCCTGCGGATGACCCGAGCCGAGGACCGGCATGAGGTGGCCGCGCGGGCACTCGTGGCAGTCCTGCAGCTCGCGCGTCAGCGCGTTGAGCTCACGGATCGCGCGCTCGAGGTACTTCTCGCGGATCTCGTCATCGGTCGTCGGCATGCTCGGCGGTGAGTTCGACGGTTGCGACGGCCGACCCTGCGCGTGCATCACGACTTGCGCGTGGCCCGCCGCACCCGCCGCTCGCGCACGGCGCGTCGCGCGCTCTGCGGCGTCGCCTTCGTCTCGAGGAACTTCAGCGCCTGGACGTAGAGCAGCGACGAGGGCTTCGTCGTGATCTCGGCCGTGCGCAGGGACTCGAGGAACTCCTCCGGGCCGTCGAAATCGTGCATCCGCACGCGCACCGAGCCCAGCCCCGGCGCGACGTGCGAGTCCGAGCCGGCGCCCGCGAGGATCCGGTACTTGGCCGCGAAGCGCGCCGCCTCCTCGTTGAAGGAGCCGATCGCCACGCGCGGGTTGTAGACCTCGATCGCGTCGATGTCCTCGATGATCGTCAGCAGGTGCTCGTAGTCGGGCACAGCATGCATCCGATCGAACGGATGCGGCACGTAGACGAGGCCGCCCTGGCGCTTGATCTCGGCGACGGTCTCGGCCAGCGTCAGCCCGCGCGGGATCTTCTCCTCGAGGAACAGGCCGATGACCTCGCCCTGGTTGGCGGTCTTGACCTCCTCGGCGACGATGATCTTCACGCCGAACCGCGCGGCCTTCTCGCGCGCCTCCAGCGCCCCGGAGACCTCGTTGTGGTCGGTGACCGCGATTGCGCCGAGGCCCTGCTCGCGGGCGGTCGCCAGCAGCACCTCGACCGGCGTCGCGCAGTCGTGGGAGTGGTCGGTGTGCATGTGCAGGTCGACGTCGATGCGCGGCCGTGAGCTCAGCCGGGCGGCGAGCCGCTCGTTGCCCTTGATCGGATGGCGGCGGGCGACGACGCCCGCGTAGACGTCCTCGAGGTCGTCGGCCACGCGACCCCACGTGAGCTGCCCGCGGACCGGTCCGGCGGCCGCGTGCAGCCGCTCGCGCAGCTCGACGTCGGTCACGAGCCGCCCGAGCTGAGCGGCCAGCGTCTCGACGTCACGGGGCTCGAACAGCAGGCCGTGCGCCCCCTCGCCGAGTGCCTCCTCGTAGACCGGCAGGCGCGACGCCAGCGGCACGGCCCCGGCGTTGATCGCCCGTAGCAGCAGTGCGGGCGCCGGCGCGGCGCCGTCCGAGGCGGCGACGAACACGTCGCTGCGGGCGAGCAGCTCGGCCTCGGAGAGCTCGTCCGGCGTCGCGTAGGTCACGCGCGCCTCGAGGTCGGCGCGCAGCGGCGCGCTGCTCGACGGGCCGCGGGCGGAGATGATCGTCGCCTCCCACGGCGCGGCCGGGTCCAGGCGGCGCAGCGCGCGCAGGAACAGCCGCAGCGCCGGCCGCTCCTCGTCGTCGACGAAGCCGAAGCGCACGCAGCCGCCGGCGGGGGCCCCGCGAGCGGCCGGCGCGTCGGCGCCGGGCAGCAGCACGCGGTACTCGGCGGGGAAGAAGCGCTGCATGAGGCAGCGCGTGGCGTCGAAGCTCGCGGTGCGCGCGTCGAGCCGGCCGAGCACGAGCGAGACGACCCTGCGCGCGACCTGCGTCGACAGCAGGCGCTCGGTCGGTGCGTGGAACGTGCCGACGTTCAGCGCGCGCGAATGGCGCAGGGCGGCGCTCGACGTCGATGGCGCGAACGGCTCGTGCACGTGGCAGACGTCCAGCGGCAGGATCGTCAACAGGTTCTCGATCGTGCGCGAGACATCGACCGGCAGGGCGGGGGCGCGCCGGGCGCTGCCGGGCAGGTCGGGCAGCGCATCGCCGACCGCGAGCACGCGCGGTGGCGCGCCGGGCTCGGGCAGCAGCGCCGCGGGATCGTCGAGCGCCGCGCTGAGCGCCTGGCGCGTCTCGCGCACCGCCTCGCTGGAGCGCGACGGCGCCACGATCAGCACCTGGTGACCGCGGCCCGCCAGCTCGGCCGTCACGCGTTCGACGTAGCGCGTGATCTCGTGCTGGCCGGCGCCCCACGGATACGGCGTCACGTGGGCGATTGCGAGGCGGGCGTCGGGCACGCCTCCAGCATACGAACCGGACGAATCGGCTCGGCGCCAGGACGCCCGGGCGGGGCGCCCTGACGCACTCAGGTCAGGTCTTGTCCTTCGCCGGCGGGGCGCTCTTCGGCCGCTCGTCGCCGGCGTCGTACATGGCCTTGAACTCGCCCCGGTAGCTCTCGTAGACGACGTTGCGCTTGACCTTCAGGGTCGGCGTGAGCTCGTCGTTGTCCTGCGAGAGGTCGCGCTCGAGGATCTTGAACTTCTTGACCTGCTCGATGCGGGCGAACTTCCTGTTGGCGTCGTCGACGGCGCCCTGCAGCTCCTTGCGCACCGCCGGGTCCTTCGCGAGATCCGCGGGCTCCTTCGACGCGGCGCCCACCTTCTCGGCCAGCGCGCCGGCCTCGTCGGGATCGATCGTCAGCAGCGCGGTGAGGTAGGGCCGGCGGTCGCCGAAGACCACCGCCTGGGAGATCCAGCGGCACAGCTTGAGCGCGTTCTCGACGTTCGACGGCGAGATGTTCTTGCCGCTCGACGTGATGATGAGGTCCTTCTTGCGGCCGGTGATCGAGAGGTAGCCGTCCTCGTCGAGCTCGCCGAGATCGCCCGAGTGCAGCCACCCGTCGGCGGTCAGCGTCTCGGCCGTCGCCTCGGCGTTGTTGTAGTAGCCCTGGAAGATGTTCGGCCCGCGCATGAGGATCTCGCCGTCCTCGGCGATCTTCACCTCGCAGACGCCCGGCAGCGGCTTGCCGACGGTGCCGAAGCGGTGCTCGTCGATCGTGTTGAGCGTCTCGACGGCGCACGTCTCGGTCATGCCGTAGCCCTCGAGCACCCAGATGCCGGCCGCGCGAAAGAACTCGAGGATCTCGGTGTCGATCGGCGCCGCGCCCGACAGCGCGAGCTTCATGCGCCCGCCGAACAGGTCGCGGATCTTGTGCAGGACGAGCTTCTCGGCGAGCGCGTGCTGCGCCTTGAGCACGAGGCCCGGATGCCCGCCGTAGTCCTCGCGCCGGGCGACCTGTCGGCCGACGCCGATCGCCCAGTGGAAGATCTTCGCCTTGGCCCCGCCGGCCGCCTCGGCCTTGGCCGTCGCCGCGGCATGGATCTTCTCGAAGATACGCGGCACCGACGGCAGGTGCGTCGGCTTGATGAGCTGCACGTCCTCGACGATCTTCTTCGGGTCGCGGCGCCAGTAGGCCATCTCGGCGCCGGCGTCGACGGCGACGAGCTGCACGATCCGCGTGAGCACGTGGGCGAGCGGCAGGAAGACGTAGACGACGTCGTCGCCCGCGGCGAAGCCGACGCGCGGATGGACGCCGTCGATGTCCGCGCGCAGGTTGCCGTGGGTGAGCATGCAGCCCTTCGGCGGGCCGGTGGTGCCGGACGTGTAGACGATCGTCGCGAGGTCCTCGAGGCCGATCCCGGCCACGCGGGCGTCGAGGTCGGCGTCCGAGACGTCGGCGCCGGCCGCGCGCAGGGCGTCGAGCGTCATCGCGTCCTCGCCGTCGCCGTCGAAGCGGAAGAGATGCTCGAGCTTGGGCAGGGCGTCGCGGATCTCGGCGATCTTCGCGAGCTGCTCGCCGTCCTCGCAGAAGAGCGCCATCGCGCCGCTGTGGTCGAGGACGTACTCGCACTCCTCCGGCGAGTTGGTCTGGTAGACCGGCACCACGACCGCGCCCGCGCACATCGCGCCGAAGTCGGCGAGGGTCCATTCGGCGCGCGTGTTGGAGAGGATCGCGACGCGGTCGCCGGGCTTGACGCCGAGCGCGATGAGGCCCTTGGCGATCACCCGCACGTCGGCGCCGAGCTGGGGATAGGTGGTGCGGGTCCAGACGTCGCCCTCGGGCGAGCGCATGGCGACGCCGCTGAAGCGCTCGGCGGCGTCGAGGACGAGCGCCGCGATCGTCCGTGCGCGCGTCTCCGCGGGCGACGGCTCGGCGGCGGCCTTGCCGGTGGTCGTGACGTTTTCCGTGCTCATGGGGGGATCCTACGGCGCGCGCAGGGTCTGGAGGGCCGTTTGACCCGCCGGGCCCCGTCGCAAACGCCGGTCTGCGGCGCCGGAACCTAGCGCGCGACGCGAAACGCCCGGCTGACCGGGCCGGCGCGGCCGCCGCCGGTGTCGAGCGCGCGCACCGACAGGCGGTAGCGGCCGAGCGCCAGCGTGCGCTTGGCGAACACCGGGGAGAGCGTGAACGAGCGCCGGCCGCTGCGCAGCGACACCGTGCGCGCGCCCTTCAGCGTGACGTAGCGGGTGCAGCGCCGCGCGGTGCGCGAGCGCCGGCGCGGTGGCGCGACGCACCTCGCGCCCCGCCGGATCCCGCTGCGCGCGATCGCGACGCGCGCCGTCACCTTCGCGGGGCGCGAGAGCGTGACGCTCACCTTCGCGCGCGTGGCCCGGCGGGCACGGCGCCGCGGGCGCCGGGTGGCCTTCCGCGCGCGGTGCAGCGTCGCGGGCGTGATTTGCAGCTGGCCGAGCGTCACGCTCGCGGCCCGCAGGGGGCTCGCGGGCGTCGGCGGGGGCGACGGCGGCGCGACCGGCAGCGGTACGGCGGCGAACGAGGCGCCGACCGCCCGGTCGCCGGCCATCGCGATCGTGCAGCTCGGCCCGTCGCCGGCCCCGGCGCACGCGCCCGACCAGCCCGCGAAGCGCGATCCCGGCACCGGCGTCGCCGTGAGCGTGACCTCGCGGCCGGCGCCGAGCCGCTGCGTGCAGTCGGTCGCGCAGTCGATCCCCGCCGGCTGGCTGGAGATCGTCCCGCGGGCGATCTGGTCGACGGCCACCGCCAGGCGCGGCGTGGCGGGCGGACCGTGTCCGGCCGCATCGAAGCGCAGCACGCGGTTGTTGCCGCGGTCGGCGACCAGCAGCGTCCCGCCGTCAGGGCTCAGCGCCAGGCCGCCCGGCTCGATGACCTCGCCGGCGCCGGCGCCCTCGCCGGCGAGCGTGTCCCACGTGTAGCCGTCGCCGTCGGGGGTGCCGCGCACGACGCGGGCGCCGTTCGGCGTGGCCGGCCGCAGCTCCGAGACGTAGAGCGTCCCGCCGGCCGGATCGACGGCGACGCCGTCGGGGTGATCCCAGACGGTGGTCCCGTCGGGTCCGGCGACGTTGGCACCCGCGATGACGTCGCGCACGCGCGCGTCGTCCGTCGCGAAGACCTTGCCGGCCCCGTCCCAGGCGACCGCGGTCGGGTCCGACAGCCCGGTGCGCTGGCTCGCCACGGTCCCGTCGGCGGCCAGCGTGACGATCCGGTCGTGGCCGGTGTCGGCCACGAAGACGCTGCCGGCGGGGCCCGCGACGACCGACTGCGGATCGGCCACGACGCCGGGCGCCGTCGTCCGCAGGACGCTGCCGTCGGGCGCGAGGACGACGACGCGGTCGTTGCCGGTGTCGGCGACGACGGTGTTGCCCGCCGCGTCGAACGTCACCGCCGACGGCAGGCTGAACTGGCCCGCCGCGGCGCCCTCGCTGGGATAGCCGGTGAAGCCGCTCACGAGGCCGAGCTGGCCGGCGAACGTCCCGTCGGGGTCGGCGCGCGCGACGCGGTAGTTGAAGCTGTCGGCCACCGCGATCCCACCGTCGGGCGAGAACGCGACGCCGCGGGGGCGCGTGAAGTAGCCGGCGCTGCGGCCGGCGATGCCCCACGCGGCGGCGAGGCCGCCGTTCGGCGCGAGCACGTGGATGCGGTTGTTGGCGGTGTCCGCGACCGCGACGCCGCCCTGCGGGTCGTCGCTCAGCCCGCCGACCGCGCGCACGATCGAGAACAGCCCGGGCGTGCGGCCGAAGGCGCCGAAGTGGGCGAGGAACGCGAGGCTGTAGGCGTCGTAGACGCCGACGCGGTTGTTGAGGTTGTCGGCCACGTAGAGGCGCGGCGGCCGGTGGGAGTCGACCGCGACGTCATAGGGCGCCTGGAACTGGCCCGGCCCGCCGCCGCTGCCGGCGATCTGCCCGAGCAGGCCGAGGCTCCGCGGTTCGAGCACCGCGATGCGGTCGTTCTGGTTGTCGGCGACGTAGAGCAGCGTGCCGGTGGGATCGAGCGCGATCCCCTGCGGCCGCAGCAGGCCGAGGCCGGGGGCGCTGAACACCGGCCCGCCGGCGGGCGTCAGCGTCGCGGGGTCCAGCGTGAAGCGCGCGACGCGGTTGAGCCCCTGGTCGGCCACGTAGACCATCGGGGCGGACGACGCGGTGGCCTGGTGGACGGCCAGCCCGCTGGCGCTGATGCCGGCGCCGATCGCGGGGTCGTTGGCCTGCAGGTCGAAGATCCCGGCGTCGCCGAAGCTCGCCAGCCACTGCCCGTCGGCGGCGCTGAAGACCTGCACGCGGTCGTTCTCGGAGTCCAGGACGTAGACGTGGCCGCTGCGATCGGTCGCGACGCCGCCGACGACGCCGAGCCGGCCCGCCTCGCGCCGCGTCGCGCGGGCGCCGAGCCGGAAGCGGAAGCTGCCGTCGCGCCCGAACGCCTGCACCACGCCGCTGTACTGGTCGCCGGTGAACACCAGCCCGCCGCCGGGCGAGAACGCCACCGCCTGCACGAAGCGAAAGACGCCGTCGCCGTTGGGCGCCTCGCCGACGATCGACGGGGTCAGCGCCGGCGCGGCGAGCGCGGTGGTGGGCGCCCCGGCGGCCGCCAGCGCCGTGGCGACCACGGCTAGCCCGGCGACCAGCCGGCGGCGGCGATGACGCATCACCTCTGCTGACTCCCGGCCGGCGCAAAGGTTGCGCCGGCCGGGGTCGGCGTCATCAGTTCTTGCTGCCCTTCGCCGCGGGCTCGGGCGCCGACGCCGACTCGGTGCCGGGGCGGCGGCCGTACTTGGCGATGAACTTCTCGGTGTCCTCGCGCGCCTCGTCGTCGGGGCGCTGGTTCTGCGGGGACTTCATGAGATACGACGACGGGCCGTCGAGCTGGCCCGAGATGCCGTGGTTCAGCGCGAGCTTGCAGCAGCGCACGGCGTCGATGACGATGCCGGCGGAGTTCGGCGAGTCCCAGACCTCGAGCTTGAGCTCCGCGGTGAGCGGCACGTCGCCGAACGCCTGGCCCTCGAGGCGGATGTGCGCCCACTTGCGATCGGTCAGCCACGGCACGTAGTCCGACGGGCCGACGTGGACGTCGCCGGCGGGCAGCTCGTGGCCCATGATCGAGGTGACCGCGTTGGTCTTGGAGATCTTCTTGGACTCCAGGCGCTCGCGCTCGAGCATGTTCAGGAAGTCCGTGTTACCGCCGAAGTTCAGCTGGTACGTGCGGTCCAGGCGGACGCCGCGGTCCATGAACAGGCGGGCCAGCACGCGGTGCGTGATGGTCGCGCCGACCTGGCTCTTGATGTCGTCACCGATGACCGGCAGCCCCTCCGCCGCGAATCGGCGCTGCCAGTAGGGCTCGCGGCCGATGAACACCGGGATGGCATTGATGAAGCCCACGCCCGCCTTGAGCGCCTGCTCCACGTACCACTTGGTCGCCTCCTCGCTGCCCACGGGCAGGTAGGAGACCATCACGTCGACCTTGCGCTCCTTGAGGATGCCGACCACGTCCGCGGTCTGGCCGGGCGCCTTCTCGATGACCTTGGACAGGTACTTGCCCAGGCCGTCGTGGGTCATGCCGCGGTCGACCTGCACGTCCATCTTCGGGACCTGCTGGAAGACGAAGGTGTTGTTCTGGCCGGCGTAGATCGCCTCGGACAGGTCCTTGCCGACCTTGGTCTTGTCCACGTCGAACGCGGCCACGAACTCGATGTCCCGGACGTGGTAGCCGCCCAGGTCCACGTGCATCAGGCCCGGGATGGCCTCATCGACCTTGGCGTTCTCGTAGTAGTAGCGGCCCTGGATGAGGCTGCTGGCGCAGTTCCCGACGCCCACGACGGCGACGCGGATCTTCTTGCCGGTCGACTTCTTCTCGGTGCCGTTGGTGCCGTTGCCGTGCTTGTCTTCGTGCTTGGCCATGTGGCGGGTGCTCTCCTGGTTCGAGGGCTGGGGTGGAGGAAGGGTCGAGGGGGTGGGGGCCGACCTGGGTCGGAGGAGGAGGGCTTGGGCGCTAGCGGCCTGCCTGGCGCTGCACGAACAGGATCCGCTGGATGACGGTGACGGCCGCGAGGACCGCGATGAGCAGCAGCGAGAGGCTCAGCAGGAGCGTGCCGGTGGTGGCCTCTGCGCCGCCGGATCCGAAGGGGTTCCACGCGACCACGCCACCGAACAGGCCGCCT
>JAUXSD010000152.1 GCA_030681525.1 Solirubrobacteraceae bacterium
TCAATGCCGGGTGGCGAAGAAGCCGCCGAGATCGGCGAATGCAAGACCGAACCCGAAGGCATGGTCCTCATGGCCACCGCCTTCGGAGGCAAGCGGGTGATGGACCAGCTCGTGGGCGATCCATTGCCACGCATCTGTTAGCCGGCGGCCGACGCCGACCCGGCGCGGCTGCTTGCTTTTCTGCTATATGTCGGCAACATATACGGCATGCCATCGCTTCCAGGGGGGTCGTAGCGATCCGTGCCGGCGCCGGCGTCGTCCCCCCCGAGAGAGCCGCGTGCGGAGACGGCGCTGCTGCTGGCGTGGCTGCTGCTGTTGCTGGACGACGGGGAGAGCTACGGCCGCGCGCTGCTGCGCAACCTCGGCGAGCGCGGGTTGAACGTCGAGTCCCATCGCGCCTATCGCGTCCTGCGCACGCTCGACCACAAGGGGGCGGTCACGTCGCACTGGACGGTCTCCGACACGGGGCCGCAGCGACGCTCCTATGGCCTGACCCGCACGGGCCGCGGCATGCTCGCGAACCTCGCCGACAGCATCAGGACGTCCCTGAGCCGGCAGGAGCGATTTCTGGAGGCGTACGAGCGCCGGCACGGACGTTCGCCGGCCGGCGGCAAGGACGCCGCCACCGCCCTGGGCGCCGCCGAGTCGGGGCTGAGCCTGGGCCGCGAGCTGCTGGCGGGCTGGCTGTTGCTGCTGCTGCTCGACGCGGACGAGTCGTATGGCTACGGCCTGCGCCGCGCGCTGGACGACCACGGGGTCAGCGCCGATCCCGGAGCGATGTATCGCGTCCTGCGCCGGCTCGAGCGCGAGGGCTGGGTGGGATCAGGCTGGGCTCGGTCCGCGTCCGGGCCGCGCCGCCGCATCTACCGGCTGACCGCGGACGGGCGCAGCCATCTCGAGGAGCTCGCCTCGAACATCGTGGCCGCGCGCGACGGCCATGCCGGATTCCTGCACGCATACGAGCATCGATCCGCGACAGACGCCGCTCGCCACGGCGACGCCTGAGAAGGGCGCCGTCAGGCCGCGACGGCCATCCCGGCCAGGCGATCGGCCAGCTCGATGAGCACCCGCACGCCGGGAGCGTCGGGATCGACGTCGATTGCCGCACGCCCCTCGCGATCGGCCAGCGCGATCGCGGGCTCGTCGGGGACGACGACCATCTCGCAGTCGCCGACCGCCTCGCGGATGACCGCAAGGTCGTCGTCGTTGCGGACGCGGTTGGCCACGACGATGACGCGGCCGCCGCGGTCGTCGGTCAGCTCGACCGCACGCCGCGCGATGGTCAGGGACTTCGCGGTCGGCTGGGCGACCACGAGCACGATGTCGGCGTGGCCCTCCTGCAGGCGCATGACGGTGCCGATCCCGGCCTCGAGATCGCCGATGATGATCTTGCCGGCGGAGTCGAGCTCGGTCAGCAGGCCCTCGGGCGAGACGCCGCAGCACATGCAGCCGGGGTTGGCCCGCTCGATGCGGGACGCGACCACGAGCCGCACGCCGTCCGGCGCATCACGACCGAAGCGCTCGACGAAGCCCTCGGTGGAGCGTTCGTGCTCGGTCTCGCCGGTCTCGAGTCCCTGGCGGACGGCCACGAGGAGGTCCGTCTCCTCGGGTCCAACGCCCAGCGAGACGCCGAGCATCGGGTTCGTGTCGGCGTCGAGCGCGAGGACATCGTGTCCCGCGCGCGCGAGCGCGCGGGAGATGGTGCCCGAAACGGTCGTCTTGCCGACCCCTCCCTTTCCTGCAACCACGATCTTCATAGGCGGTCTATGTTACCGGCATCTAGCTTCGCCGCCAAACGCTCGATCGCCTGCGCGGCGGGCGAGTCCGCAGCGACGTCGAGCAACGCGACGCCGGCCCGCTCCGCGGTCCGAACGGCGTCGTCGGCCGGCACGGCGCCGAGCAGCGGCACGCCGAGGAACTCCTGCACGCGCTGGGCATCCGCGTCGGCGGTCACCTTGTTGACGACGAGCGAGAACTCGCGGTCGTCGCGCATCGTGCCCGCGATCCGGACGATCCGGCGGGCGGTGAGCATCGACTGCCACGTCGGCTCGACGACGAGCAGGAACCGCTGCGCGTACGGCGCCCAGTCATAGGCCGCCTGGCGCGGCCCCGCGGGCAGGTCGCCGAGGATGACCCAGTCGTCGAGCGAGCGAACGTCGTCGAGACGGTGGATCACCTGGTAGAAGGCCTGGTGCGACGCCCGATTGGGCTCGAGCCCGCGCCGGTCGGTCTTGCCGATCTGCAGCACGCGCACGCCGTCGGGCGCATCGGTCGCGAAGCGCTGCACGGCCCGCGCGGCGCCGACGCCCTTGACCAGACGCCAGCGGCCCTTGTCGTTGCGCTCGGCGGCCGCGTTGAGCGGCACCTCCTCGGGCACACCGGCGCCGATGCTGATCGACAGTCCCGGCAGCGTGTCGGAGTCCAGCGCGAGGACGCGGTGTCCGCGGCGGGCGAGATGGCGCGCCAGCGTCGCCGAGATCACCGACTTGCCGGCCCCGCCCTTGCCGACGACCGCCAAGCGAAGGTTCCGCGGGCCCCGCGGGGCGCGCGCGGGCTGCGGATCGGGCGCTGCGATCGCTGCGGTAGCCATCGCGTCCGGGTGGTCAGTCGCGCGGGGAGCGGGACTTCTTGCCGGGCCTGAGCGCGACGAACTCCGTGTAGCGGCTGAGGAAGACGCCGAGGATCTCGTAGGTCGCCTTGAGCGACGTGACCGACTCGTGCAGGCACTCCATGCCCTCGCGAGTGAGCTCGTACATCCGGCGATCGGGGCCGCTCGTCGACTTCTCCCACACCGAGCGCACGAGACCGTCGGTCTCCAGCGCGCGCAGCGCCCGGTACAGGCGCCCGGGATCGTCGCGGTTGAAGCCCATCGGCCGCAGCCGCTCGAGCAGGTCGTAGCCATGGGCGGGCTGCTCGCGCAGCAACAGCAGCAGGCAAGGGCGCAGGAAGTTCTTGGGAAGAACCTGAGCGGGGGTGGTTTCAGGTGCTATGGGCTTTTCCAGTTCTTTCATGGAGGCAGTCGGCGGCGGCTTCGGGGGAATCATGACACCAGCAGTCGGCGTCACACTCGCCGTGGGTCGGGCGGGTGAGGTCCGCCATCTCGTCGGCGAACGTGCGCTTGCCGGTGTCCATCCCGACGTCGCTCAGCCAGTAGAAGGCCGCGGAGTCGCGCTCCAGCAGGCCGTCCTCGACGAATCGCTCGAGGTAGGGGGCGAGGACGTGCTCGGGCACGGCGAGGAAGCGGCTCAGCTCCTTGGCGGTCGGCATCGTGGAGATCGCCTCGGAGTGCATCCAGTACATGGCCTGGAGCACCTCGTCGCGAACGCGGATGACCTCAAGCTCGTCCATTGCCCCCCCAGTTCTCGGCCAGGATGCGGATCGGTTCGATCGCCGGCGAATCCGGGTTGTAGTCCAGCGGCGCGATCCCCGCGCGCTCGGCGAGCGAGAACGTCTCGTCCCACGGGATCGCCGCGGCGATCTCGAGGTCATGGTTGGCGGCGAACGTGTGGACGGCGTCGAGTTCGCGCTCGTCGCGGATCTTGTTCGCCACGAGCGCGACGCGCTCGAGCCCGAGGTCGTTGGCCAGCGCGGCCATCCGGCGGCCGGTCTCGAGCGACTTGAAGTACGGCTCGACGACGGCCAGCATGACGTCGGCGTAGCTGGCCGTCCCGCGCGAGAGATGCTCGGGCGAGGCCTCCGTGTCGAGGATGCAGACGTCGCGGTCCTCGTCGGACGCGGCCTCGATGATCCGGCGCACCGTGGCGTGCATGCTGCACAGGCAGCCCGTGTCCGCGTGCTGCGGATGGGCCATCACGAGCAGCTCGACACCATCGGGGCCGGTGACCGAGTGCGAGGTCTTGATCTCCTCGAGCGAATGCGTGAGCACCGGTCCGGCCTCCGTTCTGCGCAGGAGGTTCGACGGCAGGACCGGCATGTCGCTCATCCGTTCGGCGGCGATGCCGAGCGTGAGCGCGAGGTTCGGGTTGGAATCGCCGTCTATGGCGAGCACCCTATGGCCGCTGCGGGCGAGCAGCCGTGCCATGGTTCCGGAGATCGAGGTCTTGCCCGATCCGCCCTTGCCGGCGATTGCGAGCTTCATAGCGGCCACTGTAGCTGAACGGGTGAGTGGTCGCCACACATAGCTCTGACGATCCGCAGGCTCCCGGGGCCCGCCGGCGGCCCCGACCTATGTGTGGGAGACACTTAACACTGTGTGGGCAGCACCCATATGCTCGCCACACCTAGAGAGCGGGAGGAGCTCGAAACATGTCCTACGACGTCGGCGACTTTGGCGGGACCGCGATGGCACGGAACCTGGATGACGGGGACGTCGTGCATGTGTTCTGGCTGTCCGGCATGAGCTGCGATGGCTGTTCCGTCGCGATGCTCGGCGCGATCTCGCCCCGGCTCGAGGAACTCACGCTTCGGCTGATCCCGCGCGTGCCGCGCGTGGTCATGCACCATTCCATGCTCGACGAGGACGCCGGCGCCGACTTCATGGCGCCGTTCCGCGCGGCGGCGGACGGCACGCTGGGCGCGCCCTACGTCGTCGTCGTCGAAGGGTCGATCCCGGATGACCAGGCCCTGAGCGGCCCCGGCCACTACGCGGCGATGGGAACCGGATCGGACTGGCCGTCCTCCAAGGGCGGCATGCAGCACGGCGATCAGCCGGTGAAGGCGACGGACTGGATGTGGGCGCTGGCGCCCGGTGCCCAGGCCTGCATCGCGATCGGCACGTGCGCGACCTGGGGCGGCATCCCGGCGGCGGCCGGGAACATCACCGGCTCGATGGGCCTGACGGACTACCTCGGCTCGGACTACCGCTCCGCGCGCGGCATCCCCGTCGTCAACGTCCCCGGTTGCGCGCCCGTCGGCGACAACTTCATGGAGACGCTCAAGGAGTTGCTGCTGCACTTCGAAGGCCACGTCGAGCTGCCCGAGTTCGACGACATCGGCCGCCCGGCCTGGATGTTCGGCGAGACCGTGCACCGCCACTGCATGAAGGCGGGCTACTACGAGGAGGGCGTGTTCGCGCACGAGCCCGGTGACAACGAGTGCCTGGTCGAGATCGGCTGCTGGGGTCCGGTCGTGCAGTGCAACATCACCGAGCGCGGCGGGATCAACCATCTCGGCGGCTGCATGATCGCCGGCGGCGCGTGCATCGGCTGCACGATGCCCGGCTTTCCCGACAAGTACAGCCCGTTCTACAAGGCCCCGCCCGGCTCGGCCGTCTCCGGCACGACGTCGCGCATCACGGGCGGCGCGATCCGTCGGCTGCGGCGCGTCTCGATGGCCAGCGGCAACCGCGAGCCGATGTGGGAGAACGCCGGCGAGGTTCCGTCGGCCTGGGGCCGCGCCAACCTCGTGACGCCCCACCCGGTCGCCAAGGTCAACGCGTTCTTCTACAAGAAGCTGCAGTACGCCGGCTCGCCCAACCACGCCAAGCGAAACAAGAAGCAGCCGCTGCCGATGAGCCGCGACATTCTGCGCCAGAAGGGCGTCGACCTCGAGGCGAGCGTTCCCGTCCTGCAAGAGCACCTGGTCTCCCGGGAGGAGCTGTAGATGAGCATCCAGACGCTGCCCGATCCGCAGCAGACGATGGGCGGCGCCGCGCACAACCTGCGCTTCGACCCCGTCAGCCGCGTCAGCGGTGACCTCGCCTTCCACGCCTCCGCCGACTTCGGCAGCCGAACGGTGGGCAACGCCGTCGCGATGGCCAGGACCTTCCGCGGATACGAGAACCTCCTGGCCGGTCGCGACGCGCGCGACGCGGTCTTCGTCTCGAGCCGCGCCTGCGGGGTGTGCGGCGTCGCGCACTCGATCTGCTCCGCCATGGCCGTCGAGGCGGCGTGCGGCGTGCAGCCGCCACCGATGGGCATCGTGGCCCGCAACTTCCTGTCGGCGACCGAGTGCATGATCGACCACCCGAGCCACCTGTTCCTGCGCGCCGGCCCGGACTACTCCGAGCCGGTCGTCCGGCGGACGAGCCCCGAGCTGTGGACGCGGGCCGAGGCGACGCCCGCCCCGCACGCGGGGGTGCACGGGTTCTCGACGATGTCGCAGATCATGGCCGAGCTCACGCGCTACAGCGGTTGGCTGTACCGCGAGGCCCTGCACATGACGCGCATGGCCCGCGAGGCCAACGTCATCGTCGGCGGCAAGTACCCCCACCCGCAGACGATCACCCCGGGCGGCGTGAGCTCGACGGTCGACGCGACCGATTTCAACCTGACGCTGCTGCGCGTCGTGAAGTTCTTCGACTACAGCCGGCGCGTCGTCGCCGTGTGGGACGACCTGACGAACTTCTTCTACAGCGCCGATGCGCGCTACGCGGAGGTGGGCCAGGGGCCGATGAACTTCCTCGACCTCGGCCTCTGGGAGGATCCGCATGCCACGTCGAGCATCCTGACCAGCCCAGGGGAGCACCGCTGGTCGAAGCCGGGCGCGATCGTCGACGGCGTCCTGCAGACCGCCGACCTGCGGGAGATCGACGCCGGCGTGGAGGAGTACGTCCGCCATTCCTTCTACGACGAGTGGGGCGGGGGAACCCCGGTCCTCGACGCGGCGGGCAATGCCCTGCCGCCACGCCACCCGGCCAACAAGCAGACGCTGCCCCAGCCGGGCAGCAGCGACCCCAACGGCCGCTACTCCTGGTCCACCGCGGCGCGCTGGCGCGGCCATGCGATGGAGACGGGCGCGCAGGCGCGCATGTGGGCGACGGCGCTGTCCGGCGCGGGCTCGCACGGCGGCTTCGTCGAGTCGACCGGCCGCGGAGTGCAGATGAGCGTGCCCTCGGGCCAGATGCCCGCCGGTGTGCTCGAGTGGCAGATCCCGGGCCGCTGGAACGCCTTCGAGCGCAATCGCGCACGTGCCTACGCCTTCGCGCAGGCGACGCTGATGTGTTACGAGAACGTCGTCATGGGCCTGGACATCGCTCGCCGGGGCGGGACCGACGTCAGGATCTTCACGCCCTACAAGATCCCCAAGGACGGCATCGCGGGGACGGGGCAGTGGGGCGGGGCGCGTGGCTACGTCAGCCACCACGTCCTCATCGACGGCCGCGTGATCGACAACTACCAGATCGTCGGGCCCTCGACGTTCTCCGGCTCGCCGCGCGACGACGCCGGCCGGCCGGGTCCGTGCGAGGCGGCGGTCGAGGCCACGCCGCTGGTGAGCTCCGATCCGACCCAGCAGGGGATCGACGTGCTGCGCACGATCCGCAGCTTCGACCTGTGCATGTACTGCGCCTCGCATTGAGCGGGGCGGGCGACATCCGCGCGCCGCACGGCGCCCCCTCCTCAGCCGTCGCGTGAGGGCAGGGCGGCTTCGTGCGGCAGCGCCTCCTCGCACGTGCGCACGAAGAACCCGTACATCCATGCTCGCTTGAGATCGGCGGGGTCGCCCTCGACGGGCGTCTCGCGGCCGCGCAGGACCTCCTCGATCGCACGCCGCGCGACGTGGTGGCGCACGTGACCGCCGGGACCCGGCACCTGCCAGCTCATCGCCTGCGGATCGTCCGGGCTCGGCTTTCCGATCGGCTCCGCCCGCGCGAGCTCGCCGCACAGCGCCGCGACCGCCTCCGCCTGGTCCTCCGCGCCGGCGCTCGCGGCCGTGACACGCTCGACCACCCAGGGCGCGTGCGCCTGCGCCGGCTCGAAGAGGTCTACCTCGACGACGCGCGCGAGATAGCCGCAGACGCGCAGCGCACGCTCGATGGCGGGGTCGTTGTCGCCGACGAGGACGTGGTCGGCATCGAGCGCCGGCGGCGTCTGGATCAGCGCACGCGTTGCCCGCCGTTCCTCGACCTGCTCGTGGACGGCCTCGACGAGCGTCTGCAGCAGCACGGAGGTGTTGACCGGGACGTATCGACCGGGGTCAGTTGGCATTCTGGCGTTCCTCCGGGGCTGAAATTTGACGGCGGGGGTTGCGCGGACGGCGATCTGCTGTACGTTTCCGGTCATCCTATGTGTAAGATTCACACAGCGGTCGTTTCGTTGCGGAAGGAGAACGCGGGCTGATGAGCACGGGCTATAAGCAGAAGCTGCAGACGGTCCCGCATGCGGGTGGCGTCTTCGGTGCGGACGTCGATCCAGGGATCGGCGGGCTCGGCGGGAGCCCTGACGGGCCCCTGAACATCGTCCACGTCTTCTGGATCGCGGGCATGAGCTGTGATGGATGCTCCATCGCCGCCAGCGGCGCCACGAACCCGTCGGTCGAGGATCTGCTCCTGGGCAGGATCCCAAACCTGCCGAAGGTCGTGCTGCACCACCCGGTGCTGTCGCCGGGTGCCGGGACGGAGTTCATCCGTCCGTTCCGCAAGGCTGTCGAGGGCACGCTCGGCGCCCCGTACGTCGTGGTGCTCGAAGGCTCGGTCCCCGACGACCAGGCGTTCCCGACCGAGTACGGCTACTTCTCGGCCATGGGCGCCGGCGGCTTCGACCCCGAGTCGGAGACCGACCAGCCCAACCGCGTGACCGACTGGCTGTGGAAGCTGGCCCCGGGCGCCGCCGCGTACGTCGCGATCGGAACGTGCGCGACATGGGGCGGGATCCCCGCCGCGGCGGGCAACATCACCGGCTCGATGAGCCTCACCGACTTCCTCGGCAAGGACTATCGCTCGGCCCTCGGCGTGCCGGTCGTCAACGTTCCCGGCTGCTCGCCGGTCGGCGACAACTTCACCGAGACGGTGGCGGCCGTGCTCCTCTTCCTCCAGAACCTGGCCCCGCTGCCCAAGTTCGACGAGCTCGGGCGGCCGGCATGGCTGTTCGGCGAGACCGTGCACCGGCACTGCCCGAAGGCGGGCTACTACGAGGAGGGCGTCTTCGCCCACGAGCCGGGCGACAACGAGTGCCTGGTCGAGATCGGCTGCTGGGGCCCGGTCGTGCAGTGCAACATCGTCGAGCGCGGCGCGATCAACCACATGGGTGGCTGCATGGTCGCCGGCGGCGCATGCATCGGCTGCACGATGCCGGGCTTCCCCGACAAGTACAGTCCGTTCTACAAGGCGCCTCCGGGATCGGCCATCTCCGGCACGACGTCACGCATCACCGGCGGTGCGATCCGCCGTCTGCGGCGCATGTCGATGAGCACCGGCAACAGCACGCCGCTGTGGGACAACGCCGGCGAGGCACCCTCGGCCTGGGGGCGCGAGTCGTCGAAGAACCCCTTGCTCAAGGTCAACTCCTACTTCTACAAGAAGCTGCAGTACAGCGGCTCGGTCAACCACGCCAACCGCAACAAGAAGCAGCCGCTGCCACAGAGCCGGGACATCCTGCGCCAGAAGGGCATCGACATGAATGCCAGCGTCCCCGTCCTACAAGAACACTTGGTCTCCCGGGAGGAACTGTAGATGTGCTTCAAGAACCTGCCGATCGAGTTTGACGCGGCGGGGAACGCGACGCTGAAGGCCGGCGCCACGAACCCATACTCGTACGTCGAGACGCCCGCGCCGACGCCGATCGAGGACGACCCGGCGCGGATGCGTGAGCTGTTCGAGCGCAACGGCGCCGTCCGGCGGGTCGATTTCGATCCGGTGACCCGGGTGGCGGGCGCGCTGGCGTTTCACACGGTCGTCGATCTGGAGAACCGCCAGGTGCTCGAGACCGCGTCGATGGCGACGCTGTTTCGCGGCTACGAGATCATCCTCAAGGGCCGCGACCCGCGCGACGCGATCTTCATCTCCAGCCGCGCCTGCGGCGTGTGCGGCGGCGTCCACGCGACGACCTCCGCGCTCGCCTGCGAGATGGCGTTCGGGATCAAGCCCCCGCCGATGGGCGTCGTCGCCCGCAACCTGCTGCTGAGCGTCGAGTACCTCTACGACCACCCGATCCACCTGTCGCTGCTGGCCGGTCCGGACTTCTCCGAGCCCGCCATCCGCGAGACCAACCCGGAGATCTGGGAGCGCGCGGAGAACACCCGCACGCGCGGGCGCGCCAAGCACGGCTACGAGTTCATGTCCGAGCTCATGACCGACCTCACCCCGCTGACCGGCAAGCTGTATCTCGAGGGCCTGCACTACACGCGGCTGGCGCGCGAGGCCTACGTGCTCATCGGCGGCAAGTACCCGCATCCGCAGACCGTGGTCCCGGGCGGCGTGAGCACGACGATCGACGCGTCGGATCTCAACGAGATCATGCTGCGCGTCATCAAGTACTTCGACTACGGCCGCAAGACGGCCGCGATCTGGGACGACATCTCGGAGTTCTTCTACGAGGTCAACCCGAAGTACCGCGACGTCGGCAAGCGGCCCAAGAGCATGATCGAGTGCGGGCAGTGGGACGACGCGTACGCCTACGACGGCACGTTTGCCAACTGTGACGACTGGGGCCGCGCTCGCTGGGCGCCGCCCGGGGTGGTCGTCGACGGCGAGCTGGTCACGACGAGCCTGCAGATGGTCAACGCCGGCCTGGAGG
>JAUXSD010000158.1 GCA_030681525.1 Solirubrobacteraceae bacterium
GAAGACAATCCCACCGAAGCCGAACTGGCCAAACGCACACACAATAAAAACAACCTGGCCAATAATCAGGTGTGGGTCAATGATGGTGCGGAGGCGCTGGATTTCCTGTTTGCGCGCGGGGAGTACGCAGGCCGCAGCGGCTGCGCACCGCCGCGTGTGGTGCTGCTTGATCTGCGCCTGCCCAAGGTGGATGGGCTGGAGGTGTTGCGCGCCGTCAAAACTGATCCGCGCACCAAAGAAATCCCGATCGTCGTGCTGACTTCATCCAAAGAGGATCGGGATATAACGGAGAGCTATCAACTGGGAGTGAACAGCTATATCAGCAAACCGGTGGAGTTCGAGGCTTTCGCCAAGACGGTCACCGAACTCGGCATGTACTGGCTGCTGGTCAACCATGCGCCTGTCGCAGAAAGTTAGGCTATGAGCGAACTCAATATCCTGTTGCTGGAGGACTCACCTTCCGATGCGGAGTTGCTGGAGCGCACCTTGCGCCGGGAAGGCTTGGTCTTTACCGTACTGCGCGTCGATACGGAACCTGCCTTCAAACAGGCGCTGGAAGATTTCAAGCCCGATATCGTCCTGGCAGACTATAACCTTCCGTCCTATAACGGCCGCGCCGCGCTTGGCTACGTGCAACAGGCTCATCCCGGCATCCCGGTCATCATGGTCACCGGCGCTATCGGCGAAGAGATGGCCGTTGAATTATTAACCGCAGGCGCCAGGGATTATATTCTCAAGGATCGGCTGGCCCGTCTGCCTGCGGCGGTGCGGCGCGTGCTGTCAGCAGAACAGGGCATTCGCGCGCGCAAGGCGGCGGAAAAGGCGCTACAGCAAAGCGAGGCTGACCTCATGGCGCTCGTCGAGCATTCCCCGATAGCCATGATCGTCGATGTCGGCGTGGAGCCGGACGAAAAGTTCGTCATGATGAACCGGAAGTTCACGGAGTTGTTTGGCTACACGATGGAAGATGTTCCCGATGTGCACCACTGGTGGCCGCTCGCCTATCCAGACGAGAAATACCGTGAGCGACTTCGAGCCGAATGGACGAGGCGGGTCGAAAAGGCCGTCCAGAACCACGGTGACATCGAGCCCATGGAAGCCACGGTTACCTGCAAGGACGGGTCAAGCCGGTATGTCAAGGCTTCCCTCGCCTCCATAGGCAGCAGAAATATCGTCACGCTTGAGGATCTCACCGAGCGCAAAAAAGCAGAAGAGG
>JAUXSD010000159.1 GCA_030681525.1 Solirubrobacteraceae bacterium
GTCCGCCGGCGCCCGGCCCGCCGCTCGCCCCGCCGGCTCCGCGCCGGCGCCGGCGCCGTCCGATCCGTCCGCCGCCGGCACGACGCCGGGCGACCAGCCCGCCGCGCCGGCCGACGGCAGCGAGCCCGCCAAGCACCGCCCGACGCGCTCCTCGCTCGCCGGTGAGCGCACCCCCGGGGCCGCCGGCCCCGGTGGCCGTCGCCGCGTCGTCATCGACTCCCAGGCCTCGCGCCGCACGCCCGGCCAGCAGTCCCAGCCGCCGCGCCGCCAGCGCCGCGGCCGCCGCCGCCGTGGCACGTACGACGACACGGTCGCCCCGCTCAACGAGGCCGCGGCGTCGCACACCGATCTCGTGCGGATCAACTCCGGCTCGACGGTCAAGGACATCGCCGAGTCGATGGGCGTGCCCGTCCCGGAGATCATCAAGAAGCTCATGATGCTCGGCCAGATGGCGACGCTCACGCAGACGCTGTCCGACGAGGCCGTCGAGATCCTCGCCGACGAGTTCAACAAGCAGGTCGAGATCGTCCACGCCGCCGACGAGGTCGAGACCGACCCGGTCTTCGAGGACGCCGACGAGGATCTCACGTACCGCCCGCCGGTCGTGACGATCATGGGCCACGTCGACCACGGCAAGACGTCGCTGCTGGACGCCATCCGCACGACCGAGGTCGTCAAGGGCGAGGCCGGCGGCATCACGCAGCACATCGGCGCCTACCAGGTCCATCACAACGACAAGCTCGTCACGTTCCTCGACACGCCTGGCCACGAGGCCTTCACCGCGATGCGCGCCCGCGGCGCCCGCGTGACCGACATCGCGGTCATCGTGGTCGCCGCCGACGACGGCGTGAAGCCGCAGACCGACGAGGCGATCGACCACGCGAAGGCCGCCGAGGTGCCGATCGTCGTGGCGGTCAACAAGATCGACAAGGAGGGCGCCGACCCGACGCGCGTGCGCACCGAGATGACCACGCGTGGCCTGCAGCCCTCCGAGTGGGGCGGCGAGACCGAGTTCGTCGACGTCTCCGCCAAGACGAAGGTCGGTCTCGAGGACCTGCTCGACACCCTCCAGGTCGTCGCCGAGCTCGAGGACCTCAAGGCCAACGCGGGGGCGCCGGCGTCCGGCGTCGTCGTCGAGTCCAAGCTCGACCCGGGCCGCGGCCCGGTCGTCACGATCCTCATCCAGCGCGGCACCCTGCGCATCGGCGACGCGCTCGTCGCCGGCGCCAACTGGGGCCGCGTCCGCGCGATGCACGACTTCACCGGCGCCCGCGTCAAGGAGGCGCTGCCGGGCGATCCGATCGAGGTCCTCGGCTTCGACGGCGTCCCGGAGGCCGGCGAGCACGTCCGCGCCGTCGAGAACGACCGCCGCGCCCGGGCGATCGCCCACGAGCGCGAGCAGCGCCTCAAGCAGGAGCAGCACGCCCGCCGCTCCGGCCGCAAGCGCTCCCTGGAGGACGTCTTCAAGGACATCCAGGCCGGCGAGCTCAAGGAGCTCAACCTGCTCGTCAAGGCCGACGTCGCCGGCTCCGCCGAGGCGCTCGAGGACGAGATCGCCAAGCTGCCGCAGGACGAGGTCGCGGTCAACATCATCCGCACCGGCGTCGGCGGCATCAACGAGTCCGACGTCATGCTGGCCGCCGCGTCCGACGCGATCATCATCGGCTTCAACGTGCGGCCCGTGGGCGACGCGCGCGCCGTCGCCGAGCGCGAGGGCGTCGACGTCCGCGGCTACACCGTCATCTACAAGGTGCTCGACGAGCTGCGCGCCGCGATGGAGGGCATGCTCGAGCCCGACGAGGTCGAGGACTCGCTCGGCCACGTCGAGATCCGCCAGATCTTCCGCGCCTCGAAGATCGGCGTCATCGCCGGCTCCTACGTCACCGACGGCAAGATCACGCGCGGGGCCAAGACGCGCCTCGTCCGCGATGGCACGATCGTCTACGACGGCGAGATCGCGTCGCTGCGGCGCCTCAGCGACGACGTGCGCGAGGTCGCCGCGGGCTTTGAGTGCGGCATCACGCTGCGCAACTTCCAGGACGTCAAGGAAGGCGACGTCCTCGAGGTCTACGAGACCCGCAAGGTCGACCGCGCCCTCGCCTAGCTGTGGTTGGTCCCGTGAGCCCGTGCTCGCTCGGGCGGCTGCTGGCGCCGACTGGCAAGGACGCAGGGAGGAAGGTGTGCCTCTGGCACATCGACGACCGAGGACGCCGCCAGGCGGTGATCAGCGGCCGATCCGAGTGGGCTCGGGTTTGCGGGACGAACCACTGATGCGGGACGGCGATGACGTGGACGCGTACGTCGCGCTGCTGCTGGTGCATCTGCACTTCCCCGACGCCGGCTCGCTGAAGGCCAAGCGCAAGGACCTTGCCTCGGTCAAGGCCCAGCTGCACGGCCGGATGGGCGTCACGGTGACCGAGGTCGGCCACCAGGATCTGTGGCAGCGCGCGACGCTCGCGGCGGCGCTGACGGGCGGCTCGCCGAGCGCGCTGGACAGCTCCGTCGACCGGGTCGAGCGCTTCCTCTTGGACCGGTTTCCGGAGAGCTGTCGCGTCGAGCGGACCATCGCGTCGTTTGCCGACGTGACGGGCTGAGGAGGACTAGGATGGCCTCAGATCGGATGCGGCGCGTCGACGAGGCCGTCAGGCAGGTCTTGTCCGATGCCGTCGCCCAGGACCTGCAGGACCCGAGAATCGGTTTCGTCACGATGACGAGCGTCAAGACCACTTCAGATCTTCGCCATGCCCGTGTCTACGTCAGCGTGCTCGGAAGCGAAACCGAGCGCGACGCGACGATGGCCGGGCTGCGCTCCGCCCACGGCGCCCTGCAGCGCCGGCTCGCCCGCGAGCTGCGCATGAAGCACACGCCGACGCTCGAGTTCCTCTACGACGACACGACCGACCGGGCGATGCACCTCGAAGAGCTGCTGCGTCGCGAGGCGGGGGAGACGTGACGATCGCCGGCACGACTCCGAGCACGCGCGCCGAAGTACTCGATGCGCTTCGTCGCGGCGAGCGCTTCGTGCTCGTCACGCACGAGAACCCCGACGGCGACGCGCTCGGCTCGCTCGTCGCGATGCAGAGCGTCATGCGGGCACTCGGCAAGGACTCGCTCATGTTCATCGGCCGCGACGAGTTCCCGCTGCCCTACGAGTACGCGTTCTTCGAGTTCGACGACCTGATCACCGAGGTGCCCCCCGACGTCCTCGAGCGCACGATCGTGTTCCTCGACTGCGGCAACTTCGACCGCAACGCCGTCGACATCGGCGACGCCACGATCGTCAACCTCGACCATCACCACGACAACACGCACTTCGGGACGATCAACCACGTCGACCCCGCGGCGTCGTGCACGGCGGAGATCGTCTGGGACCTCATGCGCGGCCTCGACGTGCCGCTCACCCCGCGGATCGCCGAGGCCCTGTACGTCGGCCTCGTGACCGACACCGGGCGCTTCATGTACGAGAACACCGGCCCGGCGGCGCACGTCATGGCGGCCGACCTCATCGAGGCGGGCGTCGACGTGCACGAGATCTACCGCCGCCTCTACGAGGGCGTCCCGGAGCCCAAGCTCGCGCTGCTGACGCGCGCGCTGCAGCGCGTGCAGCGCTTCGACGGCGGCCGGCTGACGCTCGCGCGCCTGACCCGCGAGGACTTCGCCGAGACCGGCGCCGAGGAGTCCTACACCGAGGGCATCATCGATCACCTGCGGGCGGTGCAGGGCACGAAGGTGGCCGCGCTGGCGCGCGAGCTGACCGGCGCGGAGGCGGCCGGGCGGTCGAAGGTCTCGCTGCGCGCGACCGACGGCGCGGTCGACGTGTCGCTCATCGCCCGCGCCCAGAGCGGCGGCGGGCACCGCCAGGCGGCGGGCTTCGCGACGTCGATGGGCCCCGACGAGCTCGTGGCGTTCCTGCGCCAAGAGGTAGCCGCGCAGCTCGATGCGTAGTCGCCGGCTGACAGCATGCGCCGTCATCTGACCAGGAGGTACTGACTCATGGAGGCATCGGACGCTGCGCCCACCCAGGGCAAGTGTCGTGACTGGAAGGCCCAGCGCGGACCCGGCGTGCTCGTCGTCGACGGCTGGTGCACCTATCCCTCGGCGGGCTGGATGACCGAGCTGCGCGAGGTGGAGCCGCAGGGCTCGGACCCGAAGGACCTGCTGCTCGAGCGCATCACGACGGTGCCGGAGGGCTACCAGCCGCCGGTCGTGCGCGGCATCGAGGTCCATTTCGAGAAGGTCGGCGACTTCGAGTACGAGACCGTGACGATCATGCCGGACGGTCTGACGCTCGAGGTCATCGACGCGACGTAGGCACGCCGGAGGCGGCCGGCGCTCAGGCGACCAATAGCCTGGGGCCGGTGTCCGACGGCGTCCTGCTCATCGACAAGCCCGCGGGCAAGACATCGCACGACATCGTCGCCGCGGTGCGCCGCGCAATCGGACCCCACCCACCCCGGCGCGTCGGCCACGCCGGCACGCTCGATCCGTTCGCGACGGGGCTGCTGCTCGTCCTCGTCGGCCGCGCGACGCGCATCCAGCGCTACCTCATGGCGCTGCCCAAGCGCTACGAGACGGTCGCGCGGCTCGGCGCGACCTCGACGACCGGCGACCGGGACGGCGAGATCACGGTCACCGGGCGGTTCCCGCCGGATCCCGTCGAGCTGCCGACCGGCCAGCTGCTGCAACGCCCGCACGCCTACAGCGCGGTGAAGGTCGACGGCCGGCGCGCCTACGACCGGTCGCGCGCGGGGGAGACGGTCGTGCTCGAGCCGCGGCCCGTCACCGTGTACCGCTTCGAGCAGCTCTGGCGCGAGGACGATCGCGCCGCCTTCGCGATCGAGTGTTCGGCGGGCACCTACGTGCGCGTGCTCGTCGCCGACCTGGCGGACGCCTACTGCGAGGAGCTGCGGCGGACCGCGATCGGTCCGTTCGAGGTCGCCGACGCCGATCCCGCGCGCCTCGTGCCGCTGGCCGACGTGCTGGGTCGGATCCTGCCGAGCGTGCGCCTCGACGGCGACGACGCGCGCCGGGCCGCGCACGGCGTGGCGATCGACGCCGCGGCGCCGGCCGGCGCCGGCGACGTGCTGCTGCTCGACGCGGAGGGCCCGATCGCGATCGCCCAGCCGCGCGCCGAGGGACTCAAGCCCGTCGTAGGCTTCCGCGCGTGAAGGTCACCCGCCTGTCCGACGTCCGTCCGCGCTCGCGACGGGTGGCGGTCGGGACGTTCGACGGCGTGCACCTCGGCCACCGCGAGGTCATCCGCGGCGCCGACACCGTGCTGACGTTCGACCCGCATCCGACGACGGTCATCCGGCCGGG
Organism: Solirubrobacteraceae bacterium; assembly: GCA_030681525.1. Lineage (GTDB taxonomy): Bacteria > Actinomycetota > Thermoleophilia > Solirubrobacterales > Solirubrobacteraceae > CADCVQ01. The sequence continues at coordinate 5,320 of JAUXSD010000159.1, forward strand.
CGCGGCGCCCAAGCTGCTGACCGACCCCGCGCGCAAGGCCCGGCTCGTGGGCTCGCTCGGCGTGCAGGAGCTCGTCGTCATCGAGTTCGACGCCGCGTTCGCGGCGCGCTCGGCGCAGGACTTCGTCGACGACGTGCTCGTCGGGGCGCTCGGCGCGACCCACGTCTCCGTCGGTGAGAACTTCCGCTTCGGCCACAAGGCGCGCGGCGATGCGGCGCTGCTGCAGGCGGACGACCGCTTCGGGACGCGCGTCGTGCAGCTGCTGGAGATCGACGGCGAGGTCGTGTCGTCGAGCCACATCCGCGGGCTCGTGCTCGGCGGGGCGATCGAGTACGCCGGCCGGCTGCTGGGCGACCCGTTCACGCTGACCGGCGAGGTGGCCCACGGCGACGAGCGCGGCCGCGAGCTCGGCTACCCGACGGCCAACCTCGTGCCCGACCCGCGCTACGTGACGCCGGCGCACGGCGTCTACGCGGCGCGCGCGACGACGGCCGCGGGCGAGACCGTGCCCGCCGCGGTCAGCATCGGTGTGCGCCCGACGTTCGTCACCGGGCGCGGCGAGCTCATCGAGGCCTATCTGCTGGACTTCTCGGGCGACCTCTACGGATCGCGGCTGGAGCTCGCCTTCCTCAAGCGCCTGCGCGGCGAGAAGCGCTTTGACTCGGTCGATGTGCTGATCGCCCAGATGGCGCTGGACGTCGAGGATGCGCGGACCGTCTACGGCCGTGACCGGGCGTGAGTTGCTACCTTTGCCCGTCGCATGGCACTGACCCAAGAACGCAAGCAGGAGCTCGTCAGCCAGTTCGGTGACTCAGACCAGGACACCGGCAACACCCGGGTCCAGGTCGCGCTGCTCACCGAGCGCATCAACCAGCTCACCGAGCATCTTCGCTCCAACCAGAAGGACCACCACTCTCGCCGCGGGCTGCTCATGCTCGTCGGGCGTCGTCGCAGGCTCCTGAACTACTTTCAGAAGCACGACCTCGAGGGCTACCGCGCCCTCATCAAGGAGCTCGGGCTGCGCAGGTGAGCGTCCTTCCCGCAGGAAGCGACGTTCCGCAGTTCACGCTGCGCCGCGAGGACGGCGAGCCGTTCACGCGTGACGACCTCGCCGGCCGGACGACCGTCCTGGTCTTCTTCCCGGCGGCGTTCAGCTCGGTCTGCACCGACCAGTTTCAGATCCTCCAGGAGGTCCTCCAGGACCTCGCCGCGGAGGGCGCGGACGTGGTGGGCGTGTCGATCGACCAGACCGACAGCCAGGTGGCTTTCCGCGAGTCGCTGAACGTGACGATCCCGATGCTCTCCGACGCCGTGCCGCAGGCCGCCGCGGCGCGCGCCTTCGGCGTCCTCTTCGCGCCGACGGGCGTCGCCAACCGCGCGCTGGTCATCGTCGGCCCGGACCTGAAGATCCTGTGGTCCTGGGAGGGCGAGCACCCCGGCATCCTGCCGGGGGCCAACCTCATCTTCGACGGCCTGGCCGGCGCCCGCACCTAGCCGCCTCGGTCGCCGCCCGAGGTCAGGCGGCGGCCAGCAGGGCCGGGATCCGCTGCGCCCGGAAGTCGAAGATCCGCTCGACGTCGCGCCGCACCACGAGCCGGTTGGCCAGCATGCCAAGCGGGCCGAAGCCGATGCGGTAGCGCACGACGTCGCGCATGAGCGTGTCGCCGTCGCCGATCGGCTCGAACGTGTGCGTGTGATGCCACAGCGCGTAGGGCCCCTTGATCTGCTCGTCGACGAAGCGATGGGGCGGGTCCCACGTCGTGATCTCGGTCAGCCAGCTGACCGGCACGCGGCGGACGCGCAGCTCGTAGCGGATGAGCGTGCCCGGGCCCATCGCGATCGGGGCGGGCGTGAGGACCCGGAAGCGCAGCAGCGGCGGCGTCAGCGCCTCGAGGTTGTGCGCGTCGGCGAAGAACGCGAACACCTCCTCGGGCGGGCCGGGGAGGCGCTGCTCGCGGCGCACGATCTGGTCGGTCTTCATGCGGAGGGGTACGCGCGGCCGGTCACCGACGGATCGGCGTACCCGCCACGGTCCCAGGCCGATCGTGGTGAGTTGACCCGGGATGTAGGGGTCAACTCAGCACAACCCTCTGCAAGCGAGCACGCTCCGGCAGATCGGGTCGATCTGTTCATCCCCCACATGAACAGACCGACCCGACCAGGCCAACCCCGGCCCGCGGCCGGCGCGCAAACGAACTCACACCCTCAGCGATGCAGTTCAGCAGGGCAGCAACCCCGCGGACGCAGACGGCAGTCAGCAGCAGCGCAGCCCCGTACCCTCCGCACCATGCCCCCCGGCGACGACCTCCGCACGGCCCCGCCGCCCCCGCTGCGCGACGACGACCATCTCCGCGGCGACCCCGCCGGCACGCTCATCGTCTTCTACGCCGACTTCACGTGCCCGCGCTGCGCGCTCGCCCACGAGCGCCTCGTCGACGCCGGCGCCCGTGTCGCCTTCCGCCACTTCGCCCTGAAGGCCAAGCACCCGCGCGCCGTCGCCGTCGCCCTCGCCGCCGAGGCCGCCGCTCGCCAGGACGCGTTCTGGCCGTTCGCCGACGCCCTGTACGCCGACCAGGGGCGCCTCGACGACCCGCACCTGTGGCAGCGCGCCCGCGACCTCGGCCTCGATCTCGCGCGCTTTGACGAGGACCGCCGCGCCGACCGGGCCGCGCAGCGCGTCCGCGAGGACACCCGCGCCGCGCTCGCCGCCGGCGCCACGATGACGCCCACCATGTTCGCCGGTGAGAGCACGTATCCGGGTGTCCCCGATGTCGAGTGGCTGGCCGGACTGGGCTACCATGGCGGGGTTCGTATACCGAAGCAATAAAGACGCAGGTGCGCCGAAACAACGACGGGCGCACCCGGACTAAAGGACAATTTCATATGAGTACTGCCGAGACCCGAGTCTCCGTCGAGATCGCTGGATCCGAGATCTCCTTCGAGACCGGCAAGATGGCCAAGCAGGCCTCCGGCGCCGTCGTCGTCCGCCAGGGCGACACAGTGGTTCTGAGCACAGCGACTGCGGGCAACCTCCGCGACGTCGATTTTCTCCCGCTGACGGTGGACGTCGAAGAGCGCATGTACGCCGCGGGCAAGATCCCCGGCTCCTTCTTCAAGCGCGAGGGCCGCAGCACCGAGAAGGGCACCCTCGTCGCCCGCATGATCGACCGCCCGCTGCGCCCGCTGTTCCCCAAGGGCTGGCGCCGTGAGACGCAGCTCGTGTCGATGACGCTGAGCATCGACGGCGTGCACCCGTACGACATCCTTGCGATGAACGGCGCGTCGGCCGCGCTGATGCTCTCCGACATCCCGTACCCGACGCCGGTGAGCGCGGTGCGGATCGGCAAGGTCGACGGCAACTTCGTCGTCAACCCCAACGAGCAGGACACCTTCGAGAACTCCGACCTCGACCTCGTCGTGGCCGGTACCGAAGAGGCCATCCTCATGGTCGAGGCGGGCTGCAACGAGATCCCCGAGGCCGAGATCCTCGACGCCCTCGACATCGCGCACTCCGAGATCAAGAAACTGTGCGCCCTGCAGCACGAGCTGCGCGAGAAGGCCGGCAAGGCCAAGATGGAGATCGAGATCCCGAAGGTCGACGAGGGGCTGTACGCCGCGGTGCAGGAGTCGCACGGCGCCGCCCTCGACGCGGCCACGCAGATCTTCGACAAGCTCGAGCGCCAGAACGAGTCCGAGCGCGTCATGAGCGAGGCCGTCGCCGCGCACTGCGGCGACGAGACCGACGCCGCGTACGCCGAGCGCAAGGCCGCCGCGCAGATGGCGGTCGACAAGCTCGAGAAGCAGATCATCCGCCAGCGCATCGCCATCCACAAGAAGCGCCCGGACGGCCGCGGCGAGGACGAGATCCGGCCGATCTCGATCGACGCCGGCCTGCTGCCGCGCGCCCACGGCTCCGCGCTGTTCACGCGCGGCCAGACGCAGGCGCTGTCGGTCGCCTCGCTGGGCACGCTCAAGGAGGAGATGCGTCTCGACACGCTGGGCCTCGAGACGAAGAAGTACTACTTCCACCACTACAACTTCCCGCCGTTCTCGGTCGGGGAGGCGGGCTTCATGCGCGGTCCCAAGCGCCGCGACATCGGCCACGGCGCGCTCGCCGAGCGTGCGCTGACGGCGATGGTCCCGTCGATCGAGGAGTTCCCCTACACGATTCGCGTCGTGTCGGACATCCTCGAATCGAACGGGTCGTCTTCCATGGCGTCGGTCTGCGGCTCGTCGCTGTCGCTGATGGATGCGGGCGTGCCGATCAAGCGGCCCGTCGCGGGCATCGCGATGGGGCTCATCAAGGAGGGCGACGAGTACGTCGTGCTCACCGACATCGCCGGCGTCGAGGATCACCTCGGCGACATGGACTTCAAGGTCGCCGGTACGTCGGAGGGCATCACCGCCCTGCAGATGGACATCAAGATCACCGGCGTCACGTTCGACATCCTGCGCGACGCGCTGGCCAAGGCGCTGAACGCCCGGCAGTTCATCCTCGGGGAGATGGCGAAGGTCATCGCCGAGCCGCGGGCGGAGCTGTCGCCGCACGCGCCGCGGATCATGACCGTGCAGATCGACACGGACAAGATCGGCCTGCTGATCGGCAAGGGCGGCGAGACGATTCGCGGCCTGGCCGAGGAGTTCGAGTCGCAGATCGACGTCAACGACGACGGTCAGGTGCTCGTCTACTCCGCCAACGGCCAGATGGGCGAGGCGCTCGCCGAGCGCATCCGCTCGATGACCAAGGAGGTCGCGGTCGGCGACGAGTTCCCCGCCGCGAAGGTCGTCAAGACGACGACGTTCGGCGCGTTCGTCGAGCTCGCCAAGGGCACCGACGGCCTGCTGCACATCTCCAACGTCAAGCCGGGAGAGCGCGTCGACACGGTCGAGGACGTGCTCAACAAGGGCGACGAGATCCATGTGCGCGTGGTCGAGGTCGACCGCGAGCGCGGCCGCATCGGCCTGCGCCTGGCGGCCGACCCGGACATCGCCGGCAAGACCGCCGAGGAGCTCGCGGCGATCACCAACGGCGGTGGCGGCGGCTCGCGCCCCCCGCGCGACCGCGGCCCGCGTGGCGGCGACCGCGGCGAGCGCGGCGGCGATCGCGGCGGCGATCGCGGACGGCGCGGCTCCGGCCGCCCGCGTCACGGCGATCCCGAGCGCAGCTAGTAGCTCGTTGGCCGAGCCGCAACTGACGGTCCTGGACTCCGGCGTCCGGGTCGTGACGGAGGCGATGCCCACCGTCCGATCCGCGACGCTCGGGTTCTGGATCGCGACCGGTTCGGTCGCCGAGTCGCAGTCCGAAGCGGGTCTGTCGCACCTGGTCGAGCACATGCTCTTCCGTGGCACGGACCGCTACGGCTCGCTGGAGATCGACCAGATCTTCGACACCATGGGCGCCGAGCTCAACGCGGGCACGGGCAAGGAGAACACGTCGGTCTACGCGCGCGTGATCGACGAGCACCTGCCGCAGGCGTTCGACGTCGTCGGCGACATGGTGTGGCACCCGCGCATCGACGAGGCGGACCTCGCCAACGAGCGCGAGATCGTGCTCGAGGAGATCGCGATGTACGAGGACGACCCGCAGGACCGCGTCTTCGACGTGCTCGGCGAGGCCGTCTTCGGCGAGCACCCGCTCGGCCGCCCGGTCATCGGGCGCGCCGACGTTATCGCGGACACGACGCCGGCCGGCCTGCGCGCCTTCCACGCCCGGCACTACGCACCCGAGGACGTCGTCATCGCGGCGGCCGGCTCGCTGGATCACGACGCGGTCGTCGAGCTGGCGGCGGGGCTCGACGTGCCGCGGCGCCCGCGCGTCCCGCAGCCGCCGCCCGTCCCCGAGCATCTGCCCCCGCACCTGAGCTTCCTCAGGAAGGAGACAGAGCAGTACCACATCACGCTCGGGGCGCCGGCCCTCGCCCGCGACGACGAACGGCGCTTCATCCTGCGCGTGCTCGACAACATCCTCGGCGGGACGTCGTCCTCGCGCCTCTTCCAGGAGGTCCGCGAGCTGCGCGGCCTGGCCTACAACGTCTACTCCTTCCAGTCGCTGCACGCCGGCACCGGCATGATCGGCGTCTACCTCGGCACGCGGCCCGACAACGTCGGTCCCGCGCTGCGGGTCGTCGCCGACGAGCTCGAGCGCCTGCGTGAGGACGGCGTCACCGACGACGAGGTCGAGCGCTCCAAGGAGAACGTCAAGGGCCGGATCGTTCTCTCGCTCGAGTCCACGGCGGCGCGCATGAGCCGGCTCGGATCGGCCGTGCTGAGCGAGCTGCCGCTGCTCTCGCTCGACGAGGTCGTGGAGCGCATCGAGTCGGTCACCCGCGACGAGCTCGACGGCCTGATGCGCGAGCTGCTCGCCCCCGAGCGGCTCAGCGCGGCCGCCATCGGCGTCGACGAGGACGTCTTTCGCGGCGCGATCGAGCCGCTGGCGCCCGATCTGCTCGCGCGGGTCGCCGGATGATCCGCGTCGCGGTCGCGGGCGCCGCCGGTCGCATGGGCCAGGCCGTCGTCGCGGCCGTCGAGGGCGCCGACGACATGCAGCTCACCGGCCGCGCCGACCCGGCGCTCGACACGACGATCGCGGACGTGCTCGGCGACGCCGACGTCGTCGTCGACTTCACGCGGCCCGACACCGCGCTGGCCAACGCGCTGGCGTGCGTCGAGGCCGGCGTGCACGTCGTCATCGGGACCACCGGGTTCGACGTAGAGCCGCTGCGCGCGCTCGGTCCGGACGCGCGCGCCAACGTCTTCATCGCGCCGAACTTCGCGATCAGCGCCGTGCTCATGATGCGCTTCGCGGCCGAGGCGTCGCAGCACATGGCCAAGGCCGAGATCATCGAACTGCACCACGACGGCAAGCTCGACGCGCCGTCGGGCACCGCCGCGCGCACCGCGCAGCTCATGGTGGGCGAGGTGCCGATCCACTCGGTCCGGCTGCCCGGGCTCGTCGCCCACCAGGAGGTCATTCTCGGAGACGTCGGCCAGTCGCTGACGATCCGCCAGGACTCCTACGCGCGCGAGTCGTTCATGCCCGGCGTCCTGCTCGCCGTGCGCCGCGTCGGCGAGATCGAGCAGTCGCCGCTCATCGGCCTCGAGCACCTGCTGTTCTGAGCCTCGCGTGGGGCAGCCGACGGTGACAGAGGGCATCACGGTCGCCGTCACCGACCACGCCGTCGAGCGCTTTCGCCAGCGCGTCGGCTCGCGCGTCGGCGGCTTCGACATCCGCCCGGAGATCGCCGGTCGCGTCAGCGAGGCGTGGGCGGCCGGGCGGGTCAGCCAGACGCCGCCGCCGGGCGCCTCGGAGACCGCCGCGCGCGGAACGGTCTACGTGCGCGACCTCGTCGACCGCGGCGTCGTGTTCGTCTGCCGCCACGACCGCACGTCGCGCGAGCTGCTCGTCGTCACGCTGTGGGAGGACGACCGCTTCGGCCGGCCGCGGGTCGACCAGCGCTTCACCGACGTCCTGAAGGAGACCGACGCGGCGCTCGTCGACCCGGGCAAGCGCTGGCGCGAGCGGCGCGACCGCGAGTAGGCCGCCGTGGAGACGATCATCCTGGCGATCCCGCTGGGGATCGCCATCGGCCTCGTCGTGGGCGCGGTCGGCGGCGGCGGCGCAATCCTGGCGCTGCCCGTCCTGGTGTACGTGCTCGGCGAAGGCGTGGGCCAGGCGACCACCGGGTCGCTCGTCGTCGTCGCGGTCGCCGCGGGCGTCGGCGCGGGCGCGCTCGCGGCCCGCGGTCATGTGTGCTGGCGCGTCGCGCTGACGTTCGTCGCGCCGGCGGGCCTCGCGTCGCTGGCCGGCACCGTCCTCGGCGCCGCGGTCGGCGCCAAGGCGCTGATCCTCGCCTTCGTGCCGGTCATGCTCGTCGCGGCGGCGGCGACGTGGTACCGCGCGGCGCAGCCGGGCGGCGACGACGCCGGCGCCTGTCCCGAGCCGCGGGCCGGTGGCGTCGTCGTGACCGGCGCCGGCGTCGGCGTGCTCACGGGCTTCTTCGGCGTCGGCGGCGGCTTTCTCATCGTGCCCGCGCTGACGCTGTGGCTCGGCTTCGGCTTCCGCCGCGCGGTGGCGACGTCGCTCGTGATCATCACGATCACCGGCGCCGCCGCGCTGGCCAGCCACCTCGCGATCGGCTCGGCGATCGACGTCGGCCTCACGCTCGCGCTGGCGCTGTCGACCGGGGTCGGCGCCCTGCTCGGCACGATCTACGCCCAGCGCATCCCGCAGGCGGGCATCGGCCGGGCGTTCGCCGTCGTCGTCGCGCTGCTGGCGCTGTTTCTGCTCGTCGACGCGCTGCTGCTCGGCGGTCCGCCGGGCAGCTGAGCTCGCGGCTGCTAGGCGTGCGTCAGGCTGAAGCGCGCGTGCAGGCGCTTCAGCGGCCGGGGCGCCCACCAGTTCCAATCGCCCAGCAGGCCCATGAGCGCGGGGACGAGCAACGCCCGCACGATCGTCACGTCGATCAGCACGGCGGCCGCCTCGGCGAGCGCGATCTGCTTCATGAAGAAGACCTTGCTCACGGCGAACGCCAGGAAGACGATCGCGATCGCCAGTGCGGCCGCGCTGATCACGCGCGCGGTCTTGCCGATCCCGACGGCGACGGCCTCCTCGTTGCCCACGCCGAGATCGTGCTGCTCCTTGATCCGCGCCATCACGAGGACCGCGTAGTCCGTCGCGAGCGCGAACGTGATCGCGAACAGGAACGCCAGGCTCGTCACCTCGATCGCCGCCGGGCCCGTGTAGGCGAAGACGCCGTCGAGCAGGCCGTGCTGGAAGGCGAGCACGATCACCCCGAGCGACGCGCCGAGCGTCAGCACGTTCATGATCAGCGTCTTGATCGGCAGGATGACCGAGCCGGTCAGCGCGAAGAGCAACAGCAGCGTCGTGCCGGCGATGATCGCCGCGACGGGCGGAAGATGCTCGATCAGGCTCTCCTTCTCGTCGATGAAGCGCGCGGTGTTGCCGGAGACCAGCAGCTCGCCGCCGTCGGGCGCCGTCTGCGCGCGCATGCCGTGCACCGCGTCCTGGACCCGGTGCGACAGCGCCGGACCGGCCGGGGTGAAGTTCGCGAACGCGACGTTCGGCGTCGCCCGCACGAACGGCGTGCCGCCCTCGATGCCGTCGAGCGCGGCCAGGCGCCGGTGCAGGGCCGCCAGCCGGGTCGGGTCCGCCTCCCCGCGCACCGTGACGGTGACCGCGAAGGCCGCCCCGCGCGAGTAGTTCTCGTCGATGTAGCGGTTGACGGCATACGACGGCTGGCTCGGCGGCACCGCCTCGGCGCTCGGTCCGGTGAACTCGGCGGACAGCAGCGGCGACGCGGTGGCCAGCAGCAGCGCGGTGCAGCCGATCGCCACGACGAGCGGACGGCGCATGACCGCCCTGGCGAGCCGGTACCACGCGCCGGAGGCCTCCGAGACGGCGGGCCCGCGGCGCACCGACAGCGCGTTGATGCGCGTGCCGAGCAGCGCGAGCAGCGACGGGACGACGAGGATCGTCATCAGCGCAGAGAGCAGTCCGACGGCGGCTCCGGCGGCGCCGATCGAGTACAGAAAGCGCTGCGGCATGATGATCAGCGCCGCCAGCGCGACGGCGACCGTCAGGCCCGAGAACACGACCGCCCGCCCGGCCGTCTGCACGGTGCGCCGGTGCGCCTCCTCCGTCGCCCCGCCGGCACGCTCGAGCTCCTCGCGATAACGCGAGACCATCAGCAGCCCGTAGTCGACCGCCAGCCCGAGGCTCAGCGCCGTGGCGAGGTTGAGGGCGAACAGCGACGTGTCGACGAGGCCCGCCATGATCCGCAGCACGAGGTAGGTGCCGAGGATCGAGATCACTCCGAGCAGCAGCGGGATCGCGGCGGCGACCACGCCCCGGAACACGAGCAGCAGCAGGATCGTGAGGATCGGGAACGCGATGAGCTCGGCCCGCGTGAGGTCCTCGCGGGTCTCGTCGTTGACCTCGTTGAAGCTGACCGCGAAGCCGCCCATGCTGACGTCCAGCGGGCTCGAGCCGATCCGCCGCTGCGCCTCCTCGGCCGCCTCGCCGCCGTCGCTCTCGACGTCCGGGCTCGACAATCCCGCGGCCAGCACGAGCGAGCGCCCGTCGCGGGCGATCAGCGCCGCGCCGGCGCGGCGGTCGCGCAGCGGGTTGACCACGTTGCCGACGTGGCGCGTGGCGGCGAGCGCGGCGGCGACGCGATCGACCTCGCGGCGCACCACGGGACTGGCGACGTCGAGCCGCCCGCCGGCGCGGTCGCGCACGAGCACCACGATCGCCGGGGTCGGGTCGTAGCCGAGGTCGCGCTGCAGCAGCGCGGTCGCCCGTTCGCTCTGCGACGCCGCGTCGGTGAAGCCGGCCGCCTTGAGGTGGTCCTCGACGTCGTAGCCGAAGCCGCCGGCGAGGAGCACGAAGACGCCGACCAGCGCCAGGACGAGCTTGGGGCGCTGCCAGGTGAGCTTGGCGATCCGCTCGAGCATGACGGCGCCAACCTACGTGAACGTGACCGTCTTGACTACGTGTCAGACGGCGGCCACGAGCTCCGCCAGCCGGGTGTAGCGCCGCCGCGCGTCGGTGCGGCTGACGGCCAGCGCCAGCGCGGACCGCTCGCCGACGACGACGCAGACCTCCTGGGCGCGCGTCACCGCCGTGTAGACGAGGTTGCGGGTGAGCATGATCTGGTGACCGCGGAAGACCGGCACGACGATCGCCCGCGCCTGCGAGCCCTGCGCCTTGTGGACGGTCGCCGCGTAGGCCAGCCGCAGCGTGTCGAGCGCGTCGACCGGCAGCGAGACCCGGCGGCCGTCCTCGCCCGCGAACAGGACCCGGTCGCGCTGGTCGTCGTGGTGCAGCAGCACGCCGCGCTCGCCGTTGAAGAGGTCGTGCTCGTAGGAGTTGCGCGTCTGCATGACCTTGTCGCCGACGCGCAGGCCGGTGCCGGCGATCGGCGCGCCGTCGGGGTTCAGCCGCGCGCGCAGCTCGGCGTTGAGCGCGTCGATCCCCAGCGGCCCCTTGTGCATCGGCGCGAGCACCTGCACGTCGGCCGCCGGGTCGAGGCCGTAGTGGGAGGGCAGCCGCGTCGCCGCCAGCTCGCAGACCTCGGTGAAGATCGCCTGCGGACCGTCGCGCGTGATGAGAAAGAAGTCGCGCACGTCGCCGAGGCCCGCGGAGGCGTCGGGCAGCTCGCCGGCGTTGATCGCGTGGGCCGCGCGCACGATCAGCGAGCGGGCGGCCTGGCGGAAGACCTCGGTCAGCCGCGTTGCCGGCACCGTTCGCGCCGCCGCCGCGCCCGCGCCCGCGCCGCCGCCGTGCTCGAGCTCGAGCAGGTCCTCCAGCACACGGCCCGGGCCGACCGGAGCCAGCTGGTCGACGTCTCCGACGAGCAGCACATGGGTGCGCGGCCCGACCGCCGCCAGCAGCGCCTCGGCGAGGTGAACCGACAGCATCGACGCCTCGTCGACGATCAGCACGTCGCAGCCCTCGATCGGGTTCTCCGCGTCGCGCGTGAAGCCCTCGTCGGGCATCCACTCCAGCAGCCGGTGGATCGTCGTGGCGTCGACGCCGGTCAGCTCGCTCAGGCGCCGCGCGGCCTTGCCGGTCGGCGCGCACAGCCGCGCGTGCTTCTTGTGGGACTTGAGCAGGTCGACGAGCGTGCGCATCGTCGCGCTCTTGCCCGTGCCGGGCCCGCCGGTGAGGATCGAGAGGCGGTGCTCGAGTGCCTGCGCGACGCCTCGCCACTGGTCGTCGCTGGGGATGAAGGCGCCGCTCGTGGGGCGGCGCACGTCGCGCAGCGCCAGCGCCGGCGCGTCGTCGAGCAGCCGCCGCACGTGCCCGGCCAGGCGCTGCTCGACCGCGTGCAGCCGCGCCTCGCTGACCCGCCCGGCGTCGTCGACGACCACCCGCCCGCGCGCGGCCAGGCGGTCGATCGCGTCGTCGACGTCGACGGCGCCGCCGAGCAGCCGCGCCGCGCGCCCCGTGAGCTCGGGGCGGGGGAGATGGCAGTGTCCGTCGGCCTGCGCCTGGTCGAGCGCGTGCAGCACGCCGGCCGCCAGCCGGTCGGGCGCGTCGCGCGGGGTGTCGAGCGCCCGGGCGAGCGCGTCGGCGGTCGCGAAGCCGATGCCGTCGAGCTCGCAGATCACGTAGGGCTCACGCTGCAGGCGGGCGATCGACCCCGCGCCGAAGTGCCGCGCGATCCGCCCGGCCGAGGCGGCGTCGACGCCGTGCGTGTCGAGAAACAGGCGCAGCTCGCGCAGTTCCCGCTGGTCGCGCCAGGACTGCACGGCGCCGCCGAGCCGGCGGGCGCCGATGCCGGGCACGCCGCGCAGCACGCCCTCCGGGTCGCGGTCGATCGCCGCGAGCACCTCGCCGGCGCCGTAGCGCTCCACGAGCAGCGCGGCGCCGCGCGGGCCGATGTGCTTGACGGACTCCAGGTAGGCGGCGACCGCCGCGTCGCTGACCGGCTCGAGGATCCGGACCCGCTCCACGGTGAACTGCCAGCCGTGGCGCGGATGGCAGCGCCAGCCGCCGCCCGCGGCGACCGACTCGCCCTCCCGCACGTGCCCGAGCGCGCCGACGAGCACGACCGGCTCGCCGTCGTCGGAGACCCCGTCGAGCACCGCGAAGTCGCCGTCGGGCACGCTCCAGCGCACGCCCATGACCTCCGCGACCAGCTCGCCGGCCGCGGGATCGCGGGGGGAGGCGTCCTGCGCGCGGTCGGCCATGGACGCCAGTGTGCCACGCGCCCTTGACGGCCGGAGGCCATCGGTGTATCTACACCTGATGAACTACATGACCCCGGAGGAGCTGGAGGTCTGCTGGGAGGTCCGGCGGATGTGCGCCTGCGACCAGCTGCGGCGCGTGACCCGCGGGGTCACCCAGGTCTACGACGACGCCGTCGTGGCGAGCGGCCTGCGGATCACCCAGCTGCCGATCTTCGTGGGGCTGGCGTCGGAGGGCGATCTGTCGCTGTCGGTGCTCGCCGACCGCCTCGCGCTGGATCGCACGACGCTGACGCGCAACCTCAAGGTGCTCGAGGACCGCGGGCTGATCCTCACGTACGAGCACGCCGACGACGCACGCGTCCGGATGGTGGCGATGACGCTCGAGGGCTCCGCGCTGCTGACCGGCGCGCTCGAACGCTGGGCGAAGGTCCAGGAGTTCGTCGAGGAGCGGTTCGGCCGCGAGCGGCTCGTGGCCCTCGAGAGCGAGCTCTCCGCGTTCTCGAAGGCCCTGAGCACCTGACCCGCGAGGGATGACGCCCGGCGCGGAGTCGTCGCACGGGCTTCGATACCTTGAGGGTCGTGCCCGAGCTGGGAGCCATCCTCACCGCGATCGTGACCCCGTTCGACGAGGACGGCGCGGTCGACGAGCAGGCGCTCGTCGAGCTCATGCGCCACCTCGCCGCCAACGGCTCGGACGGCTTCGTCGTCTGCGGCACCACCGGCGAGGCCGCGACGCTCGACGACGAGGAGCACCTGCGCGTCATCGCGGTCGCCGTCGAGAACCGCCCGGCCGGCGCGACGATCGTCGCGGGCGTCGGCTCCAACGACACGCGCCATGCCGTCGCGCTGACCGCCGGCGCCTGCGAGCGCGGCGCCGACGCGCTGCTGTCGGTCAACCCCTATTACAACCGCCCCAACCGGCGCGGGATCGTCGCGCACTTCCGCGAGGTCAGCCGCGTCGCCGACCGCCCGATCGTGCTCTACAACATCCCGCAGCGCACCGGGTCGGACATGCCCAACGACCTGCTCGCCGAGCTCGCCCAGCTCGACCACATCGAGGCCGTCAAGCAGGCCAACAACGACAACCTCGCGCCGGTCGACGGGCTGCAGATCTACGCCGGCAACGACGAGATCCTCGCCCGCGTCCTCGACATGGGCGAGCCCGGAGGAATCCTCACGTCCAGTCACATCGTCGGTCCCGAGTTGCGCCGCATGGTCGACGAGCCCGCTGAGCGCGCCGCGATCTTCGAGAGCCTGCTGCCGGTCTTCGAGGCGATGAGCGTCGCGCCCGCCGCCGTCGCCAACAAGACGGCATTGAACCTGCTCGGCCACAACGTCGGCAAGCCGCGGCTGCCCTACGTCGAGGCCGACGAGCACGAGACGGCGACGATCCGCGCGATGCTCACCGAGCGCGGCCTCCTCGTCGGAGCCACAGTTTGAGTTCCGGACCGCTGCGCGTCCTCCCCCTCGGCGGGCTGGGGGAGATCGGCAAGAACATGACCGTCGTGGAGTACGAGGACCGGATCGTGCTCGTCGACGTCGGCCTGCGCTTCCCGACCGCCGAGATGATGGGCATCGACCTCGTCCTGCCGGACTTCGCCTACCTGCGCGGGCGCGTGTCGGACATCGAGGCGATCGTCGTCACGCACGGCCACGAGGATCACCTCGGCTGCCTGCCGTTCCTGCTGCGCGAGCTCGGCGTGCACGACGCGCCACCGGTCTACGGCGGCCCGCTCACCATGGCGATGGCGCGCTCCAAGCTCGACGAGCACAAGCTCTCGCGCGAGGTCCACGTCGAGGACGTCAACGACGGCGAGATCATCGAGGCCGGCCCGTTCGACCTCGAGCTCATCCACATGACGCACTCGATCCCGGACGCGAGCGCCGTCGCGATCAAGACCGATCTCGGCACGATCCTCGTCACCGGCGACTACAAGTTCGACCAGACGCCGGTCGACGGGCGGCCGGCGGACGTCTCGCGGTTGGCCGAGCTCGGCCGCGAGGGCCTGCTGTTGCTGTGCGGCGACTCGACGAACGGCGACCGCCCCGGCTTCGCGCCCAGCGAGCGCGTCGCCGGCCCGAACCTGCGCGACGTCTTCAGCCGCTGCACGGGGCGCATCATCGTCACGTCGTTCGCGTCGAACATCCATCGCGTGCAGCAGGTCGTCGACGCCGCCGCGGCGCTCGGTCGCAAGGTCGTCCTCGTCGGACGGTCGATGAAGAAGAACACGAACATCGGCCGCTCGCTGGGGCACATCAAGGTGCCCGAGGGGATCATCATCGGCCCGCGGGAGATCGCCCAGTTCCCCGATCACAAGATCGTGATCATCTCGACCGGCTCCCAGGGCGAGCCGCTCAGCGCGCTGCGCCGCATGGCCCACAAGGACCACCCGCAGGTCGAGCTGCACGCCGGCGACACCGTCGTCTTCAGCGCCACCCCGATCCCCGGCAACGAGCGCGCCGTCAACGAGACGATCGACCGCCTCTACCACATCGGCTGCGACGTCATCACGACCAAGGACGCCCCGATCCACGCCTCCGGCCACGGCTATCAGGAGGAGATCAAGCTCATGCTCAACCTGACCAAGCCGCGCTACGTCATGCCGTTTCACGGCGACCACAAGCGCATCCACCTGCACGGCCAGCTCGCCGAGGCGGTCGGGGTGGCCCCGGAGAACATCTTCAAGGGCGAGAACGGGCTGCCGCTCGAGCTCGACGCCAAGGGCGCGCGCTGGGGCAAGAAGGTCCAGTCGGGGATGATCTTCGTCGACGGCGTCGACATCGGCGACGTCACCGACGTGGCGCTGCGCGACCGCCGGATGCTCTCGGCCGACGGCATCTTCGTCGTCGTCGCGACGATCTCCGAGCAGGACGGCTCGTCGGTCGCCGAGCCGGAGGTCATCTTCCGCGGCGTGCCGTACGCCTCCGACGCCGACAAGCTGCTCGACCAGCTGCGCGACTGCGTCGAGAAGTCGCTCGAGCGCGCCGCCAAGGACGAGATCCGCGAGATCGACCTGCTCCAGGAGATCCTCCACGACGACCTCGCGGCGTTCGTCTACGACAAGATCAAGCGCCGCCCGATGGTCCTGCCGGTCGTCGTGGAGGTCTGACGGCGAGGCTGCGTCAGGCGGGGGCGTAGACCGTCTGGCCGCGGAAGCTCGGCCGGGCGCGCATCCGCTGCATCCACGCCTCGCTCGCCGGCAGGCCGTCGAGCAGCTCCGGGGCCTTTCCGGCGCGGTTGTCGAGCTGGGGGCGAGGTAGAGGTCGGCGAGGCTGATGCGCTCGCCGGCGAGGAATCCCGCGGGCGGCGTGAGCGCCTCGGCACGCTCGAGCGCACGCCGCGCGGTCGTCCGCTCCTCGTCGGTGGGCGGCCGGTCGAGCGGAATGCTGCGCACGACCTCGCGGTACAGGTAGTCGGCGCACAGGCCCATCCACATGCGCATGCGGGCGCGCGCGGCGTGGCCCGCGGGCTGCGCAGCGACGGCCCGGGGAACGCCTCGTCGAGATGGCCCGTGATGGCCAGGGTCTCGAAGATGACGCTTTCCCGATCTCGACGACGGGGATGCGGCCGAACGGGTGCAGGGCGTGATGCTCGGCGCCCCCGGGTCGCCAGGGTCGGCGGGCGACGACCAGATCCGCCTGGTCCGATTCAGCCTCCCGGGCACCGCCACGGGGGCGGGCCTTCGGCGGTGCATGAGCGCCGATCGGTGGCCGGGCGAGGTATGCCCCGAGGCGGGGCAGAGGTCGTCCCGGCTCGTGGACCCACCCCGGCGGCAGGGCTGGTCGGTCTGTTCAGGTGGGGCATGAACAAACCGACAGGCTCGGGGGAGTGGGCGGTTCACACCCGCAGCGTTGATGTTCTCCGTGCGGTTCCTGCCTTGCGCGTTCGCCCTCCGTCACTGGCCGCGACGCTGCCACCGGCAAACTCCCACCGTCAACGATGCCATCTTCAACGCACATACGCGGCCCAGGAGTACGGCCGGATGCACCCAGCGTCATCGTCGCCACGTACGCCGCCGCCGGTCGTCGTAGCGGTGCGGTGGCGTTCTCAGCAACTTCCCAGCCAACCTGCCGACAATGTGCTCATGAACCCCGCCGCTGCCACCGCCGAACCGCACCGCGTCCTCGTCGTCGACGACGAGCCGAACATCGTCGACGTCATCACGATGGCGCTGCGCTTTCAGGGCTTTCAGGTCGAGTCGGCGGGCACCGGGCGCGACGCGCTCGCGGCGGTGCGCACCTTCGACCCGCACCTCATGGTGCTCGACATCATGCTGCCCGACATGGAGGGCTTCGAGGTCGCCGAGCGCCTCGGCGCGCAGCGCGCGAACGTGCCGATCATCTTTCTCACCGCGCGCGACGCGACGCAGGACAAGGTCCGTGGCCTGACGAGCGGCGGCGACGACTACGTCACGAAGCCGTTCAGCCTCGCGGAGCTCGTCGCGCGCATCCGCGTCATCCTGCGCCGCACCGGCGCCGCCTCGCCGTCGTCGTCGCGGCTGACGTTCGAAGACCTCGAGCTCGACGAGGACACGCGCGAGGTCACCCGCGCCGGGCAGCCGATCGAGCTGACCGCCACCGAGTACCGGCTGCTGCGCTACCTCCTGCTCAACCCGCGCCGGGTGCTGACCCGCGCGCAGCTGCTCGACCACGTCTGGGAGTACGACTTCGACGGCGACTCGCGGATCCTCGAGACGTACGTCAGCTACCTGCGCAAGAAGCTCGACCCGCACGGCCCGTCGCTCATCCAGACGGTGCGGGGCGTCGGCTACGCGCTGCGCCTGGCGCGGGGCTGACCCATGATGTCGCTGCGCGCGCGCCTCATCGTCGGCGTCGTCGCGCTGACCTTCGTCGGGCTGTTCGTGGCCGGGGCGGCGACCTACGCCGAGCAGCGCAGCTTCCTGTTTGACCGCGTCGACCAGCAGGCCGAGGCGGCGCTGCCGATCGTCACCGACGCCCTCGCGGCGCGGGGCAGCCTGGCGGGGGACGGGTTGCCCGGCGGGCCGGACCGCAGCGGCGGGCGCGGCGGACCGCCCGGCGGCGGCCCGGACGGCGGGCCCGGGCGCGGGCGCGGCCCCGACCGCGCCCTGTCGACGGCGCTCTACGGCGAGGCCCGCGACCGTACGGGCGCGGTGCTCGGGCGCGTCACGCCACGCCTGCCGGCCGGCGAGACCGCACCGGCGCCACCGCGCCTGCCGGCACAGCTCCAGGCCGGCCGGCGGCTGACCGCCGACTCCGACGGCGGGCCGCGCTACCGCGTCGTGACACGGTCATCCGGCGACGGCCTCGTGCTCGCGGCGCTCCCGCTCACCGAGGTCGATGCCACCCTGTCGCGGCTGCTGCTCATCGAGGCGCTCGTCTTCGGCGCGGTCCTGCTCGCGCTCGGCCTCGGCGCCTGGTGGATCGTGCGGATCGGGCTGCGCCCGCTGGACGCGATCGGCGCGACCGCCGGCGCGATCGCCGCAGGCGACCTCGCCCGGCGCGTCGAGCCGGCCGAGCCGCGCACGGAGGTCGGCCGCCTCGGCCTGTCGCTGAACGCGATGCTCGCGCGGCTGGAGGAGGCCTTCGCCGAGCGGCGCGCCAGCGAGGAGCGCCTGCGCCGCTTCCTGGCCGACGCGTCGCATGAGCTGCGCACGCCGCTGGCGTCGATCCGCGGCTACGCCGAGCTGTTTCGCCTCGGCGCCGCCGCGCGGCCCGAGGACGTGTCGAAGGCGATGGTGCGGATCGAGGACGAGTCGGCGCGGATGGGCGTGCTCGTCGAGGACCTGCTCGCGCTGGCCCGGCTCGACGAGGTCCGCGAGCAGGTCCGCGCGCCCGTCGACCTGCGCCGGCTGGCCGCCGACGCCGTCGACGACGCGCGCGCGGTCGCGCCCGACCGCAAGATCACGCTGGACGGGTCGGACGCCGCGGTGGTCGACGGCGACGCCGACCAGCTGCGCCAGGTGCTCGCCAACCTCATGCGCAACGCGCTCGTCCACACGCCGGTCGGAACCCCGATCGAGGTGTCGCTCGCCACGCGCGACGGCGACGCCACGCTCGCCGTCCGCGATCACGGGCCGGGGCTGCCGACCGAGGACCCGAGCGAGCTCTTCCATCGCTTCTGGCGCGGAGACGGTCCCGCCCGCCCCCACGGGCGCGGCCGGGCCGGGGCCGGCCTGGGCCTGGCGATCGTGGCGGGCGTCGTCGCGGCGCACGGCGGGCGCGCGACGGCCGCCGACGCCGAGGGCGGCGGCGCCCACTTCGAGATCGTGCTGCCGCTGCGACGCCCCTGACCCTCATGTGCGGATCAGCCACTCCAGCGGAAACGGCGGCGCCGCCAGCGGACGGACGGCGAGGTGCATCAGCGCGAGCGGGTTGTCGTCGCCCGCGATGCGGTTGAGGTGCACGACGTCGCAGCCGCCGCAACGGTGCACGAGCATCCATTCACCATCCGCGCGCACGCAGACGGCCACCGGCTCCATCGAGCCCGAACAGTCGACGGCGGCCCGGTCGCCCGGCACGGCGTCGTCGAGGTGGCGGCTCCACAGGCAGTTCGGGCAGTGGTTGCGGTGCTGCGTGCCCGGCGCATCCATCGATACGTCAAGCCGGCAGTTCCGACATCGAAACGTGTCCCGGGTACGCGTCCGGGCACGGGTGCGCTGATCGCGCGACAAGCGGAGACCTCCAGAGGATGCTGCGAACGAGAGCGAAGGACGCGGCGCGCGCCGGCCGGGGCGTCAGCCCTGGTGGTGCGGCGCGTCGACCTGGCGGTGCGACGTGAGGTGTTGCGCGGCGGCATCCATGTGGTCTCGTCCTTCTCGCCTCGGGGCGGCCCTGCGTGGGCAGACTTCCTCGGCGGCGCGAGCAGCTTACGCCTCGCGCGGGCGGCTGGCCAGCCCGTCGCTGCGCGGCTCAACCGGCCGGCGGGCCCGCCGCGGTCGGCGTGTACGGCTTGTCGCGGTAGCGGTAGCCGACCATGACCCAGCCGTGAACCGCATACGAGCCGCCGGCCGGGGACGCGCCGCGGACCTTCGCGTAGCGCCAGTCGACGTGCCCGTTGCGCGTGCCGCGGCGGTCGAAGGCCGGCAACCGCAGGCGCCGGCCGGCGCACAGCGCGACGGCCGTGCCGGCCGGCAGCGTCGCCCGCACGATCCCGCCGCCCGGCAGCAGGCCGCGCCGCGTGCGCGGCAGGTTCCACAGCAGGTAGTTGTAGTGCGTCGCCGGGCGACCGCCCGACGCGTACGTGGCGCCCGGATCGCCGTAGTTCGACCAGCGCGCGCCGTCGCCGCCCGAGCGGCCCGCGTTGCGCCGCCGGCGCAGCTCGGCGGGCGTCTTGTAGAACATCCGGCGCAGCGTGCCCGTCACGCGCTGCGGCGCGGTGTACGCGCCGTCGCGGCAGTTCGACCGCGCCGCGCCGTTGCCGTTGCGCGCCGCGATCGAGAGAAGGCGGACCGGCCGGCGCAGCGCCGACCGCGCCACGTGCACCGTCGCCTGGCGCACGACGCACGGCAGCGCGCAGCCGCCGCGGCGCACGTAGGTGCGCTCGCCGCCGATGCTCAGCGCCTGCAGCCGCAGCAGGCGCAGCTCGCCGGCCCGGCAGCGGGGGCGGCTGCCGGGCTCGTCTCCGGTCGCGAGCTCGAACGGCAGGCGTGTGCCGTCGAACGCCAGCGCGGGCGTGCTGGCCGGGTCGCGGACCGCCACGCACTCGGAGATCAGCGATTCGCGGAACGTGTGGTTGGGCGCCGGCCCGTCCGCGGCGTCGCCCGCGGCGGACGTCAGCAGCACGAGCAGGAGGGCGGGCCCGGCGCAGGCGGCGGCCACGCGGTTGCGGCGCACCCGTCCGGCGCGAGCCATCGCGCGCGCGGTCAGGCGCTGCCGGCGGTGGCCGGGACGTCGGCGTGCTGCGGGCTGCGCGAGGCCGGCAGCAGCACCTCGAAGCGGGTCCCGTGCGGGCGGCTCGCGCCGTTCATCGCCGGTGACTCGATCGTCACGGTGCCGCCGTGCGACTGCGCCACGGCCTGCACGATCGACAGGCCGAGGCCCGACGAGCCGCCGCGGTCGCCGACGCCGCGCACGAAGCGCTCGAAGACCCGGTCCTTGAGGTCGGGCGGGATCCCGGGACCGTCGTCCTCGACCGTCAGGCGCACCTGCCCGTCGACCCGCTCGACCGACGCGCGCACGTGCGTGCCCGGCGGCGTGTGGCGGATCGCGTTCTCCACGAGGTTGAGCGTGAGCCGGTGCAGCTCGTCGCGGGCGCCGTCGACGAACGCGCGGCTGGCGTCGATCGACAGCTCGTGGCCGTCGGCGATGACGCCGAGCTCGCCCGCCGCCTCGACGAGCACCTGGCCGAGGTCGGTCGCGGTGTGCGGGGCCTGGCGCGCGGCGTCGTGGCGGGCCAGCAGCAGCAGGTCGGCGACGAGCCGGCGCATCCGCCGCGACGAGCGCAGCGCCGAGTGCGCGGCCTCCTGCTGCTCGCCGTCGAGGCTCTCGGCGAGCAGCTCGAAGTTGGCCAGCACGCTGGTCAGCGGCGTGCGCAGCTCGTGCGATGCGTCGGCGACGAACTCGCGCTGGCGGCGCAGCGCGTCCTCGGTCTCGCCGCGCGAGGCGTCGAGCGCGTGGAGCATGCCGTCCAGCGTGCGCGCGAGCTCGGCGACCTCGTCGTCGGCCTCGACGGTGGGGATCTTCTCGGCGGGATCGCGGGTGCGCTCGATCTTGCGCGCCGTGGCGGTGAGGGAGGCGATCGGCGCCATCGCGCGGCGGGCGACCATCACGCCGGCCAGCAGTGCCAGCCCGGCGCCGCTCAGGACGCCGATGAAGAGAAACAGCCGCAGGCTCCCGACGGTCGCGTCGACCGACGCCAGCGGGCGGGCGTACTGCACGTAGACCGGGGTGAAGGCGACGGCCTGCTCGTCGTGGGGTATCTCGCGCGTCTCGACGAGGTAGCCGTCCTGCTTGAAGCTCTTGACGAGCGCGCCGCCGTGCTTGCCGCCCGACGCCTTGGGCGGCCCGAAGTCCTTCGTGTGCGTGGTGCCGTCGAGCTGCAGCCCGTTGCCCAGGACGATGCGCACCACGTTGACCCCGTCGTCCCAGTTCGACATCGCGGGCGTGAGGCCGTCGATCGCGTAGTCGTTGATCCCGATCGGGACGACGGCCTGGTACTTGAGCCGTGCCTGCGCGAGATCCGCCTCGGCCCTGACCTCGCGCGCGAAGTCGTCGTGCAGGCGCTGCGAGGTGAGGCCGCCGACGGCGCCGGCGAAGCCGCAGAGGATCACGAGCGTCAGCAGCGCCGAGCCGCCCGCCAACCGCCAGCGGATCGGGATCTGCCTAGGCGCGGAGAACGTAGCCTGCGCCGCGGATCGTATGGAGGAGACGCGGCTCATCGCCGGCTTCCAGCTTCCTTCTCAGGTTCGAGACGAACACCTCGATGGTGTTCGTCGTGGCAAACGGGTCGTAGCCCCACACTTCTTCCAATAGTCGCTGACGCGGGACGACGATGCGCTCGTTGCGCATGAGGTACTCCAGCAACTCGAACTCGCGCTGGGTCAGCTCGATCTCGCGCCCGTCGCGCAGCACCTCGTGCGTGTCGGGGTTGAGCTGCAGGTCGCCGACGACGAGCGACGCGCTGCCACGCGGCGGACGGCGGCGCAACAGCGCGCGCAGGCGGGCCAGCAGCTCCTGGCGCTCGAACGGCTTGACGAGGTAGTCGTCGGCGCCGGCGTCGAGGCCCTCGACGCGGGCCTCGACGGCATCGCGCGCGGTGAGCATGAGGATCGGCACGTCGCCGCCGTCCTTGCGCAGCGCTCGTGCGACGTCGACGCCGTCGAGCTTGGGCAGCCCGAGGTCGAGGATCACGAGGTCCGGCGTGAACTCGCGCGCGTCGACGAGCGCCGCCTCGCCGTCGAAGCTCGCGCGGGCCTCGTAGCCCTCCATCCGCAGCGAGCGCAACAGGACCTGGGCGATCTCCTGGTCATCCTCGACGACGAGAACGCGTGGGGGGCGGTCCGACATGGCTCTCATCAGGGTAGGGCGGCGGCTCAACCCCCGGTTAATCGGGCCTGAGCAGGCACGCTTCGCGAGCGCCCTCCGCTCGCGCCCGCAAGCAGGAGCGAGCGGGGTCGCCGTCGAAGGTTCAGGACGGCTCACCATGGCCCCTGCCCGCAAGCCCGCATCCCGCCGCCCGCCGGCCAAGCCCGCCGCCAAGGCCAAGCCCGCCGCCGCGGCCGCCTCGCGTGCGCCCGCTCGCCCGCGCCCGCGCGCGCAGCGCTCGTCGCTGGGCGCGCTCGGTCTGCCGGTCCTCGCGCAGCGCCACCTGGACCTCATCGGCCTGGGGCTCGTCGCGCTCGGCGTCTTTCTGGCGTTCCCGCTGTACCTGGCGTGGGACGGCGGGGCCGCCGGCCAGGCGGCGACGCGCGGCCTGACCTACGCGTTCGGCCAGGTCGCCTACGCGGCGCCGGCCGCGATCGTCGCCATCGGTGCGCTCTTCGTCCTGCGGCCCGTGCTGCCGACGATGCGCCCGTTTCGCGCCGGCGGCGTGTGCCTGTTCGCCGGGGTGTCGCTCCTGCTGGCGGCCGGGACGTTCGGCATCGGCCCCGACGGCGCGCGCACCGGCTACTGGGACGAGCCGTTCTTCGAGCCGCGCGGCGGCATCGTGGGGGAGGCGCTGCTGTGGGCCGTCGCGTCGGCGGTCTCGACGATCGGCGCCCACATCCTCGCGCTGTTCCTGCTCGTCGCCGGGGTGCTGCTGCTGACCGGCGCGTCGGTGGCCGGGGTGCTGCGCGCGACCGGCTCGGGCCTCGCCGACACGACGCGGGCCCTCGGCCGGGCGGTGCCGGCGCGGCCACGACGGGTCCGGCCGCCCGTTCCCGAGCCCGCCTCCCCGGAGCGCGTCGACGACCCCGTCGCCGACGAGCCGCGCTTTGCCGTGCCCGAGCCCGAGGACGGCGAGATGATCGTCCGCGCGACGCACGTCGAGGCGCCGGCGCCGCGACCTCCCGCGCGAGAGACGACGGTCGATCGACGCGGGTTCTGGTCGGGCGCGACGCGCTTTCCCGACATCTACGGCGAGCCGCTGCCCGAGGACGACGCGGCGCAGGACGACGGGGCACCGCACGCCCCTCAGCCTGAGCTCGAGCCCGAGGCCGAGCAGCTCGCCTTCGAGGAGCCGGAGCCCGACGACGAGCGCGATGCCACGGCGGTCATGCCGCGCCGAGCGCTCGAGGACGCAGACCTGACGCCGCAGGGGCGCCTGCGCGGCGCGATCACCGACGACCCGGAGTTCGAGTGGCGCCTGCCGAGCGTCAACCTCCTGCGCCGCTCCTCGACCGAGCAGCTGCGCCCCGACACCGCCGGTCAGGAGAAGACGGCCGCGCGGCTCGTCGAGGCGCTGGGCCATTTCGGCGTCGCGGCGAAGATCGTCGGCACCGTCGCCGGGCCGCACATCACCCGCTTCGAGCTGCGCCTGGCGCCGGGCATCAAGATGAGCAAGGTCGCCCAGCTCAAGGACGACCTCGCCTACGCGCTGGCGGCGACCGACATCCGCATCCTCGCCCCGATCCCCGGCAAGACCGCGGTCGGCGTCGAGGTCCCCAACCAGCGCCGGCGCATCGTCCAGCTCGGCGACGTCTACCAGGACGCGCCGACCGGCTGGTCGCCGCTGACGGTCTGGCTGGGCAAGGACGTCGGCGGCAAGGCGATCGGCGCCGACCTGGCGAAGATGCCGCACCTGCTGGTCGCGGGCACGACCGGCGCCGGCAAGTCGGGCGCGATCAACGCGATGCTCTCCAGCCTGCTGCTGCGCGCCACGCCGCACGAGCTGCGCCTCGTCCTGATCGACCCCAAGCAGGTCGAGCTCAACCACTACGAGTCGATCCCGCACCTGCTCACGCCGGTCATCACGAGCCCGCGGATGGCCGCCAACGCGCTGCAGAACCTCGTCCGCGAGATGGAGCAGCGCTACTCGGTGATGTCGCTGGCCAAGACACGCTCGCTCGTCGAGCTCAACCGTTCGAAGGCCAAGCGCGGCGAGGCGCCGCTGCCGTACATCCTCTGCGTCATCGACGAGCTGGCCGACCTCATGATGGTCGCACCCGCCGACGTCGAGGACTCGATCATCCGCCTGGCCCAGAAGGCCCGCGCGGTCGGCATCCATCTCGTGCTCGCCACGCAGTCCCCGCGCGTGGACGTCATCACCGGCATGATCAAGGCCAACGTCCCGTCACGGATCGCGTTCAGCGTCTCCTCGCAGACCGACTCGCGCGTCATCCTCGACGTCAACGGCGCCGAGTCGCTGCTCGGGCAGGGCGACATGCTCTTCTCCCCGGTCGGCTCGTCGCGGCTGCAGCGCATCCAGGGCGCCTACATCGACGAGCCGCAGATCGAGGCGCTGACGACGTTCTGGCGCAAGCAGGGCGAGCCTGAGATGCGCGAGGACCTGCTCGACGAGGTGATCGCCGAGGAGGACACGTCCGCGGGCAACGCCGACGAGGGCTTCAGCCCCGACGAGGACCCGCTGCTGGAGGACGCGATCCGCCTGTGCGTGGAGATGGGTACCGCGTCGACGTCGATGCTCCAGCGCCGCCTGCGCCTGGGCTACACCCGCGCCGGCCGGCTCATCGACATGCTCGAGCGGCGCGGGGTCATCTCGGGCTACGAGGGCTCGAAGCCGCGCCAGGTGCTCGTCGGCGCGGGCGACGTCGAGCGCGTGATCGCCAACCTGCGCGAGCGCGTCGGGATCGGCGGTGGGTCGCCGCAGGACGACGCGCCCTCGGATCCGACCGAGCCGGCGCCGCTCCACGAGTAGCCTCTGGCCGGTGGGTGGGCACTGATGCCGGACATCGGAGAATCGCTGCGCGAAGCGCGGATGCGCGCCCGGATCGACATCTCGGAGATCGAGGCGCAGACGAAGATCCGGGCGAAGTACCTGCGCGCGCTGGAGAACGAGGAATGGGACCTGCTGCCCGGCCCGACGTACGTCAAGAGCTTCCTGCGCACCTACGCCGAAGCGCTCGACCTCGACGCCAAGCTGCTCGTCGACGAGTACAAGCTGCGCCACGAGCGTCTCAGCGAGGTCGAGCTGCAGCCGATCAACGCGGCCGCGCCGGGCCGCGAGCGCCGCCGCCAGAAGCCGATCCTGCCGCCGTGGTTCTTCGTCGCGGTCATCATCGCCGGGCTGTTCGTCGCGCTGTACCTGCTGGGCTCCGGCGAGAACGAGCCCGAGACGTCGTCGGCCCCGCCGCCGCCGACGAACACGACCGCCGACGAGCGTCCCGCCGCCAACCCGCCGCCCCCGCCGCGCGCGCGCCCGACGCGGGTGCGCCTGCGGATCGAGGCCACCGGCCCCGTCAACGTCTGTCTGAAGGCCGGTGACAAGACGCTCATCAACGGCCAGACGCTCGAGGCCGGGCAGCGCACGCCGACGTTCGCCTCCAGGCGCTTTCGCCTGACGCTCGGCAACAACTCCGCCCGCCTGCGCATCAACGGCAAGACGCGGCGCGTCGCGGCCTCCTCGCAGCCGATCGGGCTGGAGATCACGCCGGGTCAGGGCCGCCAGCCGCTGTCGGCGCGCGAGCGCCCCGTCTGCCTGCCGTGACCATCGCCCGATGAGCGTCCGCGCGGGCATCGTCGTCACCGGCACCGAGGTCCTCACCGGCCGCGTCCTGGACCGCAACGGCCCGTGGCTGTCGGAGCAGCTGCTCGCGCTCGGCGCCGACCCGATCGCCACCGCGGTCGTCGGCGACCGTCCCGACGACATCCTGCGCGCGCTGCGCTTCCTGGCCGCCGAGGGCTGCGAGCTGATCTGCACGAGCGGCGGTCTGGGCCCGACCGCCGACGACCTGACCGCGGCCGTCGTGGGCGAGTTCCAGGGCCGCGCGCCGGTGCTCGACGAGGCGCTCGAGGGGCGCATCGCCGAGATCCTGCGCCCGCTCATGTCGCGCTGGCCGGACCTCGACCCGGCGGCGGTGCTCGCCTCCAACCGCAAGCAGGCGGTGGTGCCCGAGGGCGCCGAGATCCTCGAGCCGGTCGGCACGGCGCCGGGTCTGGTGGTCACGCCGGCTGCGCCCGGCGCGTCCACACCGACGGTCGTCGTGCTGCCCGGGCCGCCGCGCGAGCTGCAGCCGATGTGGGCCGCGGCGATCATGAACAGCCCGGCGCTGCAGGCGGTGCTGCGCGACGCCCGCGAGTACCGCCGCGACATGCTGCGCCTGTACGGCATCCCGGAGTCCGAGATCGCCGCCACGCTGCGGGCCGCCGAGGCGGAGGGCATCGCGCTCGGCGGGCTGGAGATCACGACGTGCCTGCGCCGCGGCGAGGTGGAGGTCGTCACGCGCTACGAGCCCGGCGAGGCGACGGCGTACGAGCAGTTCGCGGCGTTCGTCCGCGCGCGCCACCCGACGACGCTCTTCTCCGACGACGGCAGCACGGTCGACGAGCAGGTCTTCGCGCTGCTGCGCGGCGACGCAAGCGGCCCGACCGAGACGATCGCGGTCGCGGAGTCCTGCACCGGCGGGTTGCTGGGGGCGCGGCTGACCGAGCGGCCGGGATCGTCGCAGTTCGTGCGCGGCGGCCTGGTCGTGTACTCCGACGAGGCGAAGGCCGCCCTGGCCGGCGTGGATCGGCAGCTCATCGAGCGGGTGGGCGCCGTCTCCGAGGAGGTCGCCGCGGCACTCGCCGACGGCGCCCGCGCGGCGCTCGGCGCCGACGTCGGGGTGGGCGTGACCGGGATCGCCGGTCCCGGCGGCGCGACGCAGGGCAAGCCGGTCGGCCTGGTCTGGCTGTCGGTCAGCCATCGCGACGGGCGCCGGCTGACGCGCTCGGTGACCCTGCCCGGGACGCGCGCCGACATCCGCGACCGCGCGACGACCGTCGCGCTGCATCTCGTCCGCCGGCTGCTGTCGTCGAGCGACCCCGGCTGAATGCGCCTGTTCATCGCGCTCGACCTGCCCGTGGACGTGCGCACGGCGCTGGCGGCATGGGTCGAGCAGGCCGCGCCGGCCGAGGTGCGCCGCGTGCCGGTCGACAACCTGCACGTCACGCTCGCCTTCCTCGGCGCGCGCAACAGCGACGAGGCGGCGGCTGCCGGGGCGCTGCTGCCCGCCCTCGCGCGGCCGCTGCCGCAGCTGCGCAGCGCCGGCGCGCTCTGGCTGCCGCTGCGCCGGCCCGGCGTGCTGACGGTCGCGCTCGAGCCCGACGCGGCGCTGGCCGCGCTGCAGGCCGAGCTCGTCGCCGGGCTGTCCTCCGCGATCGGCTTCGCCGCCGAGCGGCGGCGCTTTCGTCCGCACGTCACGGTCGGGCGCGTCGCGCGCGGGACGCGGATCGACACCCGCAGCGCGCTCCAGCCGCCGGCCCCGGATCTGCGCTTCGCCGCCCACTCACTCACGCTGTATCGCTCGCACACCGGGCCGCAGGGCGCGCGCTACATACGCATGGGCGGCGTGGAGCTGGCGTGAGGGCCGCCGCACGGACGCCGGGAGCTCGTGCGGCGACGTGCGGCCGGCGGCGCGCGCTCGCGTGGGTCGCCGCGGTCGTCGTCGCCGCGGTGGCCGGGGTGGCCGGCTGGTCGGGCTGGTTCGCCCCGCGCCGCGTCCGGCTGCGCCGCCGGACGCTGGGGCTGCCGCACTGGCCCGCGGAGCTCGCGGATCTGCGCGTTGCCGTCATGTCGGACCTGCACACGGGCACGCCGCACGTCGACGCCGCCAAGGTGGCGCGGCTGGTGGCGCAGGTCAACCGCATCCGGCCCGATCTCGTCGTCCTGCTCGGCGACTACGTCGATCCGACGGTGCCGTTCGGCACGCCCGTGGCGCCCGCGGCCGTCGCTGCGGCGCTGGGCGGGCTGCGCGCGCCGCTCGGCGTCGTGGCGGTGCTCGGCAACCACGACTGGGTCCACACCGGGCCCGACCTGGCGCGCCGCCTGCGCGCGGCCGGCGTGACGGTGCTCGAGAACGACGCGGTCGCCGTCGGCGAGCGGCTCTGGGTGGCCGGCGTCGGGCCCGAGGGCGAGCGCGTCGCCAACCCGGTCGCCGCGCTCACCCGGGTGCCCGACGACGCCGCGGTGCTGCTGCTCAGCCATCACCCCGACACGTTCGTGCGCGTGCCCGAGCGGGTGGCGCTCACGTTGGCGGGCCACACCCACGGAGGCCAGGTCGCGTTGCCCGGTCTGGGCGCCCGCCACATCCCCTCGCGCTTCGGCGACCGCTTCGCCGGAGGCCACGTCGTCGAGGACGGCCGGCACCTGTTCGTCTCCGCCGGCATCGGCACGAGCCGGTTGCCGATCCGGCTCCTCGCGCCACCCGAGATCGTCGTGCTGCGGCTGCGGCCGAGTCGCCGGACGAAGCGGAGGTAGGCCGTGCGCGTGCGCGGGTAGCCGACGCCCATGTCTCCCGAACCCCGCACGCCCGGCAGCGCCGATCCGCCCGAGCCCGACGAGGTGCTCGCGAACCATCCGGCGCGCAGACACGATCACGAGCCCAGCGACGAGGATGATCGCGAGGTGATCCTCGACGATCCCGCGCTGGCGGAGGTGGCCATCGAGGACGATGATGCCCCGCCGCGCCCCGGCGACGGGGGCTGACGCGACGAGTTGACGGTTCGCCGGACCGGCAATAGCCTCGCCGTCCGAGCGCCGTGCGCGCACCCACCACCTCCGCGGCGCACGGCTTGATCCGTGCTGAGCTCCTATCGCGAACACCCTCCGCCACCCGCGCTCGCGCCGTGGCTGGCCTGCACCTGGGAGCGCCGCGACGGCGGCGGCGCGCCGGTGCGCGTCGTCCCCGACGGCTGCGTCGACATCGTGTGGACCGAGGGACGCGGAGCGCGGGTCGTGGGCGCGAACACGACCGCGTTCCTCGTCGCGCTCGGGCCGGACACGAGCGTGGTCGGCGCGCGCATGCGGCCCGGCGCGGCGCCGGCGCTGCTGGGCGTCGACGGCGGTGCGCTGCGCGACGCTCACGTCGAGTTGGCGGACGTCTGGGCGGATGACGGCCGGCGCCTTGAGCAGCGTCTCGACGCGGCGGCGGATGACGAGCGCGACGCGCTGCTGCTCGCCGCCATCGGCACCCGGGCCCGGCACGCGGCGCTGCCGGACCCGCTCGTGCGGGCCGCGGTCGGCCGGCTCGGCGCGCCGGACGCGCGGGTCGAGCGCGTGGCCCGCGAGCTCGCCATCAGCCCGCGCCAGCTGCGCCGCCGCTGCGAGGCCGCCGTCGGCTACGGGCCGAAGCGGCTGCTGCGCGTGCTGCGCCTGCAGCACGCGCTGACCGCGGCCCGCGCCGGCGAGGAGCTCGCGCAGGCCGCGGCCGGCGCCGGCTACGCCGACCAGGCGCACTTCGCGCACGACTGCCGGGCGCTGGCCGGCGTGCCGGCCACGGCGCTCGTCTGACCGCGGCTGACGGCGGCGCGTGGCGAGTTGCGGAGGCTGAGCCTCTGTAACTCGCACCGCCCATGTGGCCGTGGCCGGGCGATACCCAGCGCGCCCCGCCCCGCCCCGCCTCGCGCGCGTCCGTTTTCTACAAGACGGCCGGCGCCGCGGTGCGCGAGGATCACGCCATGACCGCCCGCGAGCTGCAGACGATCCCGAACGTCGGTCCCGCCGTGGCGCGCAAGCTCGCGCGACTGGACATCGGTTGCGTCGAAGACCTGCGCGGCCGCGACGGCGAAGAGCTCTTCGAGCGACTCTGCGGGCTCGACGGGTGCCGCCACGATCCATGTCTGCTGGACACCTTCGTCGCCGCCGTGGACTTCGCCGAGGGTGCGCCGCCCCGACCCTGGTGGGAGTACAGCCGCGAGCGCAAGGCGCGGGCCCGTGGCTGACGAACCCGCGCCGCTGCTGCTCGGCTGGGTGATCGTCTACGTCGAGGACCCGCCCGCCGCGCGCGACTTCTACGTCCGCGCCTTCGGGCTGCAGGGCGGCTTCGTCGCCGGCTCCGGGACCTACGCGGAGCTCGACACCGGCGCGACGAAGCTCGCGTTCGCCGCCTACACGCTCGGCGGGCAGAACTTCCCGGGCGGCGTCCGTGCGGCGGCGGCCGGCGACGGCGCGCCGCCCAACGTCGAGATCGCGCTGGTGGCCGACGACGTCGACGCCGCGTACGAGCGTGCGCTCGCGGCCGGCTGCGCTTCGCTGGCGCAGCCGAGGGACAAGCCGCAGGGTCAGCGCGTGGCCTGGGTGCGCGACCCGTTCGGGACGCTGCTGGAACTGGCCACCCCGCTGTAGCCCCCGCTCGCGGCAGCGCGCACCTGCCGCCGCGGCCGCGGTTGTAAGGGTGCCCTAACTTCGAATAAGGTTCCCCTAACTCGAACGCTCTGGTGGGGGAACATGCGTATACGGCTCAAGGCAGTTCTGTCGGCCCTGCTCGTCGCGGGGCTTGCGATCGGTGGGTGCGGCGGCGGCGGCGACGCCGCCGTGTCGGTGCAGGGCAAAGCGGCGGTCGCCGAGCACTACGCCGACCTCGCCCATGGCGCCTACGGCGCCTCCGTCGCCAGCGCCGAGCAGATGGGCGAGGCGATCGACGGTTTCCTCGAGCGGCCCACGCAGGCTCGCCTCGACGCGGCGCGCCAGGCATGGATCGGCGCGCGCGACGACTACGTCGTCACGGAGGCGTTTCGCTTCTACGGCGGGCCGATCGACGCTCCGAAGACCGGTCCTGAGGGGCTCCTGAACGCGTGGCCGATGGACGAGGCCTACGTCGACTACGTCGAAGACGACAGCGACGCGGGCATCGTCAACGACCGCGGGGCGTACCCGAGGATCACCGAGGCGGTGATCGTCGAGGGCAACGAGAAGGGCGGCGAGACGAACATCTCCTCGGGTTGGCACGCGATCGAGTTTCTGCTGTGGGGCCAGGACCGCTCGCAGGACGGTCCCGGCGCCCGGTCGGCCCGCGACTACTCGACCGCGCGCAACGCGCGCCGTCGCGCGACGTATCTGCGCCTCACGACGCAGCGCCTGGTGAGCGATCTGCGCCGCGTGCAGGCCGCGTGGGTGCCGCAGCGCGGTGGCTACCGCGAGGAGTTCCTCGACGATCCCGACGCGGCGCTGACGAAGATCCTGCGCGGCATCGGCGCGCTGAACACCGGCGAGCTGGCGGGCGAGCGCATGGCGGTCGCGTTCGAGAGCGCCGACCAGGAGGACGAGCACTCCTGCTTCAGCGACAACACGAACGCCGATGTCGTCAACGACCTGAAGGGCATCCGGATGGTCTACACGGGCGACGGCCCCGGCGGCGCGGCGCCGGCCGGCGCGAGCCTCGACGCGCTCCTCACCGAGGCCGACCCCGACCTGGCCCGCGAGCTGCGCGCCGCGCTCGCCGCGACGGTCGCGCGGGCCGTGGCCTTCCCCGCGCCGTTCGAGCGGATGATCGCGGCGCCCCGCCGCTCGCGACTGCACCGCGCCATGGCGGAGACGATCGCGGCGATCGAGGCGCAGGGCGAGCTGCTGGCGAGGGCGGCCACGGCGCTCGGCGTCAAGGTGAACTTCGAGGTCTAGGGCGTTGCGCCGGGTGGTCCTCGGGCTCGTGCTCGCCGGCGGGCTGCTCGCGGCGCTCGCCGCGGGCTGCGGCGGCGCCGGCGGCGAGCTCGCCGGCGACCGCGCGAGGTCCGGCGGGGCGGGCACGGTCGACGACGCCACGGGCTTCGCGTTCGCGCTGGCCCTGAAGACCCTGCCGCGCAAGGACCGGCGGGCGTTCGCGGTCGGCAACAGCTTCTTCAACCGCAACTGGGTGCGCGCGCCGGCCTCGACGACGGTTCGCGACGGCCTCGGGCCGACGTTCAACGCCCAGTCCTGCTCGTCGTGTCATCTGCACGACGGGCGCGGCCGGCCGCCGACCGGCGCGCGCGACGCCGAGCGCGGGCTGCTGCTGCGCCTCAGCGTGGGCGATCCGCCGCGGCCGCTGCGCCTGTACGGCTCGCAGCTGCAGGACCGCGCGATCGCCGGGGTCGCGGCCGAGGGACGGATCGCGATCACGCGCACGCCGCGGCGCGGGCGCTACGGCGACGGGACGCCGTATGAGCTGCTCGTGCCGCGCTACGCGGTGGCCGATCGCGCCTTCGGTCCGCTGCCCGAGGACGTGCAGATCAGCCCGCGTGTGGCGCCCGGCGTGTTCGGCGTCGGGCTGCTGGAGGCCGTGCCCGAGCGCGCGATCGTCGGCCACGCCGACCCGGCCGACGAGGACGGCGACGGGATCTCCGGGCGCCCCAATCGCGTCACCGACGTGCGCACCCGGACGGCCGCGCTGGGGCGCTTCGGCTGGAAGGCCAACGTGCCGACCGTCGAGCAGCAGAACGCCAGCGCGTTCAGCGGCGACCTCGGGATCACGTCGCCGGTCTTCCGCGACGAGAACTGCCCGCGCGGCCAGCGCGCGTGCGCGCGGGCGAAGACCGGCGGCCGACCGGAGATCGACGCGCGCAAGCTCGCGCGGGTCACGTTCTACACGCGCACGCTGGCCGTGCCCGCCCGGCGCGACGTCGGGGCGCGGGCGACCGACGCCGGCGAGCGCCACTTCGCGCGGCTCGGCTGCGCCACCTGCCACCGGCCGGAGCTGCGCACGGGCGACAGCGACGTCGCCGGCCTGAGCGACCAGCTCATCCGCCCGTACACCGACCTGCTGCTGCACGACATGGGCCCGGCGCTCGAGGACGGGCGGCCCGACGCCCTGGCCTCGGGATCGGAGTGGCGCACTGCGCCGCTGTGGGGCATCGGCCTCGTGTCGGTCGTCAACCGTCACACGCGCTTCCTGCACGACGGCCGCGCCCGCAACCTCGCCGAGGCGATCCTCTGGCACGGCGGCGAGGCGCATCGCGCGCGCGAGCGCTTCCGCACGCTCCCGGCCCGCGAGCGGCGCGAGCTCGTGGCGTTCCTCGAGTCGCTGTAGCCGCGTCCCCTCCCGCTCCGCGTTGGGCGAACATCCCACGCTGAGGTGAGCCTGCGATGACTACAGCCGTAGAGGCGACGTGGGGAACGAGGCAGCGCGAGGTCGTCAACACCGTCGAGCAGCTCGATGCGCTGCTTGACCGCGTGGACGCCGACGCGCGCCGCTGTGGCCGTGCCCAAAACGTTGAGCTGACCGCCCTCGACGGCCGCGGCACCCTCGGCGTGGTCGTCGGCGACGACCGCAGCCTCCTCAACCACATCCCCGCCGACAACAACCCGCCCTACCTGGCAAGCCGTGGCGACGAGAACTTCGACCGGTCGTTCACGTTCTACGTCGCGGGCGACCACCACAGCGAGAGCCACTGGCGCCACACCATCACCAACCACGCGGCCCGCGACGCGGCTCGTGTGTTCCTGCTCGGCAGGACCCTTGACGACCGCGTCCGCTGGGAGGAGGTCTGACCACTCGTTTCGCCAGAAGAAGCGAGAGGGGCTGCGCGCCCACATCTCGGCGCTTGCGCCGGCGCCATGGCCGTCCCCGCCGCCGGCCGCGGGCGCCCACCCGCACGGTGTCGCGCAGAGCCTGCGCGGACTTGTGACGAAGCGGTGTTGAGCTGTCACAGGCGTCCGACCTAGCCTGGCGATTCCGTCCGATCCGGCCCGTACCGTGCGCTGTTCTTCCAGGCGCAGAAAGGCTTTTCGTACCCATGGCTCTCAACGACACGCAGAAGGCCGCCAAGGCCCGCAACGACGCCCTCGCGGGGGCGCTCACGCAGATCGAGCGCGAGTTCGGCAAGGGCACGATCATGCGCATGGGCGACGAGGGCGCGCTGGTGAAGTGCGCCGCGATCCCGACGGGCGCGCTCTCGCTGGACCTCGCGCTGGGCATCGGCGGCATGCCGCGCGGACGGATCGTCGAGGTCTTCGGCCCCGAGTCGTCGGGCAAGACGACGCTCGTCTACCACATCCTCGCCGAGGCCCAGAAGCTCGGCGGCGTCTGCGCCTTCATCGACGCCGAGCACGCGATGGACCCGCTCTACGCGCGGGAGATCGGCGTCGACATCGACGAGCTGCTCGTCTCCCAGCCCGACTACGGCGAGCAGGCGCTCGAGGTCTGCGACATGCTCGTGCGCTCGGGCGCCGTCGACGTCGTGGCGCTGGATTCCGTCGCCGCGCTGACGCCGCGCGTCGAGCTCGAGGGGCAGATGGGCGATCAGACGGTCGGCCTGCAGGCGCGCATGATGAGCCAGGCGATGCGCAAGCTCGCCGGCAACCTCAACCGCACGCAGACGCTGTGTCTGTTCACGAACCAGATCCGCGAGAAGGTCGGCGTGATGTTCGGCTCGCCCGAGACGCAGCCCGGTGGCCGTGCGCTGAAGTTCTACGCCTCGCAGCGCCTGGACATCCGCCGCATCGAGACCCTCAAGGAGGGCACCGAGGCGGTCGGCAACCGCGTGCGCGTGAAGGTCGTCAAGAACAAGGTCGCGGCGCCGTTTCGCCAGGCCGAGTTCGACATCGAGTTCGGCAAGGGCATCTCGACGTCGGGCTGCCTGCTGGACCTCGGCGTCGAGCACAACGTCGTCAGCAAGTCCGGCTCGTTCTTCTCCTTCAACGGCGAGCGCCTCGGCCAGGGCCGCAACAACTCCAAGGCGTTCCTCGACGAGCATCAGGAGATCGCCAAGGAGATCGAGACCAAGGTGTGGGCGGCGCTCGGGCTCGGGCCGGACCTCGTCGTGCCGATCGAGCGCGACGACGAGGCGGTCGTGGCACCGGTGATGGCCGGCGCCGGGGCGATCGAGGCCGCGTAGGTCGGCAGGCGCGGCGGCTGACGCACCAGAACGGACCGGAGACGAGGGGCGGATGGCGAGCGACGAGCGCGCGCTCGAGCTGGCCGTCGGCCACCTCGGCAAGCGCGACCGCACCGCGGCGGAGATCCGCCGCCACCTTGCGGGCAAGGACATCGGCGCGCCGGCCGTCGACGCGGCCGTCGCCGAGCTCGAGCGGATGGGCTACCTCGACGACGCACGCTACGCGCGGACGTTCGCCGAGGACCGCCGCGCGCTGGACGCGTGGGGCCTCGAGCGGATCGAGCGCCGGCTGCTCGAGCTCGGCATCGACCGCGAGCACATCGCGGCGGCGATCGGCGATCGCGACGGCGAGGCCGAGCTCGAGGCGGCGCTCGAGTTGCTGCGCCGGCGCGTGCGCGAGGTGCCCGCCAGCGAGCGCGAGCGCGAGCGGGCGCTCGGCATGCTCGTCCGCAAGGGCTATGACCTGGAGCTGGCCTACGACGCGGTGCGCGCGTTCGAGCGCGCCGGAACGGCCTGAGCGGCGCCGAGGTCGCGCATGGCAACCTCGAGGTCGCGCAGCGTCTGCGTCGCACCGGAGCGGTCGCCGTGCTCGCGCAGGATCCTCCCGCAGCTGTCGTAGCAGTCGATCGCATCCGCGCGGCGCCCGCTGCGGAGGAACACGCCGGCGAGGCTGGCCAGCGTCTGCGCCTCACCGTCGCGGTCGCCGTGCGCCCGCATCGTGGCCAGGCAGCGCTCGTAGCAGACGATCGCGTCGCGCAGCGCGCCGCGGCGGGCATGGACACCGGCGAGGTCGGTCAGCGTCTCGGCGGCGATCCGGTGGTTTGTGAGGTCGAGCATGGTGCGCTCCTCTGCCTTGGTTCCCGGCGCCAAGGGGCGAGGGGTGTGCGTGCGTTCTCCTTCAGAACGAGCCCCGGGGGTGATCGTCAGGGGCTAACCCGGCCGGGCGCGGCGAAACGGACGCACGTTGCCCGGCGCAGGGTCAAGCCGCTCGATCGGGCGTGCACCCGCAGGTGCTCGGCGCATCGACCGCCGCCGCGCCGCAGCAGTCGTCCTTCGCGGCGGGCTCGCAGCAGGTGTCGAGCTGGACGGGCGAGCAGCACCCCTGCTCGGCGGCCGGCTTTCGCGCCCGGATGATCGCGGCCGCCGCGTGCTCGTGCACGCGATGGGTCTCGCGGATCTCCACGTCGGCGAGTCCCGCGGCGCCCAGCACGTCGGCGAACTGCTCGTGCGTGAGCGCGCCGGCGATGCAGCCCGTCCACTGGGCCATGTCGGCGCGCGTGGCGTCGTCCATGTCGGGGTCGGCGATGACGTCGGAGACCGCAACCCGCCCGCCGGGGCGCAGCACGCGCGCGACCTCGGCCAGCACCGCCGCCTTGTCGGACGACAGGTTGATGACGCAGTTGGAGATGACGACGTCGACCGACGCGTCGGGCAGCGGGACGTCCTCGATCGTCCCCTTGAGGAACGCGACGTTGTCGGCGCCGGCGTCGGCGGCGTTGCGTC
>JAUXSD010000164.1 GCA_030681525.1 Solirubrobacteraceae bacterium
TGGGCGAAACGCTGTGGCTGCAGGACGAGGCGATGCTGGATGCCGTCACCGCGATTTCCGGCAGCGGCCCGGCCTATGTGTTCTATTTCATCGAGGCACTGCAACAGGCGGCGAAAGAGCTGGGGTTCAACGATACAGAGGCACGCCGCCTGAGCCTGGCGACCTTTCTGGGCGCCAGCCAGTTGGCCGCCGGCAGCGATGAGGATGCCGGCGTGCTGCGCGCGCGCGTCACCTCCAAAAACGGCACCACCGAACGCGCCCTGCTGAGCCTGGCCGCCAACCGGGTTGCCGAACATATCGCGCAAGCCGCCCACGCCGCCGCCGACCGCGCCAAAGAAATGGGCGACGAACTGGGAACACAGCCATGATCAACGAAGCCCTGCTGTTCCTGCTCGACATCCTGCTGCAGCCGTTCGCGGCGATCCTGCTGCTGCGCTTCCACTTGCAGTGGCTGCGCGCGCCGCTGCGCAATCCCATCGGCGAATTCATCATGGTGCTCACCGATGTTCTGGTATTGCGCGCGCGCCGTTTCATTCCTGCCGTGCGCGGTCTGGACAGCGCGACGCTGCTGCTCGCGCTGCTGGTCGAAATGCTTTACTTGGCCGGCGTTCTGTGGACGCAGGGTTACCCCTTCCACGGCTTCCCGTTGCCGGGGCTGCTGGTTCTGGCGCTGGTCAAGCTGCTCAAGATCAGCCTGTACCTGCTGATGGCGGCCGTGTTCGCGCAGGCGATTCTGTCCTGGGTAAGCCCCTACGCACCGATTGCACCGCTGCTGACAACCGTGACCCAACGTTTCCTGCAGCCCTTGCGCCGCATCGTGCCGCTGCTGGGCAGCGTGGATCTATCGCCGCTGCTGCTGTTCATCATCTGCCAGCTCATCGTGATCGTGCCGATCGGCGCGCTGGAACGTATCGCGGCCGGTATCCTGTAAATGGCCGAGTGGTATCGCCGCAGCGGGGATGTAATCACCCTGACCCTGCATGTTCAGCCCGGCGCAAAGCGCAGCGAACTCTCCGGTTTGCACGGCGAAGCGCTCAAGCTGCGGCTGGCCGCGCCGCCCGTCGAAGGGCGCGCCAATGAGGCCTTGTTGAAATTCATCGCGGAATTGTTCGGCGTGCCGCTGCGCCAGGTGGAACTCAGGCAGGGCGGGCAGTCGCGCCACAAAGTCGTGGCGGTAACCGGCAGCGCCATCGACCCTGAATATCTGCTAAAACCGGCTTAACAGGCTGCTGAAAAACGTAGCGAGGATGGCTAGATGCAAGGCGCACGGCGCGCAGAAACCGGAATGTACTAATGTACATGAGGATTTCGAGCACCGCGCAACGCCGCAGATGGCCACCGCAGTAGTTTTTCAGCAGCCTGTTAAATCTTCAGGCGCTCGACGACCCGGCCATTCCTGAGATGCTCCTCGATAATTTCGTCGAGGTCATTTTCATCCATGTAGCTGTACCAGGTGCCCTCGGGATACACCACGATGACCGGCCCCTCGTCGCAGCGGTTCATGCAGCCGGCGGCATTGATGCGAATATTGTTCTGGAGATTGGAGATGCCGAGTTCGGCAACCTTGTTTTTCATATAATCGCGCGCCTTGGGTGCGCCGCGCTTGCCGCAGCAATCACTGCCATCCGCGCGTTCATTGGTACAGAAAAAAACATGCTTATCGTAAAAGCTCATGGCAAACCTCGAATGAATGGAGTGAAAGTGCGATTATAAAAGCCTTCGCAAAAGCCAGCGTGTCTAACACTCTTATGCTTTCCGGATGCGCCACAGGTGAAACAGCAGCAGCAGCGGGAAGACCAAGGCAATAGTCTGCGCCAGCCCATTGTAATTGAGCAAATGCCCGTAATGCCAGTGATAGATCGACATCGCGGCGGCGGGCGTATTGTTGCCAAACAGGAAATTCACGATGACAAAATAAGCCAGAGCCACCGCCGCGCC
>JAUXSD010000174.1 GCA_030681525.1 Solirubrobacteraceae bacterium
CGCAGCTCCGCCAGCCGCTCGAGCAGCGCCACCTGCCCGCGCACGATCTTCGCGGCCGCGGTCGGCAGGTCGAACCACGCGACGCGGTCGACCTCCGGGAAGGTCTGCGTGCGGCCCGAGCGCGGCGGCCACTGCAGCTCGAACGTGCCCGGCACGATCTGCGCCGGATCGAAGTCGCCTTCGACCGCGAACGCGACGACGCGCTTGCCGGCCTTCTGGCGGATCTCGCCGAGCTCGACGACCGGACCGTCGGGCGGTGCATGGCCGAGCTCCTCGGCGAACTCGCGCAGCGCGGCCGCCAGCGGCTCCTCGCCGGGATCGAGCTCGCCCTTGGGGATCGACCAGGCGCCCTCGTCCTTGCGCGCCCAGAACGGTCCGCCCATGTGGCCGAGCAGCACCTCCAGCGCGCCGTCGTCGCGCTCGCGGAAGAGCAGCAGGCCGGCGGAGGTCGTCATGACGGTGGCTACGCGGTGGGGGCCGGCGCGGCGCCGGGCTGCGGGTAGACGGCGTCCTCGGCGAGCTCGTCGTAGTCGGCCGGCTCGGTCTCGTCGGCGTCGTCGGCGGGGCCGGCCGAGCCGCGTCGCAGCACCGCGGTCAGCGTCAGCGTCACGACGAGGTTCGACAGCAGTGCGAAGACACCCGTGTAGGCGTTGATCGTCGTCCCGAAGACGTCGAGCGGATACGTCGGTGCGAAGTCCTGCGACTCGGCCATGAGCGTGCCGACGGTCATGCCGACCAGCCAGCCGGCGACGAGCGCCCACGGGTGCAGCCAGCGGGTGTAGAGCCCGATCACGATCGACGGCAGCGTCTGCAGGATCCACACGCCGCCGAGCAGTTGCAGCTCGATCGCGTACTTCGTGGGCAGCGTCACGATGATCACGAGCGCGCCCGCCTTTACGAACAGCGAGACGATCTTCGCCATCCGCGCCTCGTCCTGATGGGTCGCCTGCGGGCGCAGGTACTCCTTGTAGATGTTGCGCGTGAAGAGGTTGGCCGCCGCGATCGACATGACCGCCGCCGGCACGAGCGCGCCGATCGCGATCGCCGCGAACGCGACGCCGACGAACCACGACGGGAAGACGTTGAGAAACAGGTCGGGAATCGCGTAGTTGGGGTCGCTGGGCTCGATCCCGCGGGCGATCGCCATGTAGCCCAGCAGCGCGATGAGCCCGAGCAGGAACGTGTAGGCGGGCAGCAGCGCGGTGTTGCGGCGCACGGTCTGCGCGCTCTTGGCGCCGAGCACGGCGGTGATCGCGTGCGGGTAGAGAAACAGCGCGAGCG
The DNA here is from genome assembly GCA_030681525.1 of Solirubrobacteraceae bacterium. GTDB lineage: Bacteria > Actinomycetota > Thermoleophilia > Solirubrobacterales > Solirubrobacteraceae > CADCVQ01. Next base: position 1,282 of record JAUXSD010000174.1, read on the forward strand.
CGGAGCCGAACGCCAGCGACGCGTAGGCGACCTGAGCGTCCGCGCCCTCGGGGATGAGCGTGCCCGGCGGGTCGCGGTCGGGCAGCTCGGAGCCGGCGGCGTCGAACATCGCGCCGAAGCCGCCGATCTTCGAGGGGATGTAGATCACCGCGACGAGGATCGTCACGTAGATCAGCGTGTCCTTGACGATCGCGATGAGCGCGGGCGCGCGCAGCCCGGACTGGTACGTGTAGGCGGCGAGGATCGCGAACGCGATGATCAGCGGCCAGTCGCCCTCGACGCCGAGCGCGCCGAGCACGATCTGCATGCCGACGAGCTGCAGGGCGATGTACGGCATCGTCGCCAGCAGGCCGGTGAGCGCGACGACGAGCGACAGCGGCTTGGAGCCGTACCGGCCGCGCACGAAGTCGGCCGGCGTGACGTAGCCGCGCGCGCGGCAGACCGTCCACAGCCGCGGCATCACCATGAAGATGAGCGGATAGACCATGATCGTGTAGGGCAGCGCGAAGAAGCCGATCGCGCCGGCCCCGAACACGAGCGCGGGCACAGCGATGAACGTGTAGGCGGTGTAGAGGTCGCCGCCGAGCAGAAACCACGTGATCACGGTGCCGAAGCGCCGGCCGCCGAGCCCCCACTCGTCGAGGTGGTCGAGCTGGGCACGCCGCCAGCGCGCGGCGACGAAGCCGAGCACGGTGACCAGCGCGAACAGCGCCACGAAGATGACCAGCGCCGTCGTGTTCGTGTCGTGCGCCTCCTGGATCGCGGCGGCGATCATGGATCTCGCTTCGTCGCGCGGTAGACGAGCAGCGTCAGCAGCGCCGCGCCGATCACCCAGGCGAACTGGTACCAGTAGAAGAACGGGATGCCGGCCAGCTCAGGGTCCTGGCGGGCGTACAGAGGCGGGTAGATCAGCCCCAGCACGGGGAGCGCAAGCAGCGCGTACCACCAGCGACTCGGCCTTCCCTCCATCTCGCCCGCGCCGGTACCCCGCGCCCGCTCGAGGCGAAACGTCGCCTCGCGTCGCGCAAACGGGGTACAAGTGAGGCATCGACTCGCTCAAGGGACAGCTGCTGATCGCCGGGGCCACGCTCCCGGACCCGAACTTCGCCCGCACGGTGGTGCTCGTCTGCGAGCACAGCGAGGACGGCGCGCTGGGGCTCGTGCTCAACCGCCCCGGCGACCTCGTCGTCGGCGAGGCGGCACCCGAGCTGGCGGAGCTCATCGGCGACGACGCCGTCATCGACAGCGGCGGCCCGGTCCAGACCGACGCGCTGCTCGTGCTGGCCGAGTTCGAGGATCCCGACGACGCGGGCATCCGGGTCGTCGAGAACGTCGGCCTGGTCGGCGACGGCAGCGAGATCGAGGACCTCGTCGAGGAGACGCGCCGCGCGCGGGTCTTCGCCGGCTACGCGGGGTGGGGCCCGGGCCAGCTCGACGCCGAGCTCGAACGCGAGGACTGGTTCGTCGCGCCGGCCGGGGTCGACGACATCTTCAACCCGGACGCCGACGAGCTGTGGGCCCGGGTGCTCGCGCGCAAGGGCGCGCACTTCGCGCTGGTCGCGCGGATGCCGATCGATCCGAGCGTGAACTAGGAGTCGCGGGTCACGCGCCCGCCTCCGGCACGACCCAGCCGACCATCGCGACGTAATGCGCGGCGGCGGCGAGGATGACGAGCGCGTGGAAGACCTCGTGGAAGCCGAAGGTGCGCGGCCAGGGGTTCGGGCGCTGACGCGCGTAGACGATGGCGCCGGCGCTGTAGAGCAGACCGCCGGCGCCCAGCAGCACGACCGGGGTCGCGTCGAGCTCGCCGACGAGCTGCGGCGTGGCGATGACGGCGAGCCAGCCGAGCGCGAGGTAGCTGCCGGCGACGACCGGCCGCGGGGCGTCGATCCAGCCCAGCGAGAACGCGACGCCGGCCAGCGCGCCACCCCAGGCGCCGAGCAGCAGCACCCACGCGATGGGCCCGTCGAGGACGATCAGCGCGACCGGCGTGTAGCTGGCGGCGATGAAGACGAAGATCGTGCTGTGGTCGATGCGCCGCAGCAGCGGCTTGAAGCGCCCCGGCCCCGGCCAGCGGTGGTAGAGCGCCGAGCCGCCGAAGAGGGCGACGAGGCCGACGCCGTAGACGATCACCGCGATCGTCGCGCGGGTGCCGTCGGCGAGGACGAGGAGCACGATCGCGGCGGCGATCGCGAGCACGAAGGCGGCGGCGTGCGAGACGCCGCGCAGGCGGGGGATGAGCTCGTCTTGGGCGTCCTGCCGCATGGCCTGTTGAAGGGTAGGGCCGGCGGGCGTTGGAGTCTTGCGTCCGTCAGACAACATCTCTTAGGGGTGGGTTTGTTCGGTCGGCGCGTCCGTTCCGGGGCCTGCGTGGGGGCGGGTCGGTCTGTTCATGCGGAC
>JAUXSD010000180.1 GCA_030681525.1 Solirubrobacteraceae bacterium
GGCGCGACATTCACCTGGCCGTTGCGCGCCTTCACGTCGAGGCGCACATTGGTGGATTTGACGTTTGCCACCTTCAGCGCGCCGATGCGCAGGCTGCCGTCCAGCTTGAGCTTGCGCAGGCCGGACAGGTCGAGCGGCTGCTCCGGTTCGTTGACTTTCGGAGTCCCGGCAGACTTCTTCGGCATGTAGAGATCGGCATCAAACTGATCGATATCCACGTCGAAATGGATCGCCGGATCGGCGAAACCGCTCACGCCGACCCTGGCCTTGACCTGGCTTTGCAGCAGGCCGCCGGCGAGGTTCGCGTGCACGGTTTCTTTTTTGGCATCGACCTGCACGCTGCCCTTCATTTCGCTGCTGATGGACTTGTTCGGCAGCTTGTCGCCGCTGGCATTCACCGCCACAACCAGATTGCTCAAATCGAATTGCTTTGCCTGGAAGTTGCCGGACAGCGGTGAGGAAAGTTTTACCTTGAATGCCTGCTCGGGCTGTTTCACATCCAGGTCGAGCGTCAGCGCACTGCTCTTGAAGGATTGCGCGTTGCCTTCCAGGCCGGGCAGCGACAATGCTGCAACGATGTTTCCGGCCGCGCCGTTCAGTTTGGCGTTCAGCATCAGCTTGTCGCCGGAGAATTTGTCTTTGGTGAGGCTCAATGCGGGCGCATCGAGCGTTATTTCAAAGCTGTCCTTGGCCTTTACGCCCGTTGCATTCAGCGCAAATTTCTTTGCGCCGAATTCCTGCGTGGCTAAATCCGCGCTGGCATCGCCGCCGGCCTTGATTTTCAGGTTGCTGATGTCCAGAGCCGCACCGCTGGCCTGCAAATCAAGCCCTTCCAGACGATATTGCTGTTTGTCCAGATCGAAGGTCAGCGTGGTCTTGAGTTGTGTGGCGATGTCCAGCTTGGGCTGGTTCGCTTGTACGGCGGCGGACAGATCGATCTTGCTCGGCACGCCGTTGGCGATGCGCCCGGTGTGCAGGTTCAGGTCCTTGATCGCATATTGCGCGCCGCTGTCTTCATCGCGGTAAGTCAGGCTGGTTTTTTCGATGGATATTGCGGCGATGTCAAACTTGATCGGCTGCTTGCCGTCGGTTTTCTTCTCGGCTGTTTTTTCCTCTTTGGCGCCGAGCTGGTCGTCGATGTTGGTCGTGCCGTCCTTGCGCTTGATCAGCGTGGCCTGCAGGCCGCTCAGCGCTACTTCGTTCACCACCGCCTGCCCGGAGAAC
>JAUXSD010000185.1 GCA_030681525.1 Solirubrobacteraceae bacterium
CCAATCAGCCCGAACGCCAGCTCCGCCGCGACCGCCACCGGCGCCAGCGGCAGCGCCGCGGCGGTGACGAGCGCGTCCCGGCTGCGCAACGGGGCGTTGCGCTTCAGCGCGTGGTACAGCCACGACGGCGTCCTCGTCGCGCGGCTGACGACCGACACCCAGAGCCCGAACGGGTTGTGCTCGGCAAGCACGTGGTGCGTCGCGACGGGCCGCAGGCCGTGGCGGCGCAGCAGCGCATGGACGCCCTGCACCGTGAAGTGCGTGCGGTGACGCGGGACGTCGAGGTGATACCAGCGCCCGCCGCCGGCGCGGGCCTGCACGCTGGCGAGGTTCGGCACGCCGACGACGATCAGGCCGCCCGGCGCCAGCCAGCCCGCGATGCGCCCCAGCGCCGCGCCCGGGTCGTCGAGGTGCTCGAGCACGTGCCACAGCGTCGCCGCCTGCAGTGACCCCGGCGCCACCGTCGCGTCCTCGATCCCGGCCTGCTGCAGCGCGATCCCCTGCGCCCGCGCGCCCGCGATGCCGCGCAGCGAGGGCTCGATGCCGTCGGCCTCCCAGCCGACCGCGCGGGCCTGCGCGACGAAGCGCCCGCGGCCGGCGCCGACGTCGAGCAGCCGGCCGGGCGGGCGAGCGCCGGCGCGCGCGAGGAACGTCAGCCGGCGGCGGTCGAAGCTGCGCAGCAGCGGCGCGGCGAGCGCCGACCCGCGGGGGGCGCCGCCGCCGTAGGCGCCCGCCTCGTGCGCCGCGGGCGGCGCCGGGTCGAGTGTCGCGGCGCTGCCACAGGCCGCGCAGCGGACCAGCGCGTAGTCACCGGGTAGCGCCGGGTCCGAGCCGGGCACGGTGCGCCACGGCGCGAGCGCGGGCTCGCCGCAGGCCGGGCAGCGACCCGGCTCGCTCACCCGCCGCGGTCGTGGAAGTAGAAGCCCGGCAGCGCGGCGCGGGTGATCTGCGCGGTCATGTGCTGCGCGAGCTCGAGGTCGCCCGTGCGGACGGCGAGGTCGTCGAGCGTGACGATGCCCGTCAGCCGCCCGGAGTCGATGACCGGCAGCCGGCGGATGCCGTGACGCACCATGAGCTCGGCGGCCGCCTCGACGTCCATCCGCGGCTCGGCGGTGACGACCGGCGAGGAGGCGTGGGCCTCGACGGGGTCGCTGGGGTCGCGGCCGTCGGTCAGCGCGCCCAGCGCGAGGTCGCGATCGGTCACGAAGCCGCAGATCGCGCCGGCCTCGTCGACGAGGACCACCGACCCGACGTTGCGCTCGCGCATAAGCTCGGCGACCTGGCGCGCGGTGGCGGTGGGCGCGGCGCTCACGACTCCCTCGGTCATGACGTCCCGTATCTCCACGGACGCAACATACACTTGCGCCGTGCCGACCACCCCGGAGGAGACGCTCGCCGAAGAAGAGCGCCGCAGCACCAAGTCCGGGGCGAGCGCGATCGGCGCCGGCCTGCTGATCCTCGTGGGCTCGCTGCTGGCCATCGCCGGCAACAGCGGCTTTCCGCGGCTGTACCTGCTCGACACGCTGCGCTCCGAGCTCGGGCAGCTGCCGCCGGGTGCGCCGGGGCCGATCGCCCGGGTGGCGCTGTTCCTCGAGGACAACCTGCCGCTGATCGTCGGGGCGCGTCTCGTCACGGCGGTCGCGCTCGCGCTGATGGGCCTGGCGATGGTTCACCTGTACCGGTCGACCAAGGCGCGCAACGCGGACGTCAACAAGGTCGCGCTGATCGCGTCGATCTCCGGCGCGGTGCTGGCGGTCATCGCGGGGACCGTCGCGGCGCTCGGCCTGGCGCAGGACGTCAGCGCGTTCGCCGACGCCGCGCGCCAGAGCGAGGCGGCCGCCCGCGACGCGCTGGCCGACCCGTTCACCACCGGCGCCGTGCAGCTCGCCGGGCTGGGCTCGGCGATCCTCGGCCTCGGCATCGCGCTGACGGCGCTCAACGCGATGCGCGTCGGCCTGCTGACGCGCTTCATGGGAATCCTCGGCGTCATCGTCGGCGTGCTGTCGTTCCTGCCGCAGCTCGAGGGCCAGCTGCCGTTCGTGAAGATCTTCTGGCTCGGCGCGCTCGGCGCGCTGTTCCTCGACCGCTGGCCCGGCGGCCGCCCGCCGGCCTGGCAGACGGGCGAGGCGCAGCCGTGGCCGACCCAGCAGGAGCTGCGCGAGGCGCGCATGGCGGCGCGGGGCGAGACGGTCGAGCCCGCGCAGGACGAGGCGCCGAAGGAGCGCCGCCCGCGCCGCAGCCGGCTCGAGGAGCCCAAGACGCCCGCGCCCGAGCTACCCGCCACCAAGCCGCACTCGTCGTCGAAGAAAAAGAAGAAGAGCCGCAAGCGCCGCTAGGAGTCCCCCGACTGGGTACGGTGGCCTCACGATGACCTACGAGGAAGCCTGCGCCGCGCATTCCTGGCAGGTGCCCGAGCGCTACAACATCGCCGCCGACGTCTGCGACAAGCATCCCCGCGACAAGCTCGCGATGATCCACGAGGACCCCGACGGCACCGTCCGCGAGGCGCACTGGGGCGAGCTTCAGGACATGGCCGACCGCTTCGCGCTGCGGCTGCTGGAGGCCGGCGTGCAGCGTGGCGATCGCGTCGCGATGCTGCTGCCGCCGACGCCCGAGACCGCCGCCGCGTTCTTCGGCACCTGGAAGGTGGGCGGCATCCTGCTGTCGATGTCGATCCTCTACGGCGACGACGGCATCCGCCACCGGCTGACCGACTCGCAGGCGGCGGTGGTCGTCACGAACGGCGCCAACCGCTCGCGCGTCGAAGGTCAGGGCGCCGAGGTCGTCGAGCTCGAGCCCGGTGACCTGGACGACGGCTCGACGGACCACGAGACGCTCGACACGTCCTGCGACGATCCGGCCCAGCTGTACTACACCTCCGGCACGACGGGCCTGGCCAAGGGCATCCTGCACGCCCATCGCTACATCCTCGGCCACGAGGAGTTCGTCTACTGCCACGACGTGCAGGACGGCGAGCGCTTCCACGGCATGGGCGAGTGGGCGTGGGCGGCGGGCATCGCGCCGCTGCTCGGACCATGGCGCCTCGGCGCGATCCAGGTCGTGCTGCAGCGCAAGGGGGGCTTCGACCCGCACGGCCAGCTCGCCTTTCTCAGCCGCCACCGGCCGACGAACGTCTTCGCCACGCCGACGGCGATCCGCTCGATGATGGGCATCGGCGACGCCGGCACGCGCTACCCGCAGGACTTCCGCATCGTCTGCTCGGCCGGCGAGCCGCTCAATCCGGAGGCCATCCGCTGGTTTCGCGAGCAGTACGGCGTCACCGTGCTCGACTACTACGGCCTCAGCGAGTCCTATCCGCTCGTCGCCAACTACCCGTTCATGGAGGTCCGCGAGGGCTCGATGGGCCGCCCGATGCCGGGCTGGGACGTGCAGATCCTCGACGAGGACGAGAAGCCCGTCGCGGTGCAGGAGCGTGGCGAGATCTGCTTGCGCGCGCGCTCCAACCCGCACTATCCGCTCGGCTACTGGAACAACGAGGACGCCGGCCGCGAGACGTTCGGCGGCGAGTGGTTTCACACCAAGGACGCCGCGTCGATGGATGAGGACGGCTACATCTGGTACGAGGGCCGCGCCGACGACGTGATCATCTCCGCCGGCTACCGGATCGGCCCGTTCGAGGTCGAGTCGGCCTGCCTGGAGCACCCCGCCGTCGCCGAGGCGGCCGCCGTCGCGTGGCCCGACGAGCGGCGCGGCAACGTCGTCAAGGCGTTCGTCGTGCCGGCCGCCGGGCACGAGCCGTCCGACGACCTCGGCAAGGAGATCTCGGCGTTCGTGCGCGAACATCTGTCCGCGTACGCCTATCCGCGGATCGTCGAGTTCGTCGACGACCTGCCCAAGACCCTGACCGGCAAGATCCGCCGCATCGAGTTGCGGGAGAGGAGCAAAGCGTGAGTACTGACGCGAAGTCCCACGAAGCCCTGTCACAGCGGCTCGAAGAACTGCTCGAGGTCCAAACGTTCCCGCCGCCCGAGGAGTTCGCCCGCGACGCCCTGTTCAACGACCCCGCGATCTATCAGCAGGCCGCCGACGACCGGCTCGGCTGGTGGGAGCGCCAAGCGCGCGAGCTGGACTGGTTCAGCGAGTGGGACACGGTGCTCGACGACTCGGACCCGCCCTTCTTCAAGTGGTTCACCGGCGGCACGATCAACGCCTCGTACAACTGCCTCGACCGCCATGTCGAGGCCGGCAACGGAGATCGCGTCGCGTTCTACTGGCGCGGCGAGGAGGGCGAGGAGCGCGAGCTGACCTACGCCGACCTGCTGCGCGACGTCAAGCGCTTCGCCAACGCGCTGAAGGCGCAGGGCGTGCAGCAGGGCGACGTCGTCGGGATCTACCTGCCGATGATCCCCGCCGTCGTCGTCGCGATGCTCGCCTGCGCGCGGATCGGCGCGCCGCACAACGTCGTCTTCGGCGGCTTCTCGCCGGAGTCGGTCAAGGAGCGCATGGAGGTCTCCGAGGCCAAGGTCCTGATCACCGCCGACGGCTCACGGCGCAAGGGCAAGGTCGCTGAGACGAAGAAGTCCGTCGACGAGGTCGGCATGCCCGTGCAGACGACGATCGTCGTTCGCCATACCGGGATCGACTGCCCGATGGGCGAGGGCGACGTCTTCTATGACGAGATCCTCGATGCCGCCGAGGATGAGTGCGACGCCGTCGCGCTCGACGCCGAGCACCCGCTCTACATCCTGTACTCGAGCGGCTCGACGGCGAAGCCGAAGGGCATCGTGCACACGACCGGCGGCTACCTGACGTGCGTCGCCTGGACGCACAGGGCGGTCTTCGACCTCAAGCCCGAGAGCGACGTGTACTTCTGCTCGGCCGACGTCGGCTGGGTCACCGGGCACTCCTACATCGTCTACGGGCCGCTCATGAACGGCGCGACGTCGGTGATGTACGAGGGCGCGCCGGACTATCCCGACAAGGACATCTGGTGGGAGCTGTGCGAGCGCTACGGCGTGACGATCTTCTACACGGCGCCGACGGCGATCCGCGCCTGCATGAAGTGGGGCGAGGAGTACCCCGGCCGCCACGACCTCTCCAAGCTGCGCCTGCTGGGCTCGGTCGGCGAGCCGATCAACCCGAAGGCCTGGGTCTGGTACTACCACGTGATCGGCGGCGAGCGCTGCCCCGTCGTCGACACGTGGTGGCAGACCGAGACCGGCGCGATCATGATCTCGCCGCTGCCGGGGATCACCCACTGCAAGCCCGGCTCGGCGACCCATCCGCTGCCGGGCGTCGTGGCGGCGGTCGTCGGCGAGGACGGCGAGGAGCTGCCGCGCGACCGCCAGGGCCTGCTCACGCTGCAGGAGCCGTGGCCGTCGATGCTGCGCACGCTGTACGGCGACGACGACCGCTACGTCGCGACGTACTTCGAGAGGTTCGGTCCTGAGACGTACTTCGTCGGCGACGCTTCGCGCCAGGACGGCGACCACTACTTCTGGGTCATCGGACGCGTCGACGACGTGCTCAACGTCTCCGGCCATCGCATGTCGACGGCCGAGATCGAGTCGGCCGTCGTGTCGCACCCGAAGGTCGCCGAGTGCGCGACGATCGGCGCCGTCGACGAGGACACCGGCCAGTCCGTCGTCTGCTTCGTGACGCTCGAGGGCGACCTGGAGGGCTCCGACGAGCTCGTCACGGAGCTCCGCGAGCACGTCGCCAAGAAGATCGGCAAGCTGGCGCGGCCCAGGCGGATCGTGTGGGCCGACGACCTGCCCAAGACGCGCTCGGGCAAGATCATGCGCCGGCTGCTGCGCGACATCGCCGAGGGCCGTGAGCTGGGCGACGTCACGACGCTGCGCGACCCGGCGGTGATGTCCCAGCTCGAGGACCGGATCGCCGAGCGCGAGGACGAGGAGTAGGCGGTCGTCGCCTGCGCTACAGCGATCCGCGGGGGGCGAGCCAGCGCATCGGCCGGCCCTCACCGCAGCGATGTGGTCGTAGTCCTCGTCGTAGTGCAGCACCGCCAGGGCGCTCGATTGCGCCGCTGTTGCGATGAGCAGATCGGGGTGCTTGACAGCGCGCTGATGGTTGCCGCCCGTCGCGGCGAGCTCCACTACAGGACGGGGCGCGCGTCAGTCGGCGAACGGCAGCCGGTCCACGAGATCGGTGATCTCGAAGACGCGGTGGACCTGCTTGGGGCCGCGCAGCAGCGAGAAGCGGCCGTGCTCGGCGCGCTCGGCGGCCATCACGAGCAGCCGCAGGCCGGTCGAGTCGATGAACTCCAGCCCGCCGAGGTCGACGACGATCGAGCTGGCGTCGCCTGCCTCGGCCTCGCGCAGCGCGTCCTCGAGGCGCGGAGCGCCGTCGAGATCCAGCTCGCCGCTGAGCTCGATGATGTGCGTCTCGCCCTCGCGCTCGCTGCGCACGCCGAGGCTGCCCAGCTTGCTCGTCTGCGTTGCGCGATCGCCCTCGTCCATTTGCAGCAGAGCCCTTTTCGTTTCCGAACGCCGAGGATTCGGCGAGGTGGTCGCGGAGACCGCCAAGGAATCTATCAGCGGTCAGAGGGCGTCGAGCTTGGCCTGCGTGCGCAGCTCGGAGACGATTCGCTCCAGGCGCGGCTCGGTCTCGCGGTCCAGGTGCGTCATGGCGGCGGCGACCGACGGATGGACCGCCGCGATGTGCTCGTGCATCGCGTGCGCGACGGCGCGATAGGACGGATGGCCCTCGCGGCCGGAGCGCAGCTCGATGAGCGCCATCGCCTCGCGCGCGTTGAGGTCGAGCACGTAGCGCAGGCGGTAGCCGAGGCACAGCGCATACATCGCGGCGCGGCGATCGTGGCCGGCGTCAAGCAGCCGCTCGTAGGCGTCATGTGAGACCTCGAGCGCCTGGCGGTAGGCGTCGCCGACCCCGGCGTCGTCGAGCTCGTGCGGGACGCCGGCGCCGAGGTCGGGGGTCAGCGCCTGCCACTGGCACGTGAGCATGCGGTGGCGCTGCAGGTCGCGGAAGGCGCCGTAGTCGCTGACGATCTCGAAGCGGTAGCGCAGTGCCTCGAGGCCGCGGCCGGGCCGATGGCGGCGGTTGGCGCGCGCGCCCAGGAGGTCGGCGAGCAGCGCGCCGCGGGCGTCGTCGTCGAGCCCCTCGATCGCGTCGCGGGCGGCGCGTCCGCTCGTGGAGGACGCCTCGAAGAGCAGCGCGCCGAGCATGAGCTCCTCGTCGCCGTCGTGGTGCACGAGGCGCACCGACGGACCGCCGGCGCCGTCGTCGCCGGCCGCCCGGTCTAGGCCCAGCCGCGCCACCCACCGCTCGGCGGCCTGCTCGCGCCGCTGCAGGTACGCGACCCACTCGCCGCCGCGGTCGGGCCGCTCGACGCGCGAGACGAAGCTCGGCATGACCGCCTGGATCGCCTCGAGGATGCCGCGGCCGTAGTGGCGCGCCTCGGGCAGAGGGTGGGCCAGCAGGTGCAGGATGAGCTGCTCGTAGGTCTGGCCGGTGGCGAAGATCCCCATGTGCGACAGCGAGGCGGCGGGCAACAGGCCGCGCAGGAGGTCCAGGGCCTTGGCCTTGATCGCGCGGGCGTGGGCCTGCGCCGACTCGTCCGCGGCCGGCGGGTACTGCCCGGCGGCCCACGCCTGCACCTTCGGCAGAGCGGCGGAATAGATGCCGAAGATCTCGTCCATCGCCGCCTCGTAGCCGGGCCCGAGCTCGGCGTCGCGGTAGTAGCGATATTGCGACGTTCCCTCGATCGGCGCGTCGTAGGCGATGTAGCGCGTGGACTGCTCGAGGTAGGCGCCCAGGCGCGGCCGTTGCAGGACCTTCGTCAGGACATTGGAGACCCACTCGCAGGCCACGTGGGCGCCGCCGAGCTGGGCGATCGAGTCGTCGCCGTAGCCGACGAAGATGCGCTCGTAGAAGTCCGCCGCGCGCGCGCCCTCCTGGTTGTCGTACGTGCCGGCGGGGTGGGCGGGATCGAACTGCGGGAGCGAGCCGGCGAACTCGTCGAGAAACAGCCGCCGCAGCGTCCCGGGGTAGCGCGAGTAGCGCGCGAACAGCGCTCCCTTGACGGTCTCGGGCAGGTTGACGAGCGCGAACACCGGCCGGTCGAGGTTCGTGACATGCGGCTCGAGGCGAGCGCGCTCGTCGGCGCTGAAGGTCTCGACGGGGTACTTCACGGGGGCGGAAGCGTAGTGGTTCGTCCGGCGGCTCAGACGCCCTGCTCGACCGCTGCGCCCAGGACGGTCTCGACGACGTGGTCGAGGTCGTCGGTGATCTGCAGGAGGTCGAGGTCGACGTCGGAGATCTTGCCCTCGGCGGCGACGGTGTCGCGCAGCCAGTCGATCAGGCCGCACCAGTAGGCGGTGCCGACGAGGATGAGCGGAAACGAGCGGATCTTCTCGGTCTGGATGAGGCACAGGGCCTCGAAGAGCTCGTCGAACGTGCCGTAGCCGCCGGGCAGCACGACGAAGGCGTTGGCGTAGCGCACGAACATGACCTTGCGCGTGAAGAAGTAGTGGAAGTCCAGCGAGCGGTCGAGCCAGGGCTTGGCGTGACCGGACTCGAAGGGCAGGTCGATGTTCAGCCCGATCGACAGGGCGCCGACCTCGCGCGCGCCGCGGTTGGCCGCCTCCATCGCACCCGGGCCGCCGCCGGTGATGACGGCGAAGCCGGCGGCGCCGAGCCGGTGGCCGATCTCACGGGCGAGCTCGTACTCCGGCGCGCCGGGCGCCGTCCGCGCCGAGCCGAAGACCGAGACCGCGCGGTGCACGTCGGCCAGCGCGTCGAAGCCCATCGTCAGCTCGGCCGCCATCCGCTCGACGCGCGTGGCGTCGGTGATCTCGTGGACGACCGCCGTCTCCTGGGCGCCGATCAGCTCCTCGTCGGGCGTGGCGGGGCGGCGCGGGCGCAAGCCGGCGAGGGTAGAGGAATCCCCCGCGCGGTCAGGTCTGCCTGGTGAGCCTGCCCGGGTCGGGCTGCGGCGCGCCCGCCGGAGCGGTCGGCGCGGGCGGCGCCACCGACACGCCCATCAGCGCGTCCTGGCCGTCGGGCCGGCTCGGGTCCGGGTCGGCGAGGCGCAGCGACGCCGGCAGCCCCTTGCTGTGGCGCAGCTGGAACTCCGTCAGCGGCTGCACGATCCCGCGCAGCGCCAGCGCGCCGCCGACGTAGCGTGGCGCCCAGATGCGCGCCGAGCGGCGCGCGACGCCGCGCTCGATCGCGTCGATGGCCAGCGGCAGCGGCGCCGGCCGGGCGATGAACTTCGGCAGCGTCGACGTCAGCCCGGCGGTCGACGGGTGCGCGAAGCTGGCCTTGACGAGGTCGGTGTCGATGAAGCCGAAGTACGCGCAGCCGACGCGCGCGCCGGTGTGCGCCAGCTCCACGCGCAGGCAGTCGGTCATCGCCTCGACGCCGGCCTTCGAGGCCGTGTAGGCGCCCATCAGCGGGGTGTGGCTGGCCGCGCTGAGCGACGCGATGTTCAGCAGGTAGCCGCGGTTGCGGACGATCTCGTCGAGCACGGCGCGATCGGTGCGCCACGTGCCGAAGAGGTTGACCTCCAGCGTGCGCTCGAAGTGCTCGCGCGGCATCGTCGCCATGCGGCCCATGAACTGGATGCCGGCGTTGGCGATCGCGACGTCGACCTTGCCGAAGCGCGCGATCGTGCCGTCGACGGCACGGCGGACCGCGTCATAGTCCGTGACGTCGGCCTGAAACCACGCCGCGCGCGGGCCGAGCCGGTCGCTCAGCTCGGCGAGCCGCTCGGGCTCCAGGCCGACGAGCGCGACGTTGGCGCCGGCGGCATGCAGCCGCCGTGCGGTCTCGGCGCCGATCCCGCGCGCCGCGCCGGTGATGAAGACCGTCCGCCCGGCGACGTCGTAGCGCGAGCGCAGCATCACGCCACCACCGGAGCCGGCGCGCCGACCTCGACGGGTGGGCGCATGGTGTACGCCCGCGTGTCGAAGCGCCGGGTGCGGTGGCGAAAGCGCCACGTGTAGTCCGGCCAGATCGTCGTGTTCTTGCCGTCCGCGTCGAGATACCAGCTCGCGCAGCCCGACATCCAGACGGTGCCGGGCAGCTTGGACTGGATCTGCGCGTTGTAGGCGGCCATCGCGTCGGGGCGCACCTCGAACTCGGCGTAGCCCTGCTCGTCCATGACCCGCAGCGCGTCGATGACGTAGTTGAGCTGGGATTCGATCATGTAGACCATCGAGTTGTGGCCGAGCCCGGTGTTGGGGCCGATAAGCTTGAAGTAGTTCGGCAGCCCCTCGACGGTCGCGCCGAGGTAGGCCTGGATCCCGGCCTGCATCCGGTCGGCGAGCGTGCCGCCGTCGCGGCCGCGCACGAGCTGGGCCGACGGCGGATCGGTGACGTGAAAGCCGGTGCCGAAGATGATCGTGTCGACCTCGCGCTTGCTGCCGTCCGCGAGGATGATCGTGTTGCCGCGGATGGCGGAGATGCCCTCGGTGACGAGCTCGACGTCGGGCCGCGTGAGCGCCGGATACCACTCGTTGGAGATCAGCACCCGCTTGCAGCCCAGCCGGAACTTCGGCTCGAGCTTGCGGCGCAGTTCCGGGTCCTTGACCTGCCGGCGCATGTGCGCGGCGGCGATCTTCTCGGCGCCGCCCATGATGTTCGGCTTTGAGATGAAGCCCAGCAGGAAGCTCTCGCGGCTCCAGTACACGCCGCCGCGCACCACCTTCTGCAGGAACGGCAGCTTCCTGTACAGGAGCCGCTCCAGGCGTGTGGTCGGCCGGTCGGAGTGCGGCAGGATCCACGGCGCCGTGCGCTGGAAGACGTGCATCTGCCCGACGCGATCGGCGATCCGCGGGACGAACTGGATCGCCGAGGCACCCGTCCCGATGACCGCGACGCGCTCACCGGTGAGGTCGTGTCCGTGGTCCCACTCGGCGGAGTGGAACATCTTGCCCTTGAAGCTGCCCATGCCGCGGATCCGCGGGATCCGGGGGTAGCTCAGCGGGCCGGTCGCGTCGATGAGCAGCTGCGCGGTCCAGGCGCCGCGCGAGGTCTCGACGTTCCAGCGCTGGCGCTCGTCGTCCCACGCCGCCGCGCTGAGCTCGTGGCCGAAGTGGATGTGCGGGTACAGCCCGTGCGACGTCGCCACGTCGCGCAGGTAGTGCCAGATCTCGGGCTGGCGCGAGTACGTGCGCGTCCAGTCGGGGTTCGGCGCGAACGAGAACGAGTACAGGTGCGAGGGCACGTCGCACTGGCAGCCCGGGTACGTGTTGGCCTGCCAGGTGCCGCCGACGTCGTCGGCGCGCTCGATGAGGACGAAGTCCTCGATGCCCTGCTCCTTGAGGCGGATCGCCAGGCCGAGGCCGGCGAAGCCGGTCCCGACGATCGCGAGGCGCACGTGCGGCACGGCCCGGCCGCGCCCGTCGTCGGCCGCGGGCGGGCCGGTGGGGACCTCCTCGATGATGCTCATCGACGCGATCCGGAGCCGGCGGTCTCGCGATCGGAGCCGGTCGGCTGGGGCCGCGCCCAGTCCGGCAGGTCCTCGTGGCCGTTCGTCGCGTGCACGACCTCCTCGTGCGCGACGACGTGGGCGTCGGCCTGGTCGAGGTCCGCGCCCTCCGGCCACTCCGAGGCGGGCGGTCCCTGGCGCTGGACCCCGGCGGTCGTGCCGACGCGGTGCAGGCCCCAGGCGAGCATCGCCAGCAGGCCCAGCGCGAGGGCGAGGACGGTGCCGTACGAGGCGTTCGTGATCGGGTCGCTCTGCGGCTTGATCTCGCGCTGCAGGAGCTGGCGATCGGAGTAGAAGTCCCGCTCGAAGCTGGCGGGCGCGGGGACGGCGGGGGCCGGGATCGCGCGGTCCTCAGGCGCGTAGATCGGCAGGCCCGCGATCGAGTTGCCCACGTGCAGCCGGACCATCGTCTTCCACTCGCCGTGGACGGGGAGCGGCTGCGTCGAGCGATAGACGCCCTGCGCGACGCGCTCGAGCCGGTCGGTGATGAGCCGGCCGTCGCCCTGCCAGGCGGTGATCGTCAGCCAAGTGGCGTTGTCGGCCGCGTCGCGCGGGGTCAGCGTGATCGTCGCGTTGACCGTGCGCTCGGCGCCGCCCTGGACGTTGGTCAGCGCGACCTTGGCGCTCACGTCGCTGTCGGCCTGCGTGTTCAGCGGCAGCGCGAGCATCACGAAGATCGCGACGGCCGCCCCGACGGCGGGCCAGCGCAGGTGCTTGGTCTCGGAGTAGGGCAGATCGTCCGCCGAGAGGCGCGCGCCCATCCAGGCGCCGAGCACCGACGCGGCGAGCGCCATCCCGAGGCCGAGCGCGATCGTCTCGGGCAGGATCTCGGCCGACCACGGCAGCGGCATCCAGACGTGCGACCAGCCCCATTCGGCGGCCAGGCCGACGGTGCCGATCAGGGCGCCGGCGGTGAGGCCGAAGGCGAGCGGGCGTCGCGTGGAGACGACGAGCGCCGCGGCCTCGACGCAGAGCGCCTCGACGATGTAGAGGGGGAAGTGCGCCAGCGACTCGCCGAGCGTGTTGTGCACGATGACGACGTCGAGCAGGAAGCGGGCGATGAGAAAGAAGCCGATCGCCCCGAACATCCCGCCGCGCCCGATCCAGATCCGCGTCATGACGAGCGTCAGGCCCGCCGCGAGCATGATCAGCATCGGGTGGAAGACCATCTGAAACTGCGGCACGCCGAAATCGAACTCGCCCTGGAACGTCGACATGCCGACGAGCAGGCCGCCCGGCAGCCAGACGACGCGCAGGTGGCGCACCCAGGCCAGTTCCTTGTGCATCACGCCGGCGGTCTTCATCGCCCGCACGACCTCGGCCTGGATGATCGCGATCGCCACGAGCGTCATGACCGCGCCGCCGATGAGCATGAGGTGCGTCGGGCCCCAGAGCGTGACGTCCTGGCCGAAGAGGCGATGCCAGAAGTCGTCGAGCGGGAAGGCGATGAGCGAGAAGAACCCGCAGACCATCATCATGATGCCGCCCAGCGGGGCGTACCAGTCCTTGCCGATGCGCACCGCGGTCGGGCCGGGGCGGTCGGCGCGCTCCTCGCGGCCGAGGCAGATCGCGAAGAAGCCCGCGGCGAAGATGCCGTACAGGCCGCCGAGGATGAACCAGTGGCTGGGGTTGCTGAAGACGCCCTCGTCGCGGCCCTTGTCGATGTGCAGCGAGACGTCCCAGTACAGGCCGAACAGCGCGGTGATGAGCGAGATGATCGCCAGGCCGCACGGCAGTGAAGCCCACGCCGGCTGACCGGAGACCTTCTCGGAGAACCGCTCGAACCACCCGAGCGTGGGGATCAGGTCCCCGCGGTGGCCGAGGCCGCCCATGAGCATGAAGATCAGCGCGAAGCCACCCAGGGCTCCGGCGAGACCGAGGTCTGCGGCGGACGCTCCGCCGGCGTTGTTCTCCAGCGAGGCGGCGATCATCGTGGCGGAACTGCTGAGGACGCTCATGACGCCACCGTAGCATGTAACGTCAGTTGATGTCCAATAGACGAAACCGCCACGGCTACTGGTCTTCGTCGCCTCCGGCGGCGCGCGGATTGCCCGTCGCCTGGCCCGGATCGCCGTCGCGGGTGGGGCTCGTGCTCGGCGCGTCGCCGGTGTCGGTCACGTCGTCCTCGGGATGGTCGCGGGCGTCGATCCCGGCTCCCGGCGGCTGCTCCTCGGGATAGCCCTGGCCCGTGGTGGCCGCGCCCTCGGGCGCGTCGTCGGCTGCGTGTTCGTCGATGGTCACGCGGGGTTAGTACCCGCTGGCGCTTCGGACCGCTCACTGGCTCCGGGGCCGGCCCCCTCGCGACAGACTCTGGAGGGGGTTGCCGCGATTTCGTCCCCATAGAGGACGCTTTCGAGGTGACCCCCCCAACGCGGCCACCCCCCACCAACCCACGCCCCTCAAAGCTGCAGTTTCTGCCGGCCGAAGACGTCGCCGCCGAGCACTTCGTCAAACGAGGGATGCCAACGCAGCGCAGCGCCGCTACGACAGCCCGAACGCCGACCCGACGTCGCGCACGACGTCGAACAGCGGCGAGGGGAAGATGCCGAGCACCACGGTCAGCACCCCGAAGAGCACCCCGACGAAGACGACCTCGCCGGAGGCGCGCAGGCCCGTCGCCTCGTCCGAGCCGCCCGCCAATGCGGGCTGGTCGCCGCCGGCCAGCGGCGCGGCCGGCGCCGGCGCGGTCGCCGCGTCGGCGGTGGACGGCGTCATCCAGATCGCGGCGATGACCTTCAGGTAGTACGCCAGCGAGATCATCGAGCCGACGACGATGAACACCGCCAGCCAGGTGTAGCCGTCGTCCACCGCCGCCTCGATGAGATAGAACTTTCCGATGAAGCCCGCGGTCGCCGGGAACCCGGCCAGCGCGAGCATCGCGATCGTCATCGGCCAGGCCAGCAGCGGCCGCGTCGCGCCGATCCCGTTCAGCGAGGCGATGTCGTCGCCCAGCGGCGTCTCGCGCTCGCGGGCCACGATGACGGCGCACGCCGCGCGGTTCAACACGAGGTTGACGGCGATGTAGAAGACCGTCGCCTGCAGGCCGAGATTCGTCGCGACGACGACGCCGGCCAGCATGTAGCCCGCCTGCGCGACCGACGAGTACGCCAGCAGGCGCTTCAGCGAGGTCTGCCCCAGCGCGCCGACGTTGCCGACGATGATCGTGAGCGCGGCGAGCACGGCGAGCGGCGGCGCCCAGTCGATCGCGACGTCGACCAGCGCGACGTCGAAGAGGCGCAGCATGACGCCGAATGCCGCGGCCTTCGTGGCGACCGCCATGAACGCCGTGACCGGCGTCGGCGCACCCTCGTAGACATCGGGCGTCCACTGGTGAAACGGCGCCACGGAGGCCTTGAACGCCAGACCGACGATCGTCAGCGCGATGCCGGTCAGCAGCAGCGGGTCGTCGATGATCTCGCTCACGCCGCCGAGCGCCTCCGCGATCGCGCCGAAGTCCGTCGAGCCGGTCGCGCCGTAGAGGAACGCCAGGCCGTAGAGCAGGGTCGCCGAGCCGACGGATCCGATGACGAGGTACTTCAGCCCGGACTCGAGCGACGAGGCGCGGCGCATCTCGGTGGCGCACAGCACGTAGAGCGGGATCGACAGCAGCTCGAAGCCGAGGAACACCGACACGAGGTTCTGCGCCGCGACGAGCACGATCATGCCCGCGATCGAGGTCAGCAGCAGCGCGTAGTACTCGCCGTGGGCGGCCTCGCGCGGCGCGACGTGGCGCCACGACAGCAGCACGGTGGCGATGCCCGCGACGCAGAAGATGATCGTCAGGACCAGCGTCAGCTCGTCGAGGCGCAGCGCGCCGGCGATGAGGTCCTCGCGCTCGCCCCACTGGCCGACGCTGAGCGCGATGGCGATCGCCAGCGCCAGGATCGAGAGCGCCGGGACGGCGGTCTCGCGCGCCGCGCGCGAGCGCGACAGCCCGAGCAGCAGCACGATCAGCGCCCCGCCGAACACCGCGATGAGCGGCGACAGCCCGGCCCAGTCGATGTGCGGGCCGGCGACCTTCTCGGCCACGGCGATCATGGGGTCGCCTCGAGCGGTGCGGAGGGGGTGGCGCCGGGCAGCATTTCGGCGGTGGCGCCGGCGGGCGGCGCCGTCAGCGAGGTGACGCTCTTCTCGCTGCGCTCCAGCGCGAACTGCGGGTACAGCGCGATGGCCAGGATGAGCAGGACGAGCGGCACGAGCACGAGCCCCTCGCGCAGCGAGATCTCCCGCGACTCGACGCGCGGCCCGGTGCGGTTGTGCACGGCGCCGATGTACAGCCGCAGCGCGTAGACCGAGGCCATCACGATGCCGGCCGTGGCGACGATGGCGATGACGATCTTCTCCGTGAAGACCCCGAGCAGGATGTAGAACTCGCCGACGAAGTTCGACGAGCCCGGCATGGCCAGCGTGGCGAACGCGACGATGAGGAACATCGTGGCCAGCACGGGCGCGCGCATGCCGATGCCGCCCATGTCACGCAGATCCGACGATCCGCCCGCCCGCGCCGCCAGCAGCGCGACGATGAAGAACGCCGGCGCGACGACGAGCCCGTGGTTGAAGGCCTGCAGCAGCGCGCCCTGGGCGCCCTGGTCGTTGAGCGCGAAGATCCCGAGCGTGATGAAGCCCAGCTGGGCGACCGACGAGTAGCCGAGGATCAGGCGGGTCTCGGTCGTCGTGAACGCCATCGCCGAGCCGTACAGGATCGACGCCAGCGCGATGAGCAGCAGCAGCGTCTGGAAGTTCTGGCTGGCGTCGGGGAACAGCGGCAGGCAGATCTTCAGGAAGCCGTAGGCGGCGACCTTGCTCAGCACGCCGGAGAACACCGCGAGCACCGGCAGCGGCATGCAGCGATAGCCGTCGGGCATCCATCCGTGCAGCGGGAAGGCCGGCATCTTCACGAGGAACGCTGCGGCGAAGAACAGGAAGATCCAGTTCTGCGAGGACTCGGCGAGCGGGCGCTGCGCGAGGTCGCTGAACGCGAACGACAGCTCGGCCTGGCCCTCCGCCGCCAGCACGCCGGTGGCGATCGCGGCGGTCAGCATGAGCAGCGAGCCGACGAGCGTGTAGATGACGAGCTTCATCGTCGCCTGGACGCGGCGGCCCTCGCCCCACTGGCCGGTGAGGAAGAAGAACGGCACCAGCATGAGGTCGAAGAAGACGACGAACAGCGCGAGGTCCTGCGCGAGCAGCGCGCCGAGCACGGCGGTCTCGGCGAGCATGAAATGCAGGTAGAAGAGGCGCGGCCTCTCCCACTCGCGGTGCGTCGCCCACAGCGTGCAGGAGAACCACAGGATCGCCGTCAGCGCCAGCAGCACGAGGTTCAGCCCGTCGATGCCGAGCTTGTAGGAGATCCCCAGCTCGGCGATCCAGGTGTCGTCCGTCAGGTACTGCAGTCCCGGCGCGCCCTTCTCGAAGTCGATGAGCAGCGTGATCGCGTAGCCCAGCACGAGCGCCGAGCCCAGCAGCGCCAGCCACTTGGCCAGCCGCTGCGGCGCGAGCAGGCCGAGCACGCCGAACGCCAGCGGCGCGAACAGCACGATCGACAGGTGCACGGTCATGCGTTCATGAGGAAGTAGAAGGCGATGACGACCATCCCGACGACGATGAGCAGCGTGTAGTAGCGCAGAAAGCCCGTCTGGGCGGCCCGCACCGCCGACGATCCGGCGCGCACGATCCCCGTCGTCCCGCCGACCAGCAGGCCGTTGACGAAGACGCGCTCGAAGGTCTGCTGCGACCAGGCGCCGAACCAGCGCGAGGGGCGCACGACGAGCATGTCGATGAGCTCGTCGAAGTACCACTTGTTGACGAACAGCTTGTGCAGCGGGGCCAGGCGCTCACGCGCGGCCACCGCGATCTGCGGATTGCGCACCCAGATGAGGTAGGCGATCGCGATGCCGGCCAGCCCGACCGCCGCGCCGAGCAGCAGGCCGAAGCCGATCAGCCCGTCGCTGGGGTGGCGCTCGAACAGCGCCGACTCGTGGAACGTCGGCTCGAGGAAGTGCTCGATGACGTGCGTGACCTTGGGGATCTGCAGGGCGCCGCCGACGATCGCCAGCAGCGCGAGCACGCCCATCGCCGCCTTCATCGTCGGCTCGCGCTCGGCGATGTGGTGCTCGGGGCCCGGGAAGCCGACATCGGTGTCCTCGACCTCGCCGTTGGCGGGGTTCGTGTGGACCTCGGCGTGGTGCAGGTGGCCCTCCTCGAGCTCGCGCGCCTCGGGCACGGGCTCGCCGAAGAACGCGCGGAAGATCATCCGGAACGTGTAGACCCCGGTCAGGAACGCGCCCGCGTAGCCGGCGACGTACAGGCCCCAGTACCAGCCGCCGCGATCGCCGACCAGCAGCAGGATCTCGTCCTTGGAGAAGAAGCCCGAGAACGGCGGGATCCCCGACAGCGCGAGGCCGCCGATGACCATGCAGCCGAACGTGAACGGCATCGCCTTGCGGAAGCCGCCCATCTTGTCGAGGTTCTGCTGGCCGGCCATGGCGGCGATCACCGAGCCGGCGGCCATGAACAGCAGCGCCTTGAAGAAGGCGTGCGTCATGAGGTGAAACAGGCCCGCCACGTAGGCGCCCGCGCTGACGGCCATGATCATGTAGCCGATCTGCGACATCGTCGAGTAGGCGATCACGCGCTTGAGGTCGGTGACCGTGATCGCGATCGTCGCGGCGACGAGCAGCGTGATGCAGCCGATGATCGCGCCGACGTCGGCGGCGGTCGGGGCCAGCTCGAAGAGCGGGTGCATGCGGGCGATGAGGTAGACGCCGGCGGTGACCATCGTGGCGGCGTGGATCAGCGCGCTGACCGGGGTCGGGCCCTCCATCGCGTCGGGCAGCCAGGTGTGCAGCGGGATCTGGGCGGACTTCGCGAACGCCCCGACGAGCAGCAGGATGCAGCCGGCGGTGAGGTTGCCGTCGCCGGGCGAGAAGACCGCGGGCGCGCGCTCGAACGTGCCGAGGAAGTCCAGCGTGCCGACCTCCTTGAAGATGAAGAACGTGCCGAGCACGAGGCCGACGTCGCCGAGCACGTTGATGACGAAGGCCTTGATGCCGGCGCGCGTGGCGGTCCCGCGCCGGTACCAGAAGCTGATGAGCATGTACGACGCGGCGCCGACGAAGGCCCAGCCGACGATCAGCAGGATGAAGTTGCCCGCCAGGACGAGCAGCAGCATCGAGAAGACGAAGAAGTTCAGGTACGCGAAGAAGCGCACGTACCCGGCATCCGAGGCGATGTAGCTGATCGAGTAGAGGTGGATCAGCGTCGAGACGCCGGCGACGACGAGGATCATGAAGACCGACAGCGGGTCGACCAGCAGCGAGAGCTGGGCGTCGACGCCGGCCGAGCTCGCGTACTCCCACGCCACCGCGACGATCTGGCGGTGCTCGTGGTCCTGGCCCTGCAGCGCGAGCAGCGTCGCGATCGCCGATGCGAACGACAGCGCCAGCGCGCCCGTGCCCAGCCAGCCCGCGCCGCGGCCGGGCAGCCGGCGCCCGAACAGCGCGATCGCGATGCAGCCCGCCAGCGGGAACAGCAGCGTGCACCAGGCGAAGAGCTTGACCGAGTTCATCCCTGCAGCTCCTGCATCTCGTCGACGTCGATCGGCAGGCGGCGGCGGTGCATCGCCACGATCACGCCGAGGCCGACGGTGACCTCACAGGCCGCGACGACCATGACGATGATCGCGAAGATCTGGCCGTCGTGGTTGCCGTGCATCCGCGCGAACGCGATGAGCGCGAGGTTCGCCGCGTTGAGCATGAGCTCGATGCAGAGCAGGATCACGAGCGGGCTGCGACGCGTCAGCACGCCGGCCGCGCCGACCGCGAAGATCAGGGCCGAGACCGCGAGAAACCAGCCGATGTCCATTTAGTGGTCCCTCCGGCAAGCCCGCGCACCGTTGGATCGGCCGCTGATCGCCGTCTGGCGGCGTCCTCGGTCGTCTATGTGCCACCGGCACACCTTCCTCCGTGCGTCCTTGCCAGACGACGCCAGCAGCCGCCCAACGGCACACGGACTCACCGGAGTGACCACTAGTCCTGATCCTCGTCTTCGGGACGAGGCGCCGGGAACGGCGGCTCGCCGTGCTCGACGCGCTCGGTGGTCGCGGCGACGGGCTCGGGCGCGGCGTCGATCCCCGAGGCGGCGGGCTTGGGCAGCGCGTGCGGCCCGCCGACGGCCTCGGCCATCGTCCCGGTGTAGGAGGAGCGCAGCACGTCCATCGCGCTGTACTGCGCCTGCTCCTCGGCGGCGGTCAGGCCGCCGCGGCGGCGCGCGAGCACGACGGCGCCGACCGCCGCGATCAGCAGCAGGAACGACGCGACCTCGAACGGCAGCAGGAAGTCCGTGAGCAGCAGCTCGCCGATCTGCGCGGGCGACCCGTAGCCGGGGGCCAGCGCGGCGCCGTCGGTGTCGATCGCCTTCAGGCCCGACCCGAGCGTCGCGATGCACAACTCGACGAAGAGCGCGGCGCCGCAGAGCCCGGCGGTCAGGCGCAGGCCGCGTCCGGGGCGCGGGCCGAGCGGCTCGTCCTGCCCGCCGACGTACGCGACGACGAACACGTAGAGCACCATGACCGCGCCCGCATAGACGACGACCTGGGCCGCCGCGACGAACTCCGCGCGCAGCAGGAGGAAGAGCGCAGCCAGCGACAGCAGGTGGCAGACGAGCGCGAGCACGCTGTAGAACGGGTTGCGGACTGCGACGACGCCAATCGCCCCCGCAATCGCCCCGATTCCCGCCAGGAAGAACAGCACCTCCGCCATGAAGCGCGCAATC